>JAKZVH010000253.1:0-14675 GCA_047516145.1 Gammaproteobacteria bacterium
GGTACGCCCAGCGCGGATAGCGCTACGCCCGCCTCCAGAATTCCGTACACCAGCACCGGGCGCGTAATCCGGTTGACGTACCGCCCCGCGATGCCCGCGCCGAGTGCCAGGCCCGCCATGTAAGCGGAGAGCACCGTGGCAACGGCCAATTCGGAGGTGCCGAATACCACCGAGAACTGCCGCATCCAAGCCGTCTGGTAGAGAAGCGCGGCAAACCCCGAGAGCACGAAACAGGCGCCGACGCCGAGCAACGTCCCGACGCTGGAGTCGAAGCGGGGCGCCGTGTCCGAGCGGACCGTGCCCGGGTTGCCGTCGCCCGGCGGTGCGGTGACTCGGGCCGGACTCCGCTTGCGGCGTTTTCTGCTCATGGATTCGGACCTGGCTCTCGCTTGCGCCGGAAACGTCGCGGCGCTCGCTGGAATCATCCGTTAGCGGGAACCAAGGTGTCAATACATCGTGAATGGGGTAAGCATCTGATAAGCTGGAAAAAACGTCCAGGCTGCATATCTCGCCGATATTTGTCGCCGGCGCGTCGGCGCCCGCAGTCGAAAGTTGCGAGATATGCGGTCTGGTATCGCGAATCACTTCACAGCGCTCGGATACACACACCATGGACCGGTTCATCTTCGTCGCGCTCGCGGCAACACTCATGGGCTGCGCGCCCCCGTCCGATCGGGTCGAGTACCGCCTGGGCACGGCTGCCCTGGGCGGGGCGTACTATCCGCTGGGGCAGGGACTCGCCAGTTTGGTCACCCGGCATGCGGACGGTATTTCCATGGTCCCCATCGTGACGCGCGGCGCGTTGGAGAACCCCCGCCTGGTGGCGAGCGGCGATCTGGAAATGGCGCTCACCAACGCCGATCTCGCCTATTTCGCGCACCGCGGCGACGGGCCCTATCCGGCCCCGCTGGACATACTTGCCGCGGGGGCATTGCATCCCAGCGTATTGCACTTGATCGGGGACGCCGGGGGCCGTGTCGAATCGTTTGCCGACCTGCGCGGCAAGCAGGTGGCGCTGGGGCCCGCGGGCGGTCCCACGGTGACCTTGGCAAGACTGCTGCTCCAGGCCCACGGGATGACCCTGGATGACATCGTGCCGAGTTTTCTTTCATATTCCGATGGGTTCACCCAGTTGGGTGACGGCAACGTGGACGCCGCATTTGCGCTGGCCGGTTACCCGGCGGCGGCAGTTCTCCAGACACGCGCCACCCAGGAACTGGCATTCATCCACGTCGAGCCAGGGGTTATCTTGCAGTTTGTGGCGGACAACCCCTACTACTATCAGGTGGATATTCCGGCTGAGGTCTACGATACCGCGGCCGGATCATCGGTGCTGGCGATTGCCAATATCCTGATCGTCCGCGGTAGCGAATCCGCCGAATTGGTATTCACCGCCGTGGAATCCATATACGGTCATCTCGCCGAATTGCAGGAGACCAACGCGATCGCCCGGCAGATAGATGCCTCGCAATCGGTGAATCTGCCCATTCCGCTGCATCCTGGTGCAGCTCGATTTTTCGCCGCCCGGTAGGGATGTCTTTCGTCCTGTCCCGAATTTCCCCAAGCGCGATGCGCACCCGGACGGTGGGTGTCCTCGCGCTCGCGCTGGGTCTGTTCCACCTGGCCAATGTATCGGGCTTGCTGGTGGTTTCAACCATGATCGTGCGCGCCGTACATCTGACCGTAATGCTGGGCCTGGTGTTCCTGCGGCCCGGGCGCACGGAGGCAACCGAATGGCGGCACGGCGGTGTGCGCATGGTGCTTTTGAGTGCCGCGATGCTGAGCGGAATCTACCTGCTGGTGAGGTGGGACGAGATCGCACTGAGCGGCGGCATGACAACGGCGCTGGATATCGTCGTCGGCGGCATCATCATTCTTCTCGTGGTGGAGGCTGCGCGGCGAGCCACCGGAAATTTCCTTGCCGTGATAACGGCGCTGTTCCTTCTGTATCCGGTGATTTCGCCCTTCATGCCCGGTGTTCTCTACGGCCGCGGCGTGCGCATGGAGAGCGTCATCTCGTTCCTGTCCTTGTCGGGGCAGGGCATCTATGGAATTCCCATCGGGGTGGCATCGACCTACATTATCCTGTTTACGATATTCGGTGCATTCCTGTCGGAGTTTGGCGCCGGCGGATTCTTCTTCAAGTTCTCCAACGCGCTGACCCGCGGCATGACAGCCGCATCGGCGAAAACCGCGGTCATATTCAGCACGCTGCTGGGAATGATCTCCGGGTCGGCGGCGGGAAATGTCGCCGTAACCGGTTCATTCACCATCCCGGTGATGAAGCGCGAAGGCTACCTGCCCCACCAGGCGGGGGCCATCGAGGCGGTGGTGTCGACGGGAGGGCAAATCATGCCTCCGGTCATGGGCGCCGCGGCCTTCATCATGGCGGAGATCGTCGGAACACCCTACGTCAACATCATGAAGGCGGGACTATTGCCGGCGCTGCTGTTTTTCGTCTCGATCCTGGTGGTGGTTCACCTGCAGGCCCTGAAGAGCGGTATCCGCTCCGACTACGTTGTGTCCAACGGGCGCGAACCGGTGTCCAAAACGTTTGTGTCCGGTCTGCCGTTCGTGGTTCCCTTCATCTCTCTTGTGGGAATGATGATCGCCGGCTATTCGCCGGTTAAATCTTCGTTCTTCGCAATTCTGATACTGCTTGTCCTGCATCTCGTGTGGACGCGGGAATTGTCCGGCGAACTGTTCCGGAAGACGGGGCGGGCCATTGTCGCCGGTGTGCGAAGCGCCGTGCCCATATCCGCAGCCTGTGCGGCAGCCGGCATCATATCCGGCGTGCTGTCGGCCACGGGGCTCGGCTCCAAGCTCTCCATCTTCATCATCTCGATGTCGGCAGGTGTGCCCCTGGTGGCGTTATTGCTGACCATGGTGGCCGCGATCATCCTCGGCATGGGGCTCCCGACAACCGCCGCCTACCTCATCCTCGCCACGGTGGTCGCGCCGGCCCTTGCCGACATGGGCGTTCCGCTGCTTACGGCGCATATGTTCGTGTTTTTCTTCGGTTGCGTATCTACCATCACGCCGCCGGTGGCCCTGGCGTCCTACGTCGCCGCCGGGGTCGCGGACGCCGACGTGAACCGCGTCGGATGGACCGCATTTCGTTACGGGCTGGTCTGTTACCTGCTGCCGTTTGCGTTCTTTTTCGGCCCGGCGCTGCTCGGCAACGGTTCGATCTGGGAAATCGCCGCCACCGCCATTACCGGAGCCATCGGTGTCTTTTTCCTGGCCGCGGCGATCGTTGGCTATCTTCGGGGTCCCCTGGCGCCGGTCGGTCGGGCGTGTGTAACGCTTGCCGGGATCGGGTTGCTGGGTCAGGGATTCGTCACCGATTTGGCCGGGCTCGGCTTGGCCGCCGCCTGGCTTGGGTATCGGCACATGGTAGCCCGTCGGAATTGACTGTGCGTCGCAGAAACGCAGAGGCAACGCGAATCGGGCCAGTCCTATCCGCGGTCCGAAAACCGGTAAGATGGAGCGCACCGGCGCCGACGGCCTCACGCCGGCCGGCCTGGCGGCGGCGGAAGGCTATGATGAGCGATTCAACGATCCGTCGTTCGAGTGCAGTGCCTCCAGCATCACCCGTGCGTGGAGCGAACCCGGTACGCCAACCGACATCGAACAATTCGGGGAAAATGTTCGGATTTGCAGGTGCGATACTTCGCTCACTGGAACAGCAGGCTCAAACCGGGAACCGCCATCAACAACACCGTAACAGCCAGCGTGATAATGACGAACGGGAAGGCACCGGCGAATATCGTGCCCAAGCTGATGTCGTCATCGTCCAGACTGGACTTGATCACGTAGACGCTCAGGCCCAGCGGCGGGGTCATCAGCCCGATCTCGACCCCGATCACGGTTACCACCCCGAACCAGACAAGGTTGCCGCCCAATTCGCTCACCACCGGCAGCGCCAGCGGCAGCAGGATCAACAGGATGGAAGTGGAGTCGAGCACCGTGCCGAGTACGATCAGCAACACCAGGTACCCGGTCAGGAATCCCGCCAGGCCCAATCCGAGTCCGGCGAGTTGCCCGGCCATGTCGGCCGGCAGTCCCGTCAACGCCAGCATTCGGCTGAAGGTGCTTGCGCTGATGATCAGGAACAGGATCGTGACCGTGATCTGACCCGCTTCCCGCATGACCTCCCAAAGCTTGGGCCACGTCAGGCGGCGGCGGGCGACGGCGATGCACATCGCCGCAAAGGCCCCGGCGGCGCCCGCTTCGGTCGGAGTAAAGATGCCACCGTAGATGCCGCCCAGCACGAGCAGAATCAGCGCTGCGACGGGAAGTACGGCCAGTGTTGAATCCCACCGCCCGGCTGCGGCCGGGCCGGCTTCAGCCGCATGCACGTGGCCGACGAAACCCGGCCAGAAACGCGCCATGAGCAATACGGCGATGGCGAATGCTCCCGCCAGGATCACGCCCGGCACGATCGCCGCGATAAAGAGAGCGCCAATGGAGACTTCGGCGATGACGCCGTAAATGATCAGCAGCAGGCTGGGCGGGATGAGCATCCCAAGTACGGAGGAACCGGCGGTCAGGCCCACGGCGAACTTCGCCGTATACCCGCGAGCCACCATTTCCGGAACGGCGATTTTCGAGAAAATCGCCGCCGAGGCGATGGAGATGCCGGTGATTGCGGCAAAGACGGCATTGGCGGCAACCGTGGCGATACCCAATCCGCCGCGGAACCGGCCAAACGCGCGCTGTGCAGCCCGGAAGCTGTCGCGGCCGATCTCCGACACGCTCACGAACAGGCCCATGAGAACGAACAGCGGCACCGTCGCGAAGACGTACTCGGAGATCGTCCCCTGGGCGGCCAGGGACAATGTATCGGTGGCGATTCCGAAGTCGCGCTTGAGCAGACCCAAACCAGCGAATCCGACCGAGAGCAGCGCGATGGCGATGGGCATTCCAAGGGCGATAAACGCCAGTACAGCGACGATGGCGAGGGCACCGATGGCGCGGTCGCTGAGTCCCGCGGCCCAGGCTGCCGCCACGCTCGCGGCCACCGTGGCGACGATCAGCGCTGTTCGCAGCCACACGCCCCGCGACGCTGCCTCGTTGCGGGAGCCCGAGAACGCCAGGAAGCTCAGCGCGGCCGCCACCGAACCGAGAACCACGATGAATTTGATCGGCGCGATCGGCAGCGTGTAAATCCCTTCCACTCCGAAAAACTCCCCGGTGCGAAGGGCGCGCCAGAAGTCCGGCCATGCGCCGGCCGCCATCGCCAGCAGCACGAATGCGCCCGCGACGGCAAAGAATCGTTCCAGGCCGAGGGCAGTCAGGGGGCTGCGCCGCTGCAAACGACCAAGCAGGATGTCGGCGCGCGTCAATCGGCCACGGCTGACGGCGAAGGCGAGTTGCAGGAATACGCAGGCGATCAGTGACAGGGCGACGATTTCGGGAACGGCCTGGAGTGGATGGCCGAAGAGCGTGCGACCCGCGATGTCGCCGCAGATCAGGAACGTCAGCGCGAAGACCCAGATCACGCCGGCACCGTTCATCCACTGGACGAGCCTGTCGGGAATGGTGGCGCGGATGCTCAGCGCAGGTCGTCCCAGTCGCGCAGGGGTGTGCCACCGCGCGCGCGAACACCGGCCATGTACGCCCGAAGCGTGTCACCTGCCGGATGCCCGCGGGCCTCGGCGGCACGCACCCATTGGCCGGCGATATCGGGAAGACCGTCGATCCACTTGCGTTTTTCCTCGTCCGGTAGCGTGGCTACCCGGGCGCCTTCCTGCTGCACCGCCACGAGAGCGAACTCGTAGCGCTCCATGACCGCTTCAGCCAGGGTGCGGCTGTAGTCGCGGCCGAGTTGGGACATGACCGCCTGCACATCGGCCGGCAATCGTTCCCACGTGGCCTTGTTGATGGCTACGCCGCCATTGAATTGGGCGCCGATTCCCACCAGCGTGATATGGGGTGCGACCTCGTGGATCCGGTAGGGATAGGCGCCGCTCAGGATCGTGAGCACCCCGTCCGCCACCCCGGTATTGATCTGGGTGTAGTAGGTGGACAGGCCCCCGTTGACGGCCACGGCGCCGGTACCCTCCAGCCAGGTCGCCGACGGCCCCGGCGCGAGTATCTTCCGTCCCTGCAGGTCCTCCACCCGGTTGACCGGGAAAGTGGTCATGAGGTGGTAGGTATCGACCCCGCTGGCGCCCAGCAGAACCTGGTTCTGGTCATCCCAGGCCCTGGCGAGTTCGGGCAGGGTTTCGTGCAGGTCATTGAACAGATCCAGCAGCAGCCACAGGTCGTCGGTGACGAACGGCGTGTAGTAGGTCACGTTCTGCAGGGGCATCTTCGACGTCTCCCACAGGGCGCCTACCCAGCCAATGTCGGTGAGGCCGATCTCGATGGCTTCGAGGGAGTTTTGCCACTTGTAGAGGGAACCCCCGTAGGCCTCCCTCCAGACGATGCGATGTTCGCTGCCCATGGCCTGCAGCCGCGCGTTGGACTCGGGCACGACCAGCGTGCCGATGATGCCGATCCAGGGCAGGCTGGCAGATTGTGGCCCACCTGCGGTGAGGCGGAAGGTTTCACTCCAGGCGGAGGCTACCAGCCCGAGAAAGCACACGGCCGCAACCAGCGCGAGCCCGGATTTTCCGCCGATTTGCCGGTCCGGGGCTGGCTGTCGAACGACTCCACCGCGAGCAGGAACTTGACCGCCCTGAGTGGTCGACGGCTTCCGGGGGCAGAGCCGGGCCGGATTCATGACTCACCGGGCAACATAGTCGTCCGGCAACGTTTGCCAGCGTTCGAAATCGCGGATGCGCACGTCTCGAACCACGCCGTAGGTGTTTGCGTAGTCGTCCCAGATACCGATCAGTTCGTGCATCGGCTCCGGGTGTTCCGCGCTGATATCGGTGGACTCGCCGGGGTCCGCCTGCAGATCGTAGAGCTGCCAGCGGTACCAGGTCGAAGGGATGGGGTAACCCCACCACGAGTTGCCCGCGGGCTGCTCCCAGACCAGCTTGTAACGCCCCCGGCGAACCGATCGCGCCCCGTGCAACTCCATCGCAATGGCGTGGTCGGCAGCGTATACCGGAGCATCGTCGCCGCCGAGAACGCGGGCAAAGGACCGGCCGGCAATGGGGGCGACTTCCCGACCCCGGAATGAAGAACCGGCGGGCGTCGCGCCGGCGAGATCGAGCAGGGTCGGGGCGATGTCGATGGCGCCGAGGTATTGTCCGTCGAGGCCAACGGGATTCGTGCCACCGCCATGCAGAATGAAAGCCGGTACCTTCGTTCCACCTTCGTTGGCGAAACCCTTGAAGCGGCTGAAGGGCGCCGTGGCGGCCTGGGCCCAGCCGGGACCGTAGCTGATATAGGAGTCCACCGCCCCCAGATTCGCAAGGGAATTGTCGCTGTTCTCACGGCGAATTCGCGCGGCGAACGTGGGGTTGAGCTCCATTTCGTCGCCTTCGGCGCCGTTGTCCGACATGAACAGGATCACCGTGTTGTCCAGTTCGCCGATCTGCTCCACATGGTCGATGAGTCGCCCCACATGGTAGTCGAGGTTTTCGACCATGGCCGCGTAGATCTCCATCCGGCGCGCGTAGTGGCGCTGCTCGCCCTCGCTCAGTTCATGCCAGGCGGCGCCGAAGCGTTCGAACTCGCCGGGCCCGACCGTGGCCGGTACGACTCCCAACGCCCTCGCGCGCGCCAACCGCGACTCGAGCAGCAGGTCGTATCCGGCGTCGTAGGCGCCGGCGTACCGGTCGATGAAATCGGGCGGTGCCTGGAGCGGCCAATGGGGAGCCGTATAGGCTGCGTAAGCGAAGAACGGACGCCCGTCGCCGCGATGCTCGTCAATGTACCCAATGAGCTTGTCGGTATAGGTACGGGTGGAAAAGAAATCCGCGGGCGTGCCCTCTACCCAATCGTCGCCTTCAACGTATTGTTGCTCGGCGATGGCAAGATGGTTTCCGGAACCCGGCAGCAACGCGAAGGCTCGCTCGAATCCGCGGTCGCCGGGCCAGCGTCCGCGCTCGGATCCCAGGTGCCATTTTCCAGCCATGTAGGTGTGGTATCCGGCATCGGCAAGCCGCTCCGGCAGTGCCGCGACCCGTTCGTGAAGATAGCCTTCGTAACCGACTTGCCCGTCGACACCGACGAGAAAGTTGGCTCCGAACATCGAACCGACGCCGGCGACGTGGTGGTCGGTTCCCGACAGCAGCATGGACCGGGTGGGCGCGCAGGTGGGCAGTACGTGGAAGTTGGTGAACCTGACCGACTGTTCGGCCAACTCGTCCAGACGCGGCGTGCGGATTTCCCCGCCGTAGGCGCCGATATCGGTGTAGCCGAGGTCGTCCGCGACGATGAGCAGGAAATTGGGCGGGCTGGAACTACCGGGGAGTTGTTGCGCCATCGCCGGCGGGCCAAGGGCGGCCGGCAGGCCGGTCAGCAGCAGAATCAAGCATCCGAGTGACTTCATTGTGGCGTGCTCGCTCCTATAGTCCGACCAGATTCGAAACACCATCCCATATCAGCTTCAAGCCGACAAGCAGGATGGACGTCAGGATGATTGCGAAGAAGGACTTTTCCGGAAGGCGCCGATTGATCCACGCACCCAGGAATACGCCAAGCGGGACCAGGGGCAGCAGGGCGGCCGAGACGGAAAGATTGGTCACGGAAAGCTGGCCCAACATGCCGTAGGGGATGAGTTTGATCGCATTGGCCGCGGCGAAGAACATCACACTGGTGCCGGTGTAGATTTCCTTGCTCAACCCCTGGGGAATGACATAGACCTGGTAGGGCGGCGAACCGGCGTGGGCCAGGAAGCTCGTAAATCCCGCACAGGTACCCCAGAACACGCCCCTGGGCGTGCTTGGGCGCTTGCGCGGCTTCGGCGGACCTCCGCGGCGCCGGTAAAGGCCGTGCACGCGGTGAATCGTGAACACCACGGCGATGATCCCCACCAGCAGCCGCACGATCTGGTCGTCTACCCAGCCGGCGGTCAACCCTCCGATGGCGATGCCCAATGTGGCAGCCGGAATCAACAGCGCCAGGTTGCGGCCATCCCAGCGCCGCCGATAGATCCAGATACTGAGAAAATCCATGGGAATCATGATCGGCAGCATGATCCCCGCCGCCTGAATGGGCGAGATCACCAGCGACATCAGGGGAACGGCCAGAAGGGCGATTCCCCCGAACCCTCCCTTGGAGATTCCGGTGACCAGTACGGCGACAACAGCAATGACGACGAAGACGGGGTCGGTCAGCAGTTCCGGCATCGGTTTACCCTATGCCCAACAGAGCAAGCTCGGATCGCATTGACAGGCCTTATTCGATGCCGCTTGCCCGGGCCTGATCACGCGCCATGACCGCCCAGTCGAGATCGCCCTCGCCGTGGGCCTTGGCACCCAGCAGCCTGTCCCGCATGACGTTCGCACTGGGCAGCGGCACGTCCACGGCTTCGCCCGCCGCCAGTGCCAGATTCGCATCCTTGAGGCCAATGTGCACGGACGCGCCGACCTTGTCGTAAGCTTCGTCGACGATGATCTGCCCGTAGACGCGGTAGGCGGGCGCTCCGAACAGGCCTTCCGTAAGCACTTGCTGGAACAGAGCGGGGTCAACGCCGAATTTTCTGACCAGCGACATGCTTTCGCCAATGACTTCGATGGCGCAGCCGAGGACGAAATTATTGGCGATCTTTACGGCCGTGGCGCTCTGCGGTTCTGCCCCGGCGACGAACGTCTTCGTGCCAAGCAAGTCGAAGATCGGTTGCAGGCGCCGCAGCGCCCCGGGAGGCCCGCCCGGGACCACGGTCAGCTTGCCCTGGGCGGCCAGGTCCGGTCGGCCGAGGACGTGCCCGGCCACCAGTACCTGGCCCGCTTCAGCGTGCGCGGCGGTGAGTCGGCGAATGATCTGCACACCATGTGTGCCGCTGGGCATGTGAATCGCGCCGGATGGCAAGGACTCCAGCAACCCCCCGGAGGCGAACACCAATGCCTCGAGGGCTTCGTCGTGGGGAAGCATCGTAATGACCAGCTCCCGGTCCGCAACCGCGTCCGCTACGGATTGGGCGACAGTGGCGCCCGCCTTGCCGAGTTCCTCCAGCAGCTCGGGGATCCGATCGTAGATCGTCAGGTCATGGCCGCCCTCGAGAATGCGCGCCGCCATCCCGTGGCCCATGCGCCCCAATCCGATGAATCCGACTTTCATTGAGTATCTCCAATCGCAGGGCTTCGAGCCTCGATATTTCTACTATTCAAATGGTTACGGTCAGAACATCGACCGACTGATGCAATATTGGGGCTGGAGTTCATTCCGCAAGTGATAGGTGAGGAGGGAAGGAATTCGCTCAAGAAAGCGTGCCGCTGGCAAGGACGATATCGCCCGTGACGTTGTAATGGGCCTGCAGCAATTCAACCGCCTTGTCCACGTCACGGTCCAGCGCCGCATCGCGAATCGCAAGGTGTTGGTCGAACTCATGGCGGTCCCGATACGCCGTCATCGAACTGAGATTGCGGTAGCGAAGGGTCTGCTCGTGAAGCTGAGCGCAGTATCCCAGGAGAATGTTGGAGTTGCAGGCCGAGAGCAGGGCCAGGTGGAACGCTCGGTGCAGGTCCTCCCAGGTCGCATCGACCCGCGCGTATCCCTCGGTCTGCGAGCGGGGCATTCTGGAGAGGCGGTGGTACGCGATGACAATGCCTTCCTCCCACGCCTGGTCGCCGTGGCGGATGGATTCGCGTAGCGCTATTTCCTCGACCCAACAGCGCGTACGGATGAGTTCCATCAACTCGTCCACCGACGCGGGAGAAACCCGAAACCCCCGGTTTTCCTCGCGCTGCACCAAGCCGTTGGCGGACAATCGATTGAGCGCCTCGCGCAAGGGACTGTTACCGACATCGTAACGCCTGGCCAGCGTCTGAAGCCGGAGCTTGCTGCCCGGCTGCAGGTGCCCGCCGATGATGTCGTCCAGAAGCCGCTGATACGCGATGGACGCCAGGGTTTCCCGGCCGTTGGGTATTGCTGCGGTTGCCATCCTCGAATCTCGATCTTCGCCGTCGCGCACCTATTTCGAAATAATTTCCGCGGCAGGAAAATTATCGTTAATATTTGCGTCGTCCCACGAAGATACGATTATACGTGGGAAAGGGATACGCTGAAACTTGCCCGGCGAGCACATCGGTCTCGGGAACGATACACTAGCGTGCCTAGCGCACGCACCTGGAATAGAGGGGATCCATGAACCCAATGAAAGCCTTGCCGTCGATCCGCGACGCCAGGATGCTGCTACTGGCCGGAATCTGCGCCGCGTCTGTCGGCGGAGGAAAGCCGCTACGCGCACAAGAGGTGGTCCCGCTCACCGTCATCGACGCCTACGCGCCCACTGCACTGTGGGTGCGGGTGTTTCTCGATTACTACATGCCCGAAGTGGACCGGCGGCTTGCCGAAACGGGCAACTATGAAATCGACTGGAACCGGGCCTTCGGCGGCACGGTGGCCAAGACCGGTGGCGTGCTCGAAGCACTCCAGTATGGATTGGCCGATATCGGGATTATTACGTCGCCCTTCCATCCCGACAAGATTCCCTTTTTCAATATCAGCTACGTCACCCCCATGGTGACGGCGGATATCGGCCTGGTGGCCCGTACGGTGGACGAATTGGTTGAGAAGTACCCGGTGTTGCAGCAGCAGTGGGATGACTACAACCAGGTCTTTCTCACTGCGGCGGGAGCAATCGACACCTATCAGGTCCTGATGAACGAACCCATTGAAACGCTGGAGGACTTCAGAGGCAAAAAAATCTGCGGCGTCGGCTTGAACCTGCGCTACGTGCAAGGGCTCGGGTCAGCGGCGGTGAGCAGCAACCTGGGGGACTTCTACAACAATATCTCCACCGGTCTGACCGACGGGACCGTGGCCTGGGCCGAGGCTGCCGTGGCGTACAAGCTCTACGAAGTGGCGCCCTACATGATCGATGTGCGCCTGGGAGCAGTCACGTCAAAAGTCATCACCATGAACAGGCGTTCGTGGGAACGCATCCCGGAGGAAGTGCGCCAGGTACTGGGCGAGACGGCCATCGCCTACCGGGATGAGTTGGCCCGGGAGACCGACAGGCGCGCGGAGTCCAGCCGAGAGGAGTTCGTCGCCCAGGGTGGAACGATCCAGCCGCTGACGCCCGAGCAGCGCCGTGTCTGGGCCGAGAGTCTGCCCAATATGGCCAGGGAATGGGCCGACGATCTGGAACAGCGTGGACTGCCCGGTGACCGGATCCTGCGCGATTACATGGACATCATGCGCGCCAACAATCAGCCCATCGTGCGGCACTGGGATCGAGAATAATGGGCGCCGCCGGGCCTGCTGCCGGGGGAGCGCCCGGCAACCTTCTTGTCCGATCGTTCTCGGCTCTCGTGGCCGGGCTCAACAGCGTCGGGACCGCCTGGATATTCGTTCTGATGCTGATCATCAACGTGGATGTCCTTTCCCGGTACCTGTTCAACGCGCCGATACAGGGTGTTGCCGAAATCGTCGAACTGTCCATCGTGGGCATCGTCTTTCTGCAGATCAGCGATGCGGTGCGGGCAGGAAAGTTGACCCGGTCCGACGGGCTGTATGCACAAATCCTCAAGCGCCGGCCCGTAACAGGGCGCGTCATGGGCGTGGCATTCGATCTGGCAGGTTCGGTCTTCTTCGTCTTCATTCTCCAGGGCGCGGTGCCCCGATTGATCGAGGCCTATGAACGCGGGTATTTCGCGGGCAACGAAGGCTTGTTCGTGGTTCCGGTCTGGCCGATTCGCCTGATCCTGGTCATTGGCTGCATCGTCGTTGCCATTCAATTCGCGCTACTGGCCTGGCGAAATGTCCAGGCGGTTCAGGGGTTGCTGAGGCCAGCGGCATGACGGGTTTCGAAATCGGCCTGCTGTCGGTCCTGGCGATCCTCGTTCTCATCTACTCCGGGCTCTACGTGCCGGTGGCGCTGGGACTCGTGTCGTTTATCAGCGTGTGGCTGCTGCGCGGCAGTCTGGAGGCGCCGATCTACCTGCTGACCCTGGCGGCGTCCAACAGCCTGGAGGACTACATTTTCGGTGTCATTCCGCTGTTCGTGCTCATGGGCTTGCTGGTAAGCGAGTGCGAACTCGGCCGCGACATCTACCAGGTGGCCAACTCGGCGTTGCGGGGCCTGAAGGGCGGGTTGGGTGTAGCCACCGTGGTGGCCAACGCCGCCTTTGCAGCCATCACCGGGGTGAGTATCGCGTCGGCGGCGGTGTTTACCCGGGTTTCGGTACCGGAAATGCTGCGGTTCGGCTATCGACCCCGGTTTGCCGTCGGGGTGGTGGCCGGCAGCTCGGTGCTGGGGATGCTGATCCCGCCGAGCGTCATGCTGATCATCTATGCGCTGATCACGGAGCAGTCGGTGGCGGATCTCTTTACCGCCGGTATCGTGCCCGGCATCGTGCTCTCGCTGGCCTATACGGTGGCCATCGTCGCCATGGCGCACTTTATTCCCGCCTACGTGGGCGGTCAGGATACCCGGGCCCAGGCGGCTGCCGGTGCGAAGATGTCGGCCAGGGAAGCCACCTCCAAGACTGCGCCCATCTTGATCCTGGTGCTGCTCGTACTTGGCGGTATCTACGGTGGGCTGTTCACGCCCACCGAGGCGGGGGCCGTGGGCGCGGCGGGCGCGTTGATCATCGCGCTGATCAAGCGCAAGCTGGACCGCAAGGCGTTGTGGCGAGTGCTGGTCGAAACCGGGCACATTACCGCGTCGATACTGATGCTCATCGTCGCCGCGACCATGTACAGCCGGATGCTCGCGCTTTCGGGTCTGCCCAGCGATCTGGGCGAATGGATAGCCCAGGCGGAGATCGGGTTCTACGGGATTCTGGCCATCTACGTACTGATTCTGATTCTTATGGGGACGATTCTCGATACCACGTCGATCATCCTCATCATGGTGCCGTTGTTCCTGCCGATCATCGAACCCTACGGGGTGAGCCTCGTCTGGTTCGGAATCGTGACCATCGTGGGTGCGGAAATCGGGTTGCTGACGCCGCCTCTCGGCATCGCCTGCTATGTCATCAAGGCGACGCTTGCGGATGACGATCGTATCTCGCTATTCGATATTTTCGCCGGTGCGTTCCCGTTCGCGCTGATCATGCTGGTCGTGTTGATCCTGTTGATTATCTTCCCGCAGTTGAGCCTGGTACTCGTCTAGCAGCCGTTTGAAGCGCGATACGGCGAGTGGGTGGTCGCCGCCCGCTGGCCGACCGTCGCGGCGACTCTGATCCTGGTTGCAGTAGCGGCGAGCGGCAGCCTGTTTCTGGAATTCTCCACCAGCTACCGCGTGTTCTTCAGCCCGGACGACCCGCAACTACTGGCCCTGGAGTCGCTGGAGAATACCTACTCGAAGAGCGACAACGTGCTCTTCATGATCGTCCCGGACGACGGCGACGATCTGTCGGTGCGGGACCTCGTGGACCCGGCGGAACTGGCCGATCCGGAGGCACGGTCGCAAATCCGCGCCACGGCGCTAGCCGATCCGCGCCTCGAGGGCAGCGTGCTGGCACGGGACGGCGACGTGAGCGTCGTCAGCGTAACCGTCGAATTGCCCGCAGAAGACCAGTTGGTCACCGTGGCCGAGGTGGCGGTGTTCGCCCGCGAACTCGCCGCCGAGGCGGAAGAGCAGTTTGCGAGGATCGACCTGCGCG
>JAKZVH010000254.1:0-9105 GCA_047516145.1 Gammaproteobacteria bacterium
CCTCTGACATTCTCGATGAGTCCCTCGCTGTCGCGGCTATATCCGGAAAGGCGAAAGTACCACTGGTCCTCCACGATGGGCCCGGATACGCTCCCGGCCAGCCGCATGCTTGCCTCGTTGCCATAGGACGCCTTCAGGAACCCTTCAAGCTCGTTGGTGGGGGCCTTGGTGACGATGTTGATGGCCCCGGCGATGGCGCCCTGCCCGAACAGCGAGCCCTGCGGCCCGCGCAGAACCTCGATGCGTTCGATATCGAACAGGTCCTGGTTGATGAATTCGTTGCCGCCGAGCTGGACGCCGTCGACGATGAAACTCGCCGCGGGCAGGCCGCCCTGGGCGGTGGAAATGCCGCGCATGGTGATGAACGTTTCGTTGGACCTGAAGGTTTCCCGGACGATGACGTTCGGCGTCAGATCCACCATCGCGCGCAGCGAGTCGATGCGCTTGTTCTCGATGTCCAGCGCCGTAAACGCGGTGATGGATTCCGGGATCTCAAGAACGCTTTCCTCGCGCCTTCGCGCCGTGACCACGATCTCCTCGAGTTGCATGGACGGGGCGCCTGCCTGTGCTTGCGCCCGCTCCGAGGTCATGGCAACGGCGGCACACAATGCGGCGCCGGCAATTGCAGCCAATATCCAATTTCGTTCGATATTCATTTTCTGCTGGTACTCCCCCCGCGCGATCGCAGGCGATATCCGATCGTTCCATCGAGTCTATGAACGGGGAAAACAGCCAACAATGGCGCTGCCGGATGGTTCTTGCAAAAAAATGGATTGCCCCCGAGTGCGGCCGCTCATCGGGGGCCTACTCATTTGAGTAGGTCCGGTTCGGCGCGGTTCAGCTAAGATTGTCCGGCAGGCAAAACACGCTCAGGTGCCCATGTCGGAGCTTTCCCGGAACAACGCGTTTCCCGACTGGTTGATAACGGCCAAGGTCCATCCACCCATGCAGCGGGCGGATCTGCTGCCTCGGGATCCGCTCACACGCCGGCTGGACCGGGAACTGAACGGCTCGCTCACCCTCCTTCATGCGCCGGCGGGATACGGCAAGAGCACCGCGCTGGTGGGTTGGCGCAGCGTGTTGCGGGCCAGGCAGATCGACGTGGCGTGGGTCTCCCTGGACAGGGATGACAACGATCCATACCAACTGGTGCTCTATCTGGCCCTCGCGCTGTCCGTCTCGGGTATGGATTTGTCGCGCTGCGGCATAGGCGGCGACTCTACGGATGGCTGGCGGTCCGCACGGCGGCTGCTCAACTGTCTTCACGGGGCGGTCGAGCGCCACGACAGGCGCGTGGTCCTGATGTTGGATGACTTCGAGAATCTGTCCATCGAAACCGTGAACGAGATCATCGACCCGCTGGTCAGGTATGCGCCGAACAGCCTTCATATCGCCATAGCGAGCCAACGACACGAAGCTGAAAATCTCGGACCTGGATTTGCGCGGCCTGGTCTATCGGGTAGGCCCGGAAGACCTGCGGTTCACGCTGAAGGAGCTGGTCGAGTTTCTGCATCCCGGACTGGACATGGCGCAGATACATCAGGCGTTCGAAATCACGGAGGGCTGGCCGGTAGCGGTTCAGCTTCTCAAGACGGCAACCCGATCGAGGCAGGGCGTTGCCCACCTGCTCGCCAATCTCGCCGGAGTCGGCGGCAAGATGGCCGCCTACCTGTCCGAACAGGTGTTTGGCGAGTTGCCCGAGGAAACGAGGGAATTCCTTGCGGATATTTCGATTGTCGATCGGATCGATCCTGAACTGGCCGACTACCTGCGCGCGAGCGACGACAGCGCAACCTTCTTCTACAAACTGCGGCACCTGGATGCCCTGATTACGCCGCTCGATGGCGCTCAACGTTCCTATCGACTGCATCCGCTTTTCAGGGAGTATCTGTACGACTACCTGAGTCTCGGTCATCGGGAGCGGGCGGTCCAACTGCACACGCGGGCCGCGCAGTGGTTTGGCGAAAGGGATCGATTGGTCCACTCGGTTCGACACTGCGTCAGTGCCAATGACCAGGAGGGCGGGGCGCAGGTTATCGAGCATTCGGGTGGACTGATGAGGTGGCTGTCGGAAGGGCTGACGCCGCTTCGCTCTGCACTGGGTCTGCTGGATAGGCAAACCGTGAATTCACGCCCGCGGCTGGCGGTGATCCAGTGCCTGATCCTGATGAAGACAGGCCGGTCGCACGAAGCCAGGCGGCTCTACGAAACGATGGTTGACGGGTTGCCGGAAACGGTGGCGTCGGAGCGCTCGCTCGCGTACGAGATGATGGTGATCGAATCGTTGTTGTACGCTTATGATGCGCGGGGGCTGTCCGACGAGTTCCTGAACAAGCTCGAACAGTCGCGCGCAGAATTCCCGCAGGAGGAATCCATCTTCCAGGGGCATCATTTCACGGTGCTCTGTGGGCTGAACTCGAGCTGCGGTTATTTCTCCAGAGCCCGCCGCTTTGCCCATGAGGCCATCGGTGCATTTCGGGAAGCCGGCTCGATCTATGGCGAAATCTACATCTACATGCATTTGGGCATCATCGCATACCAGCAGGGCGAGACGGACGCGGCACACGGGCACTACGACCACGCTCTGAAACTGATTCGCAGCCACTTCAGGGACGACGAAGCGATGAAGCTGATCGTCGCCGTGTTGCAGGCTGAAATGCGCTACGACATCAACCGTCTGAACCTGATCCCGCAGAACATTGCTACATGCCCGAAACGGCTGGAACGTTTTGAAGCCTGGTTCGACATCTACGCCGCCGCTTACGTCACGGCCAGCAATATCGCGTCGAACCGGTACGGGACGGGTGTCGCGCTGACAATGATCGATGAGGAAATGGATTTCGCAGCGAGACGGCATTTTTCGAGCCTGCGCAACGTGATTACGTGTCAGAAGGCCAACTTGTTGCTGCGGGCAGGGAGACGTGAGGAGGCTGGCTCGCTGATGGCCGACTCGGGGCTGAAAACGGCCATGTTCAAGGGCGGCGGCGCAAGAAAAGCGACGTGGCGCGAACGCGATACCGTTGTGCAGACCTTCGTGCGTCTTCATATCGCTTGTGGCCGGTCCCGGCATGCGCTGGCCGAAATCGATGCCTTTCTGTCGATCGCAGTATCCGAGAACAACGTGCGGTCCGTCACGACCTACCGGATACTGAGATCGCTCGCCTGCTTCGCTGACTCAGCGCGCGATGCGGCGGTCGAAGCCCTCCAGCCGGCGCTGTTGCTCGCGGGCGGATCGGGGTCGATACGTGCGTTCCTGAACGAGGGGCCCATGATGCCGGCGTTGCTCGAACTCGTCGTTGAGCGGTCCGGTGGCGTCGGAAGTGCTCAGGAGAAATCCAACGGCGGCCGTGCACAGGCGGTCTCCAAAGGCGTATCCGCACAGGCGGCATCCAACGGCGGGCCTGCTCAGGAGGCGTCTGAGGGCGGCCGTGCTCAGGCGACATGTGACGGGGGGCCTGCAAGGGAAACGATCGAACGTGCCCGCATGCTGGGCGCGCTGTTCGGCGACAGGAGAGCCAAGCCGGAGTCGCGCCTCACGGTGCGCGAGTTGGAAATCCTGCGGGAGCTCGGAAACGGCTATTCCAACAAGGTGATCGGGCGCATCGTGGGCGTCTCGCACAACACGGTCCGGTATCATCTGAAGAATATCTTCGTGAAGCTGAACGTGAATTCCCGCCTTAACGCGGTGCGCGCCGCTCAGGAAGCCGACATAATCTGAGGCTTCCAGACGCTATCCGGGGCAACTGCGACGTGTCGAATCCGAGCGCCGGCGCAGGCCGAGACCCGGCTTCCTACAGGCCGCGCAACTCCGCTATGCGCTCGATGTGCGCTCCCGCTTCGATCTCCAGCGGCGGTTGGCCGCGGCGGAAGAGTTTGCCGCCCGGCTCACCGACCAGGACGATCTCAGAGCCGATCACCCGCAGCATGCTGCCTTCCCTCAAGCCGATCACCGGTTCGCTGTTCAACTCATGAAACTCGCGTATTCGCTCGTCCCTCGTTTCCGATGCGAGTGCCGGTTCCGGTCCCGGATCGAGGTAGTGGGGGTTGATGTTGAACGGCACCAGTCCCAACGCATCCAGGCTGGGCGGCCAGACGATCGGCATGTCGTTCGTGGTCTTGATGCTTGCGCAGGCGATATTGGCCCCCGCGCTGGATCCCATGTACGGCATGCCTGCCTGCACGCGCGACCTGATCGCCTCCAGCAACTCCAATTCATACAGGCAGTTGAGCAGGCGGAAGGTGTTGCCGCCGCCGGCGAATATCGCTTCGGCGTTCAGGACCGCATCGACCGGCCGGTCCTTTTCATGGATCGACTCCAGCCGGTAGCCCAGGGTCGCGAACGGCTTGCTCGCCGTCTGACTGTATTCGTCATGGTCATCCTGAGCGTACGGTAAAAAGAGGACGCTTTTCGTTGAACTGCCCAACAGGCTCCGGATTTCGCCCTGGCAGTATTCGAGGAAACCCGACCCCGGAACCCGTGAGGAACTGATGAGCAATAACCTTCTTGCGGGCATGCCGGGCCGTGTCCAACGATGAATGGGATTCGAACGAACGGACGTGTATGGGTGCGATGCCTTCAGGCCACGTCCGGGATCGACTGCAGGCGACGCATGTCACCGTACATCGCCTTCAGTTTACCGAACTCTTCCGCGTCATAGAAAGCGACTTCGCCCCGGCCGAACTGCTGAGCGCACTCCACGACGTAGCGTCCGACCTCGTCGAGACGAAAAGGGTTCGATATGCCGCTCGCGCACCCGGGCACCGATCCGGCGGCCGTCAGCGCGATGCCGACCACCGGCGACCGCGTCACGACGGCCGGTTGCATCAGGCTGTTGATATGGAACACGTCCCCGGCATAGGGAACGATATCCTGCATCGTGATCGGGAAGGCGGCCGGAAGGCTTCCGGTCGTGTGTTCCATGACGCGCAGCAGGTCGTCGGAGACCTTCAGGATCCAGCCCTCCTTGACCGTGGGCGTGATCGCGAAGCCGTTTCTGTTCACAAGCCGGTTGCCGCGCGACGTATCGATACTCAGGATTGCATCCATGTCGGTGGCGACTTCAAGGTTGAGAATGGTGTCGAGCTCGATCGGGGTGTCCATGAAATCCACCGGGTGCATCGGAAGCACCGGCGCGTCCGTACAGACGTGTGTCGCAATGATTACGTCGCCCTCCAGCACATCGCCGCGGGTATTCATCCGGGCGAGTTTCAGGCCGACGCTCAACGCCACCAGCGCGCCGTCACCGTCGGATACGAGACCCTTGATCAGCGGGCGGGCGCCTACCCCACCCAACCTCCCTATGACGCCCAATGTCCGTGCCTGCCCGCCCGTCGATTTCCCCTGCCTGCCCGGGATCGCGATCTGAATGAATTCGGTCTCGCCCTGTTGGTCCGCGACATCCTCGACGCGCAGGCCGAACCTGCTCTTCGGGAACAGGTTCGCGATTTTGCGGCCGACTTTGCCGGGTCGATCCAGGCACTCGTAAATTTCCTGGACTTCACGAATCAACACGATGCAAATGTTCTCTTTTCGCACGTCTCGCGAGGAATCCCGGCTGATCGTACCGCGAGAGCGCGGCAGCCGATTCCTTCAATTGGACGGCCGCCGACGCCTGCTTGGGTGGGAATTGGGCCGGCGTCGATCTGTCGCCCACTACCCGAATGGATAGTGGCGATTTCCGGTCATTTCGCTCGCGTATAGTTGGGCGAAGCGGCCATGAACGAATATGTAACGTCACGCGTACCCGAAGAGCACACAACCAGCGGTTGGCAAATCGCGTTGATCAAGATCGGGGTGGTCGTGGCGTTGCCGGGGTTCCTGACAGGGGCTGAACTCGGCTCTCAGCTCGGACTGGCCGATGCCGCCACGGCGATCGTCGCCGGTTGCCTGGTTCTGGCCCTGATCTGTTCCCTGACAGGCACCGTCGCGGCAAAAAGCCGCCTTCCCACGGCCACGATCACGCAATTCGCCTTTGGCCGCCATGGCGCGATGGTCGTCAACGCGGTGCTGGCCGTCACCCTGATCGGCTGGTTCGCCGTAACGGTGGAGCTGTTCGCCAGAGCGCTGCTGGGAATCTTCGAAGGCGCGCTAAGCGGTTTTCTGTGGAGCCCCCTGTTCGTATTGGGCGGAGGGACGCTGATGCTGCTGACCACCCTGTTCGGATTCAGGGCTCTGGCAATGCTCTCTCGATGGGCGGTTCCGTTGATGCTGTTCGTTCTGCTCGTCATGGCGTACGTGACGGCGACAAGTACATCGTTACGCGAGCTATTGGATGCGCCTGAACGTATAACTTCCATGGGAATCGCAATTTCGGCCGTGATCGGCGGCCCGGCCGCCGGCATCGTGATTTTCCCCGACATTTCGCGATTTGCCCGCTCGGTGAATCACGGCCGCGCGGCCGCGGTCATGAGCTACGGAATCGGCATGCCGCTGATCCTCCTGTCTGTGGGAGTGACCGCCATTGCCACGGGAGAAAAGGATCTCGTCCTGGTCATGCTGGGTCTGGGCCTGGGAATCCCGGCCCTGGCGTTTCTCGTATTGACCGCGTGGACGACCAACGCGGGCAACCTCTACTCCAGCTCGATATTTCTTGCCTCCTTGCTGAGGATGCTGCCGTACCGGAAAGTCGCGGCGATCGCCGGCGGGGCCGGAACCGGCATCGCGCTGCTCGGACTGACGGACTACTTCGTCCCGTTCCTGGTCACGCTGGGCATCGCCGTGCCCCCGATCGCGGGAATCTACGTCACGGACTTCTTCCAGCGCGGACAGAAATACGACCTCCGGGAACAGCACACGGGGCGACCCATAAGACTGGCGGCGTTGCTCGGCTGGGCGACCGGCGTGGGCACGGCCTATGCCAGCGCCACGGGTTGGGTAACCCTGACCGGCGTTCCCGCCTGCGATTCGATGCTGGTTTCCGCCGCGGTGTTCTTCGGGCTGTCTTGGCTATCGCCTCAGGATTCCGGGTAAGCGTGCCCTGGATCCAAGAGCTTGAGCCTGAAGACCTGACCGAGGCGCCCGACCACTCGGACTCGCCGATCTCCCCGTCAATCACCGGCGCCTGTTCAATGGAGGCCGCATCGAGGGATGGCTGGCCCCACGCGGGGGCCGCCAGGCACCAAACTCTTCATACCATGCCGTGCGCAATCGACAAGGTTAAGATAGGCGAGCAATTGGTGAGAACTATGCGTTTCAAAGCCTCGACACTGCTTTTCCTCGTCCTCCCGGCCCTCGGCGTTACCCATCATTCCCGTTCGGAGTATTCGGGGGACCCGATCGAGTTCGAAGGCAGCCTCGTGCGGGTCCTGTGGCGTAACCCCCACCCCGCCTTCACCGTGGAGGTCGAGCGCGACGGGCAAGTCGAAACGTGGCACGTCGAGGGGTGGAGTTCGCTTTATACGTTCGACCGCGCGGACATCGCCCAGGATCGCTTCGCCGTGGGCGACACGCTCAGGATCCTCGGGTACGCCTCGGAGCGGCGCCCCGGACGCATACTCGCGACCCACATGATGCTGGCCGACGGCACCGAGGCCATCCTCAAGCGCGACGCCGATCCCTATTGGGGCGAGAATGAACGCATCGGTGGCCTCGAGCGATGGGAGGTCGAGACCCGCGCCGCTGTCGTCGATGCCGTAGCGGAGAATCGCGGCATGTTCCGTGTCTGGAGCTACCCGTCACCGAACGTGCTGACCGCCCAGTACTATCCTTTGACGGAATCTGCCCAGGCGGCGCGTTCGGAGTTCGACCAGGTAGACAACTACATCATGCGTTGCGAATCGAAGTCCATGCCCGGGAGCATGCTGACGCCCAATCCATACGAGATCATCGACGGCAGCGATACGATCGCCATCCGCGGCTACGAGGGCGATGTCGTCAGGACCATTCACCTGGACGACGCTGCCAACCCGGCCGCCCAGCCCGCGGATCCCGTTACCCAGCCATATAGCCAGCAGGGCTATTCGGTGGGCCATTGGGAGGATGACCGCACGCTGGTGATTCATACCTCGCGGATCAACGCCGGCTACCTGGGGTTCAGCGGAATTCCACTATCCAACGAAGTGGAAGTGGTGGAACGCTACACGTTGAGCGAAGACCAGACGCGGCTCGATTTCCACTTCGCTTTCACCGATCCGCAGACATTCACCGAGCCTGCCACCGCGGAGTACTACTGGCTGGCCCTGGGCGAGGAATTCGGTCAGTACGACTGCGACGTGCATTGAGGGGTCGCGGGATTTGGCCGCGAACAACCAACGAGCAACCTGGAGTCATCACCAATGAACATACCCGTCAAATACGGCCTGATTCTCGGCGTCATCGTCGGCCTGATGGGCTTCGCGCTGGCGACGACCGGCCTGCACACCAACGCGATGGCGCCGACGGGGTTCGTCGCAGTCGCCATCGTCATCAACATCGCGATCGTTGTACTCGCGTTGCGGCAGACCGCGCCCTATTCGAACTGGGTCGGGCAGATCCTTAACGGGTTGATCCTGGGGGTGGTCGGCGCGGCGATCATCTTCCTGAGTTCCTGGGCGATGACCGCGCTGGTGTTTCCCGAGTACTACGCGGAGTTCGCCGAAGCCGCACGGGCAAGGGCAGTCGCCGGCGGTCCTTCGCCCGAAGAGATCGAAGCACAGGTGGCGATGGCCACCGGCACCCCGGTGAGTTCCGCTTTCTCGGGTGCGCTCGGCACCGTCATCACCAGCGTGGTGGTCGCGGCGATCACGGGATTCTTCAAGCGCGGCCGCGGTCGCAGATGGCTAAGATAAGCGGTCTGACACCCGCGTTGCTGCTACTGTCTCGCGATAGCGGACTTTCCCCCGCGCAGCACAAACTTCTGAACCTTCCCGGTCGCGGTCTTCGGCAGGTCGTCGACGAAGCTCACCCACTGCGGCGTCTTGAAGTGGGCAAGGTTGGCGCGCACGTGTAGCTTGAGTTCATCCCCCGTTGCCTCGGCGCCCTCCCGCAACACGACGAAGGCATGCGGCGACTCGCCCCAGCGCTCATGGGGCATGCCGACGACGGCGACTTCCTGCACCGCGGCGTGCCTCAGCAGGCAGCCTTCGACTTGCGCCGAGGAGATGTTCTCGCCGCCGCTGATGATCACG
>JAKZVH010000255.1:0-10409 GCA_047516145.1 Gammaproteobacteria bacterium
CTCCACGGCGGTGGTTCCGAGCGTCAACTTGCCGAACTGGTTCGGCACCTTGACGCGACGAAGTTCGATATTTCCGTGCTCACGTTCTACCCGGGTGGGCTCTTCTGGAATCAGGTCGCGGAGACACCCGGAGTGCGACTCGTCTGCCTGAACAAGTCCGGCCGGTGGGACCTCGTGGCATTCTCCGCTCGTCTCGTGCACTTCCTCCGCCGCCTGCGCCCCGAAATCGTCCATGGCTACGGCGTGGTGGCCAACGAACTTGCCTGGCTGGGTGGCCGGGCGTCGGGCGCTCGCGTCGTGTGGGGGCTGCGAGCATCCGGGCTGGAACTGGAGCGCTACGACTGGACGGTTCGCGCAAGTCTCAGAGTTTCCACCAGGCTGTCGCGGCACGTCGATCTCGTTATTGCGAATTCACAGGCGGGCATGGAGTACTACGTGCAGCAAGGGTTCTGCCGGCGCAACCTGACCGTGGTGCCGAACGGCATCAATACCGACCGGTTTCGGCGACGATCCGAAGCGAGATGTCAGTTGCGGCGCCAGTGGGCGGTACAGAACTCGGAGTTTCTCATCGGACTGGTGGGACGACTCGATCCCCAGAAGGACCACGCCACCTTTCTCAAGGCGATGGCCAGCCTCGCCGACAGACACCGGAGAGTTCGCGTTGCCTGCATCGGGGCCTCCCTGGCGGATGTCCGCCACAACCTCGCGGAGTCACCCGCCGCGCGGTCCCTGGGCTCGCGCCTGCGCTGGGAACCTGCACGGGACGACATCGAACACGTGCTGCCTGCTCTCGATGCCCTGGTGCTTTCTTCCGCCTACGGCGAGGGTTTCCCCAATGTCGTAGGCGAAGCAATGGCCGCCGAGGTTCCCTGCATCACTACCGATGTCGGCGATGCCGCCATGCTTCTCAACGACCCCAGGCGCACCGTCCCTCCGCGGAACCCCCAACGCCTTCTGGATGCCTGCGAACGTCTTCTCGGCCAGTCGGAGAAAGAACGTCGCCGGGCTGCGAAGAACGACCGCCGCCGCATCGTCGAGCACTTCAGCGTGGCGCGGCTGGCGGAGCTCACGACGGCACTGCTGGAGGCGGCGTCTGCGTGATGGCCCCCATGCGTGCCGTGCAGTGGCGTAACGACAGGAACGAACCATGAGGCGGCGGGGGTTCGATTGGCTGGTTGACGCGGCGTTTTGGACGTTGGCGGTCATCTGCCTGCTCAATCTCAACGAAGCAGCGTGGATGTGGATCGGTGTCGAGGGCGTTCTCTCCGTGCCGATGCTGCTTTGTTGCCTCGTCGCGCTGCTGGGATTGCTCCGCGTCGGGTTCATGGAGGCGCTGGGGGGACTGGGACTCCTGCTGCTGGCGGCACTGGCGTCGTATGTCGGCATCGGCATCTCCACGGCAATCCTCACCACATCGGTGTTGCACGTAGATCCCTGGGACTACCTGACGCGCTACCTGGGTTCGATCCTCCTGATAGTGGCAGCAGCCGTCGGGGGACGAATTGTCTTGGGGCGGGCCGGAAGCGAGAAGCCGTTGCTGGTGCTCCTGGGGCTTCTGACCGTCAGTTGCGCGTTCATGTTGGCGTCACCCTGGTTGATATCGGTCCTCCAGAATCCCCCGACGGACGGAGCATTTCGCAATTTCGGCACCTCCGGGAATCCGAACGGGGCCGGGTTCATCGCCTGTCTGACGGCAGTGTTGGCACTGTCCTTTATCCGCAGCGGGCAGTTCACCGTTCTCGCATACGGCAGCCTGTTCGTCGCCACGACGGCATTGATCGGTACCTACTCGAGGACGTCATTCGTGATTCTGGCCGTCCTGCTGGCCGGGGGCGTGCTGGCGAGTCGCGGCCGTGAACTGTGGCGTTTCGTGGGGGGGCTGGCTCTGGTCGGCTGGCTTGCGGGCAGAACGATTGCGAGAATGGACGCTGGAATCCTGTTGGATTCACAAATCGAAAGATTGAGTTCCCTGCTTGAGATGGTCGAGAGGGCATCGGTCACTGATGTGACC
Organism: Gammaproteobacteria bacterium; assembly: GCA_047516145.1. Taxonomy (GTDB): domain Bacteria; phylum Pseudomonadota; class Gammaproteobacteria; order Steroidobacterales; family Rariloculaceae; genus UBA6522. The sequence goes on from JAKZVH010000255.1 coordinate 2,012, forward strand.
ATGGCGGGCAGACTGACGCTATGGCAGATGGCGCTGGAACAGACGCTGGAGTCCCCGCTGGTGGGGTCCGGCCTCGGTCAACTCCATAGCCTCCAGGAAGCGTGGCTCACCAACGAAGGATCTCCCCTGGGTGCGCACAACATGTACCTCACGCTGTGGGGGGAGGCCGGATTTATTCCGGCGATCCTGTTCATCCTGTTTCTGGCCGGCATGCTGCGACTTGGAATAACAAAGAGACTGGACACATTGACGGCCAGCGCGGTCGGAGGCTGGGGGCTGGTCCTTCTCCTGTCCGGGATCACCTCTCACAACCTGTTGTTGAGCCGGCCGAGCAATTTCATCATTGGGGTCGGCTGCGCGGCCGCGGCGGCCAGTTACTCTCGGCGGACTCCATCAACCGCTGTTCAGAAGCATCCGTGGCAAGATCCCGCCTCGCCCTGATACTGGCGCTTGCGCTCGGCGTCCGCCTGGCGGTTTTTCTCGGCGCGCTCGCCGTCCACGGCGACCCCCAGGCGTTCGCGTCGGAAGATACCGATACCTACGTGCAAACGGCCGTCATGCTCGCCGAGCACGGCCAGTTCTCAAACCGCGCCGGATCCCCTGAGATTGCGCGAACGCCGGGGTATCCACTACTGCTCACGATCGGCGTGTTGGCTGGTGACGTGACGCTGGTTACGATCGGCATTCAGATCCTGCTTGGAGTCGGGACGGTGTTGGGCGTGGCCGCGCTCGCGCGGCGCCTGGTGCCGGGTTCGCCGCACGTCGCGGAGTGGTCAGCGGCCATCTACGCGCTCGATCCTCTTTCGATCGTGTACCCCAGCCTGCTCCTGACGGAAACCCTGTTTGCGGCCCTGTTCGTCGCGCATCTGATCGCCTTGCTGGCGTTCCTGCATGCTCCTGACGGCGCGGTGCGACCGGCTATCGCGGGTACTCTCGCTGCCGCCTGCACGTTCGTTCGACCCATCGCGTACTACTGGCCATTCGTCGCTGTCGCGATCCTGGCATGGCGCCTTCGGGGCCGCGCCGCGCGCGGCTGCGCTGTATTCCTGATCGCCGCCGTACTGCCGTGCGCGCTCTGGGCAGGCCGCAACGCCGTTCTAACGGGATACCACGGCTTTTCGACAACCGGCGCGACGCACCTCTACGAGGGCCACGTGCCCGGTGTCGTGGCGGAACATGACGATGTGGCTTTTGAAGACGCCCGCGCGACGCTGCGCACAAGCGCCGCCGCGATCGATGACGATGCCGCTCGAGCCGATTACATGGGGCGGGAAGGACGGCGGATCGCCCTTGAGCATCCTGGTACTTTCGTGCGGCAGTACTTGAGCGGGGTTTTCCGGCTACTGGCGGGCCCCGGGTTTGCGGAGTACATGCAGATCTACGGGCAGCCGGCCCCGGGTGGCCTTACAAGGACGCTGCAAGAGGGGCTGTGGGCGGAGCGACGATGGCTGCTGATCGGCAGCGCCGTGTTCTTGCCGCTTGTGCTGGCGCAACTCGCGGGCGCGCTGATCGGCGCGGCCCGAGTTCGGCGACTCGCAGCCGGATCGCTCCTGCTGTGGGCCGTGGTCTATTTCGTGTCGTTGTCGGGTGGCCCGAGCAGCCACAGCCGATTGAGGCACCCGGTGATGCCGATGCTGTGCGTGCTCGCCGCGGCAGGCGTCACGAATGGCGGGAAGAGTCGAAGCTCAACTTCAGGCGGCGCTGATCTCCATCGGTCGCGGCCAGCGTGAGCCAGGCGCCGTGCACCCGATAGAGGTCGTTGGGTTCCGCCGGGGCATCCGAGCCGAACCAGCCAGGCGGGGGCTAGCAGCCTGTGGTGAAACCCACGTGAGCGCCGAGACGGGGGAGGCGCCCGGCTGACAAGGCGCGCGAGGGAGGAATACCTGGTGTATTTCGACCGAAGCGCAACGCAGAGCCCCGCGAAGCGGGGCGGTTCAGGCGGGATGGATCGCCCGTCGAACGCCGCGTGGGTTTTGCCACGGGCTGCCAGGCGCGATCAAGGCTTGAACCAGAGCCGGACGGCCCGTGTTTGCTGGCTGCCTCCGGCGAAGCGCTCGACGGTCCCGAACCGGGTGCGGGTCCGCCGGATTGCCGCCTCGTGGTCGTAGTCGCTCCTCGGACGCATCCCGGTCCTCCGCGGGGGCAATGGCGCGTTCCCGCGCCGCGCGCTCACGGCGGGTCCACCGGATCCCGGAGTCGGGCATCAGGTTCTCCCGCGGCCCTTGCCCGCCGATATACGTACTGCGTAGCCGCGCCGAAGTTCACCGCGCTCCCGATCAGCACTCCAGCAACCAGCGCGAGGAAACGCTCCCGAGCAAAGAACTCGATGGACCGCGTGAGAAACCAGTAGCTCCCGAAGTTCATGGTGAGGCCGATCAGGCTCGCCATCAGGAAACGAGTCCATTGGCGGGCGCGGGGAGCCCGCGGCCGATCCCCGAAGGTAAAGGACCGATTGAGCCACCAGTTCCAGCTCGCCGCGGGCCAAAACGACAAGAAGCGCGCCAGCAGATGCGAGCTACCCACCGCCTGGAGGCCGAAATAGAAGCCGGCGTCCACTACGAACCCGCTCGCTCCGACGAGGCCGAACGATGCCGCCCGAAACACGGCGCCGAACCGGAACCGGTAGAGGCGGCCCAGGTGGCGCAGGTAGTTGAACTGCTGGCGCCAATTCATCTTGCTCGCCCCGCGGTCGCGGTCGCGAAAGGCGATGGGGACTTCGCGGACCCGCGGGCCGCCGCGCACCATGAGCTCGAGAGCGATCTTGTAGCCGATCGGATCGAGCTCGGCACGGTCGGGGAGCCGCCGGCGGTCCGTCGCGAAAAACCCCGAGAGCGGGTCGGCGCAGCGGACCAGGGGACGGGCGAGACGGGTCGCCGTCCACGAGTTCAGGCGGCGGTAGGGACTCCACGCACCTTCGATCCGTCCGCCGGGCGCGTAGCGGCTGCCGACGGCCAGCTCGCACCCCTCGTCAAGTGCCGCGACCAGGTCCGCGATCCGCTCCGGCGGGTGCGAGAGGTCCGCATCCATCACGCACACCCGGTCGTAGCGAGCCAGCCGGATGCCGTCGAGCACAGCGAGCGAGAGGTCCCGCTGCCGTCCGCGCCGCACCTCGATGCGGATTGGAAAACGCTCGGCCAACCGGGCGACCACGGCCTCGGCGCCGTCTTCCGAAGCGTCGTCGACGAGCAGCAACTCCCACGCGAAGCCGCGGCCGGAAAGCGCGGCGCCGACGCTCTCGACCAGATCGGGAATGTTCTCTACCTCACGGTATGTCGGGACTACAACCGAAACCGAAGCGGCGGGCGCGATCGATCCGGTCCCTCCGCCCGTGTTTCCGCCATCCATCACCGCACCGAACCGCGGAGCATGAGAGCGCATCCGGGCGGGAGGCCGACGCGTTTCCGCCGGTCGCCCTTCAGACTCAACTGGAACGTCTGACCGAGTTGGAAGCGACAGCCGACGCGATACACGCGCGTCTCGGAGTCCATCCACCCGAACGCCGCGAACGGCGTCAGGGCGCCGTCGCCGAGCAGGCCGAACCCGTAACCGAACGCCGTCTCCAGGCGTCCCCCGGCAGGGCCGAATCCCGTCCCGTAGCGGACCGGCTCCGGAGCGCACGCGCCGCGCCGAGAAACTTCCCGGGACAACGGGCGTCGCTTGGCTACGGCCGCGTCCTTCGGGCGCCGTTCGCGCCGTCCGGAGCAGCCGTGAGAGTCCAGAGTGAGCGGCACTTTTCGAGGCTGTATAACAAGAGGAACAGAACTGTAACTGAACACCGTTTACAGGCACACTCCGCAACACCGCGTGCCGCTTACGTCCCCCAAATCTCTCCCCATCCGGATCGGCGCTACCCGCCGTTGCCAATGTTCCACCGGAAACCTGTCAACGGGCATTGAAAATGGCACGCTTTCGGGCAGCGAAAATGGCACGGTTATGCGGCCCCGAGACGGCGGAGTCAGGGTTGGATGTAGGCCTCCCGCTTGGCACGGCGAGGGCGTAGGGAGCGACCGGTTCGAAACGCGTCTGCTCGCCAACCACATGATCGAGACGCTGGCCGCCGTCCACCAGCAGCACGCATCGTGAGCAGGCCTGGCGACGGATTCCGTCTTCCCCTGACCGGCGCGCTAGGCAGCAGCCTGGTCGTGCGGATCGCCAGCGCCGCCGCCGCATTCGGCCTCCACGCGCTACTGGCGCGGCTGGCGGGCGCCGACGAGTACGGCGCCTACGCCTACGCGCTGACCTGGCTGGCGGTGCTGACCATGGCCGTCACCCTTGGTTTCGACATCGCGCTGGTCAAGTACGTCGCCGCCTACTGCGCGCAAGGGGCCTGGCCGCTGCTGAAGGGGCTGGTGCGCTGGAGCCACCGCGTCGTGCTGCTGCTCGCCGGCCTGTTGAGTGTGGCCGTCGCCCTGGCGGTCGCGCTTCTGCACGACCGCCTGGACGCACCGATGGCCGCCACGATCTGGCTGGCATGCCTCGTTCTACCCGTCCTCGCGCTGCTGCGTCTCAGCGAGGCGCGGCTGCTCGGACGGAAGCGCGTCGTCCTGGCGCAGTTACCCGACGGCGTGCTACGCCCGCTGCTCACGGCGGGCCTGGTGGCCGGGATCTTCTGGCTGGCCGACCGGCCCCTGCGCAGCGCCGACGCGATGGGCCTCCACCTGATCGCCCTCAGCGCCGCGGCGGCAGCCACCCTTGCGCTGTTGCGAAACGGGCGGCGTCCGCCGTCCTCCGGCATCGAGCCGCACTACGATCGGGGCGCTTGGCTCCGAGCGTCGCTGCCACTGTGGATGGAGGCAGGCATGAGTTTGCTGTTCCGGAGCCTCGATGTCATCCTGCTGGGGGCGCTCGTCGGCCTGACCGAAGCAGGCGTGTATGCCGTAGCCCAACGGCTTGCGGAACTTGTCACGTTCGGCAACAGCGCCAGCCAGGCCGCCGTGCGGCCCTACATCGCGGCGTCGCACGCGCGAGGGGACAGCGGTGGCCTGCAGCGCGCCGTCACCGCCGCGTCCGTCTGGGCGACCGTCTTCGCCGTCGCGACCTGCTGCGTGCTGATTCCGGCCCGGGGTTTTCTGCTGAGCCAGTTCGGAGACGAATTCGCTGGCGGCGGCGCGATAGTCCCGATCCTCGCCGCCGGCTACCTGGTAAATGCGTGCACCGCGGTCGTCCACGCCGTGATGAACATGACGGATCATCAGCAGGCCAACATGAGAATCACCGCCGTGATGCTGGCCGTGAAGTTGCCGTTGATGAGCCTGGCGATTGGCCAGGCGGGAATGACCGGCGCGGCGCTTGCCTCCAGCGGCGTGATGGCGGCCGGCTGCCTCTGGAGCTGGTACTACGTGCGGCGGACGCTGAACATCGACGGAACCGTCTTTGCCCTGGCCACCCGCCGCCCGCCCGGTTGATTCAGGACCCTTTCGCGCCGCTCTGGTAGTACCGCTCGAAGGCCTGCCGGTAATACCGCGAGTAGTAACGGGGATGCCGGCGCGGGTTCGCCTTGTTCAGCGCGGCGCCATAGACGCTCGCCCCGGACTGCGACAGTTGCTGCATCGCGCCCCCGCCACGCGCCGCGACGTGTTGCCGCGGCGATAACGAACAGCGTGCTGCCCACCAGTCCTGGCGGTTGACCGCGGGCCCGCCAGCGTTTTCAGCACGGTCACGTGCTCCTGCCGGCAGGTCTCGGCGTCGTTTGCACCAACGGGGTCTGGCTGGACTCCGGTCGCTGCTCGCGGAGACCAGTTCAGCCTGAAGCCTGGTTTCGATTCGCTGCGATGAGGGACGCTACGCCACGCCCGGGTTCTTGATTGATCAGGCCCACCGTTCCCGCCATTCGATCAACATCAACACGCTCCAGATGCGGTGGTGTTCAGCCCTCCCGGCGAGGTGCCGGCGCCACGCGGCACGGATCGGAGCGGGTCGAAGCCCCGCCGCTTCAATGCGGTCGGAGCGCAGCAGGTTTTCCGCCCAGTCCCGCAACGGCCCGCGCAGCCAATGGTCCAGCGGAATGGAGAACCCGGCCTTGGGCCGCTCGACAAGCGGCGCCGGGACATAGCGGTACAGCACCTGGCGCAGGATCCATTTCGTTGCACCCCTGCGGAACTTCATCGTGAATGGCAGCTTCCACGCCCACTCCACGATGCGGTGATCCAGCAGGGGCGAGCGGAGCTCCAGGCTGGCCGCCATGCTGGCGCGATCGACCTTCGTCAGGATGTCGTCGGGAAGATAGGTCACCAAATCGTACAGGGTCATCCGTTCGCGGAAATCGGGAATCTCCGTGTCGAGACGAGCCGATTCCCAGGACACCCTTCCCGACCGGCCGTCGGCCAGCAGCATCCCCGGATCCGGCCACAGAGATGCCAAGCTCCAATACAGATCGTCCTCCGATTGCGCCCGGGAGACCAGGCGTCCCACTGTGTGCACCCTCTCTCCGAACCGGTTCTGACGGATACTTCCCGGGAGCATGGGCTCTGCGGCCCGGTAGGCCGAATCCCACCAACCGACGGGAATCCCTTTCAGCAAGGCGCCGGTAAATCGCCGGACGGCAGGCGGCAGGCGGGAAGTGGCCGCCCAAAGAACCTGCGCCTGCCGATAGTGCCGGTACCCGGCAAACACTTCGTCCCCGCCGTCGCCCGAGAGCGCGACGGTGACGTGCCGCCGCGCAAAGCGTGAAATCAACAGGGTCGGGATCTGGGAACTGTCCGCGAATGGCTCGTCGTAAATCTCCGCCAGCGCAGGAATCGTGTCGCGCGCGTCGTCGGCCGACACGTATATGGTCGAATGGTCCGTACCCAGGTGGCGCGCGACGGCCGCCGCCGCCTCGGCCTCGTTGTATTCCCGGTGGTGGAAGCCTACGCTGAACGTTCGCACCGGTTGCGGGCTCTGCGCCTGCATGAGTGCCGTCACCACCGACGAGTCGATACCGCCCGACAGGAAGGCGCCCAGCGGCACGTCCGCGATCATCCGGCGCGCCACGGCATCCCGGAGCAGACCGTCGAGTTCGGAGACGAGGACATGCGCGGGGTCGGAACGCCTGGCACGCGTCGCTTGCTGCGCCAGGTCGCGAGGATCCCAGTACCGCTCGGTGCGCACCGGCCTCCCGAAGCGCAGCAGGCTGAACGTACCCGGCTCGAGTTTCCACGTGTCGCGGAAGATTGTGCGCGGCGCCGGCACGTACCCGAAACGGAGGTACTGCGCCACGCCCTCCGGATCAATCTCAGGACTGAAGCGGCCGACCGCCTTGAGCGCCTTGAGCTCCGATGCGAAGAGCCAGCCCTCACCGGCAAGACGTGCCACATACAGCGGTTTCTTGCCTAGCCGGTCGCGGGCGAGAAGCAGACTGCGATCAACGCGATCCCAGATTCCCAGCGCGAACATGCCCCAGAGCCTGGCGACGGTGGCCTCCGCGCCGAAGGCCGCCGCCATCTCGGCGATGACCTCGGTATCCGAAGTGCCCCGGAAGTGCGCCCCCCTCTGCACGAGCTCCGCGCGCAAGTCCCGGTGGTTGTAGATCTCCCCGTTGAAGACACAGACATACCGTCCGTCCGCCGACAGCATCGGCTGGCGGCCGGCCGGCGAGAGGTCGAGTACGGACAGCCTGCGAAATCCCAGAGCGATCCCGGCTGGCGCGTCGACCCAGCGGCCCTCGTCGTCAGGACCCCGGTGAACGAGCGTAGCGACCATACGACCGACAGCAGAATCCAGCGTGTCCACATTGCTTGCTGGCGGGCAGAGCCATCCGGCTACACCGCACATTGTTGCCTGGCGCCTTCCCGGTAGAGGGTTGTCAACTCGACCGCACTGGATCCGTCGACGTGGTGCGGCTTCCGTCCGGGTATTCCCGACGAGACCAGGCGAACGCCACCGCCGCGCGACTGACCCCCAGGATGAAGTTTGCAGGGCCCGCTCAACAACATGTCATGAAACGTCTCGGCACCAAGCGCCCGGCGAGCAGCGCGACGCCCAACACGGTCCCGACGCCAAGCAGGATCTGCACGCCCATCGCAACTACCGTGACCGTGACCAGCCAACACGCCGATCATGAGCAGTAGCGAATACTCCGTTGTTCGCAGAATCTCAGGGGAGCCATCGCACGCTGAGACCTACCGCAATCTGCGAGCATGACGGCCGTTTGCACGTAGGAGTCGGTATCGTCCGACCTGAATTTCCCGGCCCGGAGAACGATCTGCTCCGCGGCAGAACGCGGGCGTCATTGCCCGCGTGCTGCCGAGCCTGGGACTCGGGACGATCACGATCGATGCGAATGGCGTGGTCGTCTCGACGGGCCCACAGGTCGCATGGGCCTCTCGCGGCTTCAATCCACATCACCGGAAGGTCCCACCCGGCGGCGTCTGTCGGAAAATTCTGGTGCTTCCTTGAGGCAGGTTCCGAGAATTCCGAA
>JAKZVH010000256.1:0-16959 GCA_047516145.1 Gammaproteobacteria bacterium
GGCTACTCGCTCAATGACACCATCGTGGTCTTCGACCGGATTCGCGAAAACTTCCGGTTGATGCGCCGCGGAACAGCCGAAGAGGTGATCAATCGGTCCATCAATCAAATGCTGGGCCGTACCATGATTACCAGTTTGACCACCTTGCTGGTTTTGATCTGCCTGTTCCTTCTGGGCGGCGAAACGGTTTCCGGGTTCGCGCTCGCGCTCATCGTCGGCGTCGTGGTCGGGACCTATTCGTCGATCTATGTCGCCAGCGCCGCGGCGTTGGCCCTGAACGTCTCCCCGGCCGACCTCATTCCGCCCAAGCGCGAAGAAATCGACTCGATGCCCTGATATTTCGCTGCGAAGGCGCGCGTGGCTAGCCGACTCCCGGCGCGTAGGGAGCGAATAATTTGGAAAGCGCCGCGTACACCTTCGGCGTGCCGGCGACGACATCCCCGCTTTCGAGAAATTTGTCCGTACCGTGATAGTCGCTGATGCGCCCACCGGCCTCGCGTACCATCACTGCCCCCGCCGCCACATCCCAGGGCTTGAGCCCCAGCTCCCAGAACCCGTCGACGCGTCCCGCAGCAACGTAGCACAGGTCGAGCGCGGCGGAACCGGCGCGGCGCACGCCTGCGTTTTCAATGATGACCGCCTTGAGCATGCCGACGTATTCGTCGAGATTCTCCTTGTTGGCGCGAAACGGAAATCCCGTTGCCAGCAGCGCCTGGTGCAATCGCAGGTGTTTGCTGACCCGTATCCGGCGGCCGTCCAGTTGCGCACCCTGCCCGCGGCTCGCGGTAAACACCTCCTGACGATGCGGGTCATAGACTACGCCGTGCTCCAATTGGCCCGCACGGCTTACGGCAATGGAAACGGCGAAGACCGGGAACCCATGGAGGTAATTGGTGGTCCCGTCCAGCGGATCGATGATCCACTGGTACTCGTGCTCGCCCTGCTGCCCGCTTTCCTCGGCCAGTATCGAATGCTCCGGATGGTACTCGCGAATGACGTCGATAATGGCGTCTTCCGCCATGCGGTCGACCTGGCTGACGAATTCGTTGCGCCCCTTGTCGACGACTTCCAGCGCATCGAGCCTGTTGACGTGGCGCATGATGATCGCCCCTGCCTCGCGGGCCGCACGAACTGCGATATTTACCATTGCGTGCATAGGCGTGAGGGTGGTCGGAACGAAACGTGGCCCGGACGTCCCGCCAATCGGCGGCACGTCCGAGCCAGGCGGCAGAAGAGTAGAATACCGGCGAAAGAGAATACGTCCACACGGTCAAGAATGCACGTTCCGGTACGCATCGTCCTCGTCGAAACCTCTCATCCGGGCAATATCGGCGCGAGCGCTCGCGCGATGAAGACCATGGGTCTGGAGGATCTGGTACTGGTGGCTCCGCATGACTTCCCCAGCGCCGAAGCTACCGCCCGGGCTTCCGGGGCCGATGACGTGCTGGCCCGCGCCCGGGTGGTGGACTCGCTGGCCGAGGCGATCGCCGACTGCGGCTTTGTGACGGGCGCCAGTGCCCGGCTTCGCCGGCTTGCCTGGCCGGTTGTTGACCCGCGCCACTGTGCGGCGGCGCTCTGGGAACACGCCGCCCAGAGCCCAGTCGCGGTGGTTTTCGGACCCGAGCATTCGGGAATGACCAACCAGGACCTTGGCCGCTGCCATCAGTTGGTGCACATTCCGGCGAATCCCGTCTACAGTTCCCTGAACGTGGCCATGGCGGTACAGGTCCTCTGCTATGAGCTGCGCATGGCCGGGCTGGAACGCGAGTCGGTGCCGGATGCGGGCGATCGGGAACCCGCCGGAGCCGAATCGCCACCCGCCACCGCCGCGGAGCTCGAAGGATTTCAACAGCACCTGGAAACGGCGTTGAGCGCGGCCGGGTTTCTGAAGACGGACCACTCGAGGCAACTCAAATTGAGATTGCGCAGAATCTTTCAGCGCAGCCGCCTGGACCGCAATGAAGTCAACATTTTGCGCGGCGTCCTGACCGCGCTTGACGGCAAACGCGATGACGGCTGATCGGTGAGCCATGCAGGCTAGCGGCGAAATTTACCTGGACTACGCGGCGACCACCCCCGTGGATGAACGCGTCATCGCGAAAATGACCGAATGCCTCGGACCGCGGGGCGACTCGGCCAACCCGTCCTCATCCCACCCGCCGGGGCGCCGTGCCAGGGCCCTTGTCGAGGCCGCGCGCGATCAAATCGCCCGGCGGGTCGGCGTTTCCCCCGATGCGCTCTGGTTCACTTCCGGAGCGACCGAGTCGGACAACATGGCCCTGCTGGGCGCCATGGCGGCCAACGAGCACCGCGGCCGGCACCTGGTCACATCGTCGCTGGAACACAAGGCCGTACTGGATACCGCCGGCGCGCTGCGCGCCCAGGGTGTTGAGGTGACATTCGTGGAACACGGCGCCGATGGCGTCATCGACCCCGAGGCAGTCGCGTCAGCCCTTCGGGACGACACGGTGCTCGTCTCCATCATGCACGTCAACAATGAAACCGGCGTACTCCAGGACATCGCCGCCATCGGCGCGCGGTGCCGGGAGCGCGGCGTGCTGTTTCACGTGGACGCGGCCCAGAGTACCGGCAAGGTGCCGCTGCGACTCGGCAATTGGCCGGTGGACCTGGCTTCCCTGACCGCCCACAAGAGCTATGGCCCCATGGGGATCGGTGCGATCTATATTCGCAAGGGCGTGAACCTCAAGCCGCTGATTCACGGCGGCGAGCAGGAGGGCGGCTTTCGTCCGGGCACGCTGGCCACGCACCAGATCGTCGGTTTTGGCGCGGCGTTCGAGCTTGCCGATCCGGAGCAGGAAGGACCGCGGCTGGCCAGGCGGCGCGACCGGCTCTGGAACGGATTGCGGGCCATCGAGGGGGCACGCTTGAACGGCCATCCCACGCAACGCTCCCCCCATGTGCTCAACGTGACGTTTCCGGGCATCCCGGGGGACAGTCTGCAACTGGCGGTGGCCGAGGTGGCGGTCTCCGCCGGTTCGGCCTGCAACTCGGATGTGCCCGAGCCGTCCCATGTCTTGCGGGCCATGGGGCTGAGCGACGCCCTGGCTGCCGCCACCCTGCGCTTCAGCGTCGGCCGGTTCACCACCGAGGCAGAAATCGACCACGTGGTATCGCGAATGCAGGTAGAGGTCGCCCGCCTCCGAGACCTGGCGCACGGCGCCCCACCGTGGACCCGGGGCGATAGCTAGCTGAGTGGCTCTGCGGTGATCTCAACCGTTCGCCACTGATGGTACGCCAGCCAATCGGCTACTGCACGAGACCCTCAATGATCCGGGGAAGACGCTCCACGAGATATAGCGGCAGCGAGAGTATCGGGTAGCGGACCGGCGTTGCGCTCGTGCCGCGTACTGCGCTGGCTTCGACGGTTTGCAGGGAGGGCTCTCCGAGATCGAATCGCACCGCCAGCGCGGGTCGTTTCTCAGCGGCGAACTGGTGCAGGGATCTCAATGTTCCCGTACGCCCGGCCTTGACCTCGATGGGGACGATGCGTCCGGCGAATTCCGCGGCGAAATCGACTTCGGCATTGTTGGCCCGCCCTTCGCGCAGCCAATATGTCAGTTCCCGGTTGGGACGTCGCGACAGCACGTGCGCCAAGTGCTGACCGATGAACTGCTCCGCGTTGGCGCCGCTGTTTATCAGCCGTGTTTCGGTCTCGGCGGCGAGGGTATTCCAGTTGAGGCCGCAAATGGCATTCATCAAGCCCACGTCCAGAAACAACAGCTTGAAGGCACCCGCCTTCAGATCCGCCTGGAGCGGCAGGCCGGAACAATGGCTGTGTGTCACCTTGGCGATGACGCGCGCCATCGCGAGGATGTCGACGTCCCTGCGCAGCGTCCCGCTCTGCTGGCCTGGAGAGATATTGCTGTACTTCACCTTGCGGCCGGCGTGCCTGGCGGCAAAATTGAATACGTCGAGCATTCTGGTCAGGTCCCGCCGCGCCGCGTATTTGGTGAAGTCGTCTCGGTAGGTGTCGATAATGCTGGCATGCACGCCGCTCACGGCGGTCAGGTCGCCCGTCTCGGCGTACACCTTGACCGCCTCGGGCATTCCGCCGATAAAGAAATAGAGTTTGAGCAGGTTCAGAAGGCGCTCGTGAACCAGGGGATGCGGCCACTGGTCATCGGCTCGGGAAACGTCGAACTCGTACTGGCAAATCTCGTCCGCCAGAACGGATTCCCCAACGCCCGCAAGGAACTCACTGAACGTCATCGGCCCCATGTGGAGATATTCGATTCGGCCCACCGGCATGGAGAACGTATGGTCCGACAGCATGAATTCCATGAGCGAGCCGGCCGCTATGACCGGCCGTTCCGGCATGTCTTCCAGGAAGTACCGCAGCGCGGCGAACGCAGCGGGAACCGCCTGGATTTCATCCAGGAACACGATGCTGTGCTCGCCTAGCCGTCCGACCCCGGGCAGCGCCTGCATCAGGCGCAGCAACTCCCGAGGATTGCGGTCGCTGAACGCCTGGGCCAGTTGCGGATGACGTTCCAGGTTGACGGCGAAAAGCTCGGCGTCGATATCGCGTTCGCGGAAAAGCAGCTCCACAAGAGTGGATTTGCCAACCTGCCGGGCGCCGCGAATGACCAGTGGTTTGCGATTGGACGAGTGCAGCCAGGCTTTGAGGCTGTGTAGCTGATGACGCTTCATGGTGAGGCCCCCCAAGCGAATACCCCCTAAACTCTGCATGATATTATCATTGTATGGGGTTATTTCAATAATCAAAATACGAAATAAAGGTCTACTATTGTCGGTTCGACGTTTCCGGCATTAGCAATTGGACCGCATGTCCGCCAACGTTTTTCGCGGCCGCATCAAGACACCGAGGTGGGCGCGGTAAAATGTCGGCAAACGTACGGGCCAGAGTCCGCGCTATGCGCTAGACTATCGGGCGTTCTATGGATTACGACTCCCAGGTGCGGTTGCGGTTTCTGTCGGCGCATCGGGCGGGGCCATTGGACGAAGGGGCTCCGGAACCGGTTTGCGGCGAGGCTGAAGATCGAACCCTGAACGTTTGGGTTCGGTTCCAGGTCAGAGTACTCGACGGTATCATTCACGCCGCCCGCTACAACGTCTACGGCTGTCCGCACACGGTCGCAGCCGCCGAGTGGACGGCCGAGTGGCTGGAAGGTCGCCCCATTGCGGCGCTTTGTGAGTTGAAGATGCGGACGCGCCGCGAAGCGTTGGGCGTGCCGGTGGAAAAGTTGGGCAACTTGCTGCTCATGGAGGATGCGCTGGCCGCGTGCCGGCGGGAACTCGATGCACGGAACAACTGAACGATGTCGATTTCACTGACCGCCAGCGCGGCCGAACGCGTGCGCAGCTACCTGGAACGTCGCGGACGAGGCGTCGGCTTGCGCATCGGCATCAGGAAAACCGGTTGCTCCGGTTATGCGTACACCATCGACTACGCGGACACCATTGAGCCGGCGGACGCGGTATTCAACGAATCAGGCGTCACCGTGGTGGTGGACAACGACAGTTTGAAGCTCATCGACGGGACGCAGGTGGACTTCATCAAGGAAGGGCTCAACGAAGCATTCAAGTTCCGCAATCCGAACGTCAAGGGCGAATGCGGCTGCGGCGAGAGCTTCAGTATCTAGATCTGACGGGGACAAGGGCCAGCATGGCAACTGAACGGACTCTATCCATCGTCAAACCCGATGGCGTACAGAACAACGCGATCGGCGAAATCTACCGCCGCTTCGAGCAGGGCGGGCTGCAGATCGTCGCGGCAAGAATGCTGCATTTGACGAAATCACAGGCCGAGGGCTTCTACGATGTCCACCGGCATCGGCCCTTCTATCGGGAACTGGTGGACTACATGACCTCCGGGCCGGCGATGGTTCAGGTGCTCGAGGGCGAGGACGCCATTCGCAGGAACCGCGAGATCATGGGTGCAACGAACCCGGCAGAGGCTGACCCCGGGACCATTCGGGCCGACTTTGCCGTATCCATCCAGGAAAACGCGGTTCATGGATCCGACGGTCCGGACACCGCGGCCCGGGAAATCGAGTTCTTTTTCGACGGAACCGAGATTTGCACGCGCACGCGCTAAGCGGGATCGAGTCCATCGACCCTCAGCCGGAGAGGCTCAATCTCATCGGTCTCTCGCCCGACGCGCTGGCGGAATTCTTCGAGGGCATTGGCGAGAAACCCTACCGGGCGCGACAGATCATGCGTTGGGTATACCGGCGCGGCGTTCTCGACTTCGCGGAGATGACCGACCTCAGCCTGCACCTGCGCGAGCAACTCGAGCAAATCGCTTCCCTTGTTATCCCAAAGGCGACGCGGGTGGAAAATTCCGCCGACGGTACGCGGAAATGGCTGGTGGACGTGGGTGGCGCCCAGGCCGTTGAAACCGTCTACATCCCGGAACCGAACCGCGCGACGCTGTGCATTTCTTCCCAGGCCGGATGCGCCTTGGACTGCTCCTTCTGTGCAACGGGCAAGATGGGGTTCAACCGGAATCTTCGGGCTGTGGAGATACTGGGTCAGGTTCTGCTCGCCAATCGGGCACTCGGGTCGCCGTCCGCGGTCACCAATGTGGTGTTCATGGGTATGGGCGAACCGCTTGCCAACTACCGGCAGGTGGTCCCCGTCGCACGGTTGCTTACAGATGATCATGGGTTGGGGCTGTCGCGCCGCCGGGTGACGATCAGCACCGCGGGCCTGGTGCCGCAGATCCGGCGGCTGGCGGCGGACTGCAACGTCGCGCTGGCCGTGTCGCTGCATGCCTCGACCGACGAGGTTCGCGACGAGTTGGTGCCCATCAACCGCCGGCATCGCATTGCCGAACTACTGAGCGCCTGCTGGACGTATGCCGAGGGGTTGGCTTCCCGCCAGATTACCTTCGAGTACGTCATGCTCGCCGGCGTGAACGACTCCGTGCCGGATGCCCGCCGCCTGGCAAAGCTGTTGCGCGGCCGCCCCGCCAAGGTGAACCTGATCCCCTTCAACTCGTTTCCCGGCGCGGCGTACCGGTGTTCGTCGCCCGAAGTCATCGACCGGTTCTGCACGGAACTGCGCACCCGCGGAATCGTGGCGACGATACGCCGAACCCGGGGCGACGATATCGCCGCGGCTTGCGGACAACTGGCCGGCCGCGTGAAGAATCGCGTGCGCACGCGGCTGGGGGAAAAGCGGCTTCGGGCAGCGCGCGTGGGTGCGCCGTGAACCGAATGCTGCCGCAGGGTCTGGGTCGCATATTTCGCCAGTCAGCAGGTGGAATATTCGGGCTGGCCGGACTGCTACTTTGCCAGGGTTGCGTTAACTCGATAACGTCCGGTGCCTTGCCCGCGGCTTCCGACGGCGACGCGGCTGTCGCCAATCTCAACCTGGGCGCGGCGTATTTTCGCGAGGGCAGGCTGCAACTGGCGCTCGAGCGGCTGGACCGCGCCCTGGAGCATGATCCGCGGCTCGCCGAAGCGCACAGCACCATCGCAATGGTCTACGACCAGTTGGGAGAAACCGGGGAAGCGCTGAACCACTACCGTCGCGCAATCCGGCTGGAGCCGGACAATCCCGTTGCGGCGAACAGTTACGGGGTGTTTCTCTGCCGCCGGGAGCAATGGGATGAGGCCGAGTTGCAATTCATGCGAGCCGCCCGAAATCCACGTTACCCCACGCCGGAAGCGGCGTTTACCAACGCCGGCATCTGCGCCCGCAACAGCGGCGACAGTACCAAGGCCGAACAATATTTCCGCCAGGCGCTGGCCAGAAACCCGGCCTATCCGGATGGACTCTTCAACATGGCGGCGCTGGCATTCGGTAGCGGCGATGCGGAATCCGCGCAGGCATTCCTTCAGCGCCATATGGATTCCGCACCCGACAATCCGCAGCTAATCTTGCTATGTTTCCAGGTGGAGACACATTTAGGTAACATTGCGGACGCTCAGCGTTGCGCGTCCAGATTGCGAGAGCAATTTCCCGACACCGCCGAATTGGCGCAACCAGACCGGTTCGAACATGATGGAGAACGCTGAAACAGGCATTTCAGAGGAACAGTCTGCCGAAGAAGAATACACGACGCTGGGCGCGGTATTGCTTTCAGCCCGGGAGTCGCGTGGCCTGACGATCGGGCAGATCGCCTCCGAGTTGCGAGTCGAGTCGCGCTTTCTCACGGCGCTGGAAAGAGATGATCTCGAACTCTTCGTCGCGCCGGTATTCGTCAAGGGATACATTAAACACCTCGCCCATCGGTACGAGCTCGAATACGAGGACTTGCTGGCCCGCTATACCCGGCAGACGGATGTGGGCGACGCGCCGGTAACTTTTAATGAACCGATCCGCATGGGCGGCGTGTTCTATGCCCCGTGGCTCATTGGTGGGTTGATTCTCCTGCTCGGGATTCCGGCGCTCTGGTTCATATGGGGCAGTGGCAATCCTTTTTCCGGCTCGATCCCGTCGGATCAAGAACAGCCGGACCCGCCGGCGGCGGAAATTGAGTCGTCGCTGATCGATGCCGAAGAGCCTCTCGAGCCGGCTGGCACCGCGGCGCCCCGGGCACCGGCAGTGGAATCACAGGACAGCGCCGCGGAACTTCCAGACCCGGCGACGGAGTTTCCGGACCCGGCGACGGAGTTCCCGGACCCGGTGGCCGAGCCCGCGGCGGATGAACTGTTCGTCACGGGTGACGGTACGGCGACGGATGCAACCGCACTTGACGCGGCGGCAGCACGGTCAGGTCAGATCGCAATGAGCTTCGAACAGGACTGCTGGACGGAGGTGAGCGACGGCAATGGCAATGCTCTCTATTACGCCCTTGGCAGCGCCGGGACGACGTTGAACATCGACGGCGACTTTCCCCTGTCGTTTACGCTGGGGAATCCCGCGGGCGTTCAGTTGTCGATCAACGATCGACCCTACCCCGTCCCCGCGCCCGTCGGCAATGCAACCACGGTTCGGTTTGTCGTCTCCGAAGCACCCTGAGATCAATGGCGAAATCGATTGCCGCGGCGAGCGCAGCAGGAGACAGGTGAGATATATGCGGGTGAGACCGGTCCGCGGAA
Source organism: Gammaproteobacteria bacterium (assembly GCA_047516145.1). Classification (GTDB taxonomy): domain Bacteria; phylum Pseudomonadota; class Gammaproteobacteria; order Steroidobacterales; family Rariloculaceae; genus UBA6522. Next base: position 9,033 of record JAKZVH010000256.1, read on the forward strand.
TGAACGATATCCTGCCGGACGCCAGCGCGCCGTGGGCCGCGGTCGAGTCCACGGCGGAAGCGATTTTCGATGCCTACGGTTATCGGCGTATTCGTATCCCGGTGATGGAGCGAACCGAGTTGTTCAGCCGTTCCATCGGCGAGACAACGGACATCGTGCAGAAGGAGATGTACACGTTTGCCGACCGTAGCGGCACCAGCGTTACGTTACGCCCGGAGGCTACCGCAAGCGTGGTTCGCGCCGGCCTCAGTCACGGCCTGTTCCACAACCAACAGCAGAAACTGTGGTGCGCCGGGCCGATGTTCCGTTACGAACGGCCGCAAAAGGCGCGCTATCGGCAGTTTCATCAGATCAATGTAGAAGCCATCGGGTTCGCGGACCCCGACGTGGATGCGGAATTGATCGTCATGTCGGCCCGCATATGGGAGCGGCTTGGCCTACGCAGTCCGCGGCTGGAATTGAACTCCCTGGGGACGCCGGCAAGCAGGGCCGGGTACCGGGAAGCTTTGCGAGCCTATTTTCTGGCAAGCGGCGACGAGTTGGACGCCGAAAGCCGAGATCGTCTTGAACGCAACCCGCTGAGAATTCTCGACAGCAAGAATCCCCGACTCGAGCAGCTGATCGCTGCGGCACCGACGCTCGATGCCTACCTCGACGCCGATTCCGCGGCACATTTTGAACGCCTGACCCGGCTTCTCGACGATGCCGGCGTCAGCTACCACTTGAACCCGCGCCTGGTGCGGGGATTGGACTACTATACGCGCACGGTGTTCGAGTGGGTCACCGACCGTCTGGGCGCCCAGGGCGCCATCTGTTCCGGGGGGCGCTACGATGGGTTGATAGCCCAGTTGGGTGGCAGGGATACGCCGGCGATCGGGTGGGCCCTGGGCATCGAGCGCGTGGTCGAGCTGATGGAGACGGAAGGCTGTCGGCAGCGTGACAGGCTGCCTCATGGATACCTGGTAATGGCGGGAGAGGACGCGCGGCGCCGCGGCCTGAACGTCGCCGAGAGGCTCCGCGCACAAGCTCCGGGGATTCGGCTCAGCATGGATTGCGCCGGGGGCAGCCTCAAGTCGCAGTTGAAACGCGCCGACCGTAGCGGGGCCCGCCTGGCATTGATACTTGGCGAGGATGAGGTGGCAACCCGACGATTGAGCGTAAAGCCGTTGCGCGAAGATGCTCCGCAATCGACGATGGATCTGGACGCGGTAGTTGCCGAATTGCTCCGCGTTCGAGACGATTCGCCGTAGAATACGCGTTTCCGCCGGATAGGGTATCCGCGAAAAACAGAGCTGGGAGAATTTTGGTGGACGAGCTTCTTTCCGAGAAAGAACAGATCGAATTGTTTCGTCAATGGTGGCGGGAGAACGGCTGGTACCTGGTTGGCGGAATCGGCCTGGGCGTGTTGGGCCTGCTGGGCTGGAACCGTTACAACGCCTATGTGGACGTTCGTGCGGAGGAGGCGGCGGCAATTTACGTCGAATTGCGCCAGGCCGTCGGCGATGACGACGCCGGCGGCGCGCGCAACCTGCTCAACGAATTGCGCGAGGATTTCGCTGGTACCCCGTATACCGACCAGGGTGGTCTGCTGGTCGCGCTGATGCGCCTCGACGACGGACAGGTGGATGGCGCCATCGGCGATTTACGGTATGTCATTGAGAATACCGGCGATCAGGATCTATCCCTTGTTGCGCGGCTGCGGCTGGCGCGCGTGCTCGCGCAGGACGAATCCTACGCCGAGGCACTGGCGGCGCTGGACGTGGCGCCGGGAAGTTTTGCGGCGGGCTACGAAGAAGTGCGTGGCGACATTCACGTCGCGCAGGGTGACATCGAGAGCGCCCGCGTGGCCTACAGCGCGGCGCTCAATGACCTCGAAACCGGTCTGGTGAATCGGGATATTGTGCAGATGAAGCTCGATGATCTCTCGGCGCCCGCAGCCCAGGTATCGCCGGTGGCCGGCACCGCCCCTGGCGGCGAGGCCGTAACGCCGGACGGCGACACCGGCGCGACGCCACAGGGCGAGTTCGCAACGATGCCGGACGACGAAACCGCCGCCGCGGAGTCGCTGCCATGAACCTCTGGCCGATCTTGGCAGTCGCCGTTCTGGGCGCCGCCGCCAGCGGCTGCGGTGGTGGCGACAACGACACCACGGAGCCCCCCGCCGAGTTGGAGTCCTTTGAGGAACGCCTTGACGTGCGCAGGCTTTGGAGTGCGCGCGTCGGCCGGGGCGCGGAACGCCTGCGGCTCGGCTTGTCTCCGGCGACTGACGGAGCCTGGATTTACGCCGGCAGCCATAGCGGAGAAGTCGCATCGTTCGACATCGAGACGGGGCGGCGCGGTTGGTCGGCGCGGACGGATCTGCCGCTGTCCGCCGGCCCTGCCTATGGCGCCGGCATTCTTGCGCTCGGCACCACCGACGGCGAATTGATTGCCCTCGATCCCGAGTCCGGTGAGGAGCTGTGGCGCCAGCCGGTTGGAGCGGAAGTGCTTGCCCCGCCGGCCATCGGCGGCGAGGTGGTGGCGTTGCGCACCGTGGACGGAAGGCTGCGCGGGTTTTCCAGCCTGGATGGGCGGGAGCTTTGGTCCGTCGTGCAAACCGTACCGGCCCTCACCATGCGCGGCAATACCGCACCCCTGGTGGCGGGAACCAGCGTGGTCACGGGATTCGACAACGGCCGCCTGGGAGCCTACGAGCTCACCACGGGAGACACATTGTGGGAGATTGCCGTGGCCGCGCCTTCGGGGCAAACCGAGCTGGAGCGTCTTGTGGACATCAGCGCCGGACTCCAGGTCGCAGGTAACGATGTCTTCGCCGTCGGCTACCACGGTCGGGCGGTGGGCGTTGCCCTGGAGACGGGTCTGGTCTTGTGGCAGCAGGATCTCTCCAGTTATGCCGGTCTCGGCGTGGACTTGAGCAGCGTTTACGTAACCGATGAATTCAGCGAATTGGTCGCGTTGGAACGCAGCGCGGGTACGCCCGGATGGCGGCAGAATGCATTGCGGCTCCGGGACGTCACCGCTCCGAGCGCCTTCGGCAACACGCTCGTAGTCGGCGACTTCGAAGGGTATCTGCATTGGATCGACCCCGGCGATGGCAGCTTTCTCGCTCGCGAGCGAGCGGCGTCGAACCGGATCACCGCGGCTCCGCTGGTGGTGGGGCAGAACCTGATCGCCCAGGCCGAGGACGGGACCGTAGCGGCCTATGTTGTGGTATCCGACGAGCGCGCGCCGGCTCCCCCGGACGACTCGACCTGAGGCGATACATGGAGGGTAGTCCGCATCGCTCACCGATCTTCGTCGCGCGGGCGTCGAGATGCTGCCGGTAGTGGCATTGGTGGGTCGTCCTAACGTCGGCAAATCCACACTGTTCAACCAGCTTACCCGCTCAAGGGATGCCCTGGTGGCCGACTTTCCCGGCCTGACCCGGGATCGGCGTTATGGGTTCGCCACGGTTGCGGGACGGACCGCTGTCGTCATCGATACCGGGGGGCTCGGCGACGAAGCGGGAGACCTGGCCTCCCTGGCCGCCCGACAGGCAGAGGTCGCCGTGGATGAGGCCGACACCATAATCTTCGTCGTCGATGGCCGGGCCGGCTTGTCCGCTGCCGACGAGACGATCGCACTTCAGCTTCGGACCAGCAACAAACCCGTTACGGTGGCCGTGAACAAGTCCGAGGGCCTCGCCCCGGAACTTGCGGAGGCCGAATTCCACGTGCTCGGTCTGGGATTTCCGGTGAGCATCGCGGCCCTGCACGGCCGCCGGGTCAAGACGCTGATGAACGCGGTCATGGAACCGTTCGCCGACCGCCCGGATAGACCCGCCACGGAAACCGGCGGACACTTGCAGGGACCCAGACTGGCAGTCGTGGGAAGACCCAACGTCGGCAAATCCACGTTGATCAACCGGTTGCTCGGATCCGAGCGCCTGGTCACCTCTCCCGAACCGGGCACCACGCGGGACAGCGTGCTCGTACCCTGCGAGCGCCGGGGCCGGCGATTCGTTCTCGTCGATACTGCCGGGATTCGCCGGCGCGCCCGAGTGCATGATTCCATCGAAAAGTTCAGCATCGTGCAAAGCCTGCGCGCGATCGAGGACTCCGGTGTCGTTCTCTGCTTGCTCGACGCGCGCGAGAGTGTGACCGAACAGGACCTCCACTTGATCGGCTTGAGCATCGAGCGGGGCCGCGCCATCACCATCGCGCTAAACAAGTGGGACGGAATCGAACCTGGCCGCCGCCGGCGCATCGAAGCTGATGCCCGGCGCCGACTTGCGTTCGCGGATCTTGCGCAAGTCAACTACATTTCAGCTCTTCACGGGAGTGGAATCGACTCCGCCGTCGACGCTGCGTTGAGCGCATACGAGTCAGCGGGCCGGGAATTTCCGACCCCGGATTTGAATCGGATACTGGCACAGGCGCTGACCGTGCATCCCCCGCCGCTCGTGGGCGGCCGCCGAATTCGCCTCCGGTATGCTCACCAGGGCGGCCGGCATCCGCCGATCGTCGTTATCCACGGTAGCCGAACGGACCGTCTCCCGGGACACTACCGCCGATACCTGGCAAACGCTTTCCGCAAGGCCTTGCGCCTGGAAGGCGTGCCGCTGAGACTGGAGTTCAAGAGCGGCGAGAATCCCTTCGCCGGCGTGCGCAGCCGGCCGAAAACGTTGCGTCGCCGCGGGGGGGCAATTCGCCGCCGACGCGGATAAGAGCCCGCGACCTGCTATTCCGATGTTCTATTCTCATAACGAGAAACTACTATTGCCCGGCAAGGCAACCGTTAAACTTCGGCAGTCCGCGCGGGAGTGATACGCGATCGAGGGTCCATGGGCGACGGCGCGAGAAAATTTGTAACGCTGGAGAATGAATTCCCCATGCACCGGGGCGGCACCTTGCCGAGCCCCACCATCGCCTATGAAACCTGGGGTGAGTTGAACCGGCATCGGGATAACGCCGTGTTGATTTTCACCGGGCTTTCCCCGTCGGCACACGCCGCCTCGTCGCCCGGAGATCCCGCGCCTGGCTGGTGGGAAGAGATGATCGGCCCCGGCCGTCCCATCGATACCCGGCGCTTCTTCGTGATTTGCGTGAATTCCCTGGGTAGTTGCTTCGGTTCCACGGGCCCTGCGTCGCGGAACCCGCAAACCGGTGAAATCTACCATCGGACTTTTCCGGTGCTGTCCCTGGAAGACGTGGCGCGAGGCGGACGAGAAGTCATCCGGCAACTGCAGGTGGACAGGCTCTACGCGACAGTGGGGCCGTCCATGGGCGGCATGACGGCGCTGGCATTTGAAATACTCTTCCCGGGGCTCTCGGAAGGACTGCTGATCATCTCTTCCGCAACCCGGTCCATGCCCTTCGCTACCGCATTGCGCTCGCTGCAACGAGAGATCATTCGCCGCGACCCGAACTGGCAAGAGGGCAATTACACGCCCGACGCCCTGCCCATCACCGGTATGCGCCTGGCGCGCAAGCTGGGAATGATCACCTACCGATCGGCCGAGGAGTGGCGCGGCCGGTTCGGCCGTGAGCGCAGTTGCGAGGAATGCGAGACCGGCGACCCGTTCGCCCACAGTTTCGAGATCGAGTCCTATCTGGAACATCACGCCAACAAGTTCACCGGGCAATTCGATCCCAACTGCTATCTCTATCTTTCCCGGGCGAGCGATCTGTTCGACGTGGCGGATCATGGCGCCACGATCGAGGCGGGACTGGAGAAGATTCAGGCGCAGAGAGTCCGCGTGATCGGCGTCGCCAGCGACATCCTCTTCCCGATCCACCAACAGCGGGAGTTGGCGGCGCAATTGGATGCGCCGGAGCGAGAAGTGGAGTTCATGGAGTTGCCTTCCATCCAGGGCCACGATTCGTTCCTCGTGGACATGGACAACTTCCGCCCGGCGATCGCCAGCTTTTTCAATCGCTAGCGCGCGCTTATCGGCACGCCAATTTTCCGTTATGGTGTACGGTGGCCGTGCAGGGGAGGACATAACGATGAAAACAACACTGGTATGGATTGCATCGGGCTTGGGAATACTCATGTGGCTCGCGGGCTGCTCCGGCGAGGAACCCGCGATGGATGTCGCCGAGGACTCCGACGCAAGCATCGACGCTTCAACAATAGCCCCCGCCGAAGCGCCAACCGACGCGTCGGCAGCGACTCCCCAATACGAAGTGGATCCCACCTGGCCCCGGCAGCTTCCAAACCGCTGGAGCCTGGGCCAGGTTTCCGGCATCGCCACCGATAGCCAGGACAATATCTGGATCATTCAGCGTCCGCGCACGCTCAACGAGCATGAGGCGGGCGCGGTGCAGAATCCGCCCATGCACGACTGCTGCGCGCCGGCGCCTTCGGTGATCGCGTTCAGCCAGGCCGGAGAGGTCATCCGCGCCTGGGGCGGGCCGACCTGGGACCAGGAACAGGGCGAATGGGTTGAGCCCGCGGATGCCTGGCCGGCGGGCGAGCACGGCATCTTCGTGGACTACCAGGACAATGTCTGGATCGGCGGCAACGGCATGAGCGATCACGTGGTGCTGAAGTTCACCCCGGAGGGCGAGCGTCTGCTCAGGATCGGCGAATGGCAAACAAACATGGGCAGTAACGATACCCGCCATCTGGGGCGGCCCGCGGACATCACCGTGGACCCCGAAACCCACGAAGTCTATATCGCCGATGGCTACCTCAACCGCCGCGTGATCGTCTTCGACGCCGACACAGGCGAGTACAAGCGCCACTGGGGAGCGTACGGCAACGTGCCCGACGACTCGATCGACACTTCGGGATATCTGCCGGATGCGGAGCCGCTGCAGGTTTGGCACAACCCGGTGCACGCGGTGAGGATCGCCAACGACGGACTGGTCTACGTCGCCGATCGCCAGGGCAACCGGATTCACGTGTTCAACAAGGACGGCTCCTTTGTCAAGGAGGGCCGCTTTGCGACCTGGACCATCGGGGGTCAGGGAGCAGCCTGGGATATCGAGTTTTCCCGCGACCCTGAGCAGCGTTGGCTGTTCGCCGCCGACGGCGCCAACAAGAAGGTCTGGATCATGGTGCGGGACACGCTCGAGGTGGTGAGTTCATTCGGCCACGGCGGCCGGCAGGCGGGTCAGTTCGAATGGGTCCACAACATCACCGCCGACAGCTTCGGCAACCTCTATACATCCGAGGTCAATACCGGCAAGCGTGTGCAGAAGTGGGTTCCGGTGGGTACGAACTGATCCAGCGGGCTGACGGCGGACTCGCGCTTAATGTAATTCGGCGCCGCCGCTCGGGGTAGAGGGATCCCCGGGGCGTGACTTGTCCACGGTAGCCGACAACCCGCCGCGCGCCAACCGAATATCGATGGCCACGCCCGCCGCTACGGCCCGGGCGTCCCTGACGATGCTGCCGTCCTCACCCGTGGTGACGATGGCATAGCCGCGCTGGAGCGTCGCCGTTGGACCGACCGACTCCAGGGTTCGTCGCGCCAGCGACAGCCGCTCCCGGCGCCGGCGCAACACTTCACCCATGGCAAGCTCCAGACCGCGGGACGCAAATCGCAGGCGTTCATCGAGGCCCTCGATGCGATGAGCCGGGCTCGCCCCCCGGAGGCGCGCTGTTGCCTCGGCGAGCCGCGCGCGGCGTTCCTGTAGCGCCCGACTCAAGCTCAGCCGAATCCGGGTTTCCAGTTCGTCCAGGCGCTGCTGGGATTGCCGAAGCTGGACGCCCGGATGGCTCCGCTCAAGGCGGTGCGCGAGCGTTGCCAATAGATTCCGTGGGGTCGTCAACCGCTGCTTCGCCGCCCGGGTCAACCGCACGTCCATGGCCTCGAGCGCGCTGAACCACTGCGCCTGATCCGGCACCGCCAACTCCGCGGCACCGGACGGAGTGGGCGCACGCACGTCGGCGACAAAATCGGCGATAGTGAAATCGATCTCGTGCCCCACTCCCGAGA
>JAKZVH010000257.1:0-21836 GCA_047516145.1 Gammaproteobacteria bacterium
CCCGTAGTCGCTCATAGAGAGTCATAGAAGACGCAGGTGCACCTCCGGGGGAGGTATCGAAGCGGAATGTCCTCAAGCGGTTCTCCATCCGCCCCAAACACCGTAATCGAGAACGCCTCGGTCTCGTCCGGATGCGGCGGATCGGCCGGAATGAGATGGGACTGCCCCTGGAAAAACGTCACGACTCTCTCATCGCCCGGTTCGGGCGAATCCTGCGAGCGGCCAGTTGGATCCACACGGTTAACCCCGATCCCGAGTGGCTCGCCGTTGGGCGTCTGGCCGGAAATGCGAAGGCGGTGCGGCGTACCCCACCAATACATGTTGACGGTTCCATAGTCACGGTCGAACTCCAATTCTCGCGCGATCGGAATCGGGCAGGTATCGGAGAAGTATCCGTCAGTGCCAATCCCTCTAACTGTCCTGCTCGGAATGGACGACTCCAGGGACGGCAGGCTGCACGGATTGTGGTCAGCGGGAATATAGGCCATGCCAATGAGCGCAACAGGCGGGAGAACAAACATCACGATCGTTGCGCCCCCGATTCCCCAGGCCGCCGCTTTGCGAACCGATGCCTTCCCCGTCAGCCAGAGCAAGGGAATCATTGTCACGGCCACAGCGGTCGTCGGGCCCTTCCAGAATTCGGACAGGACTCGGCCAATCGAGTTGTACTGAAATAGGCGCAACTCCTGCATAAGCGATAGCGAGAACAGGATCGCCCAAACTGCGCAGAACACACCGATCACGGCCAACCGCCCACCTCTGCGTCCCGCAAGCGCGGCCATCACCGCGCCGATGGCGAGCAGCGCCCAGTCGATCAAGGATTGGACCGAGAAGAGGAACTGAAACATTACGAGTCTCCAGGTTGGCGTTGGGTTGCGTAGTCGCCGGCATTACAACTCACGTGTGTGCGGGTCATAATCGAACCGGATCTTGTGGAGGGGGCCCCACTTCCAGGTCACCCAAATTTGAAGCAGCGAGCGCCAACGGAATTTTTTGAGGCACTATGGCGAAATGCCGGTCTTGGGCAGCCCTTCGGTCGAACGTGTAGGTCGAAGTGCATCCGGCGGTGCGATTACGTTGGGCGAAAGATAGTCCACAAAGTCGGCGGTGCCGACCTCGGACTCGCGCAGCGCAGCCCAAACGGCAATGTCCTGGACGATGCAGCGCACCAGCAAATTGGTATCCGGGCCGATCACAGCCCGCGCCTGCTCGCCCTCGCGATGGCCTCATCCATTTCCGCCAGCGAGACCGGCGAGGCGGGCTTCGCAAGCATGCCCTTGAGTTCTGTCACAGACGCGTTGACGAGTGTGATCCGTGCGCCCTCATCCTCCAACAGAAAATCGATCCCGTCGCCGGGCTTCAAGCGAAGCTTCCAGTCGTCCGCACGGTGCGATTCTCTGTCGCTGGTCCCCGGAATGAGGGCGGCCGTCCGCTTGGCGTTTCTCCGAACGTAGTCCTTCAGCGGCGCGACCAATTTGCCCGCATCGACTGATTCGAGGAGGTAGCCCAGCCGTTGAGCCCACGTGACCGGAGCAGTTTCCGCGGCCGCAAGCAGTTTGTATGGATCCATCAATTCGGCGAGTTCGGACAATACGGTCGCGACCTGATCGAGTCCCCCTGCGCGGTGATGGTATCCGACCAAGTCGACTGCCGTCGCCTCGGGGGTTGAGACCTGGAGGGTGCCGCGCGGCGTGTTGAAACTCTGCACCGCTACTTCGTGCAAGCGATTGCGACCGATGAAGGCGACGCGTACGTGACCGCAGCGAATAGGGCGTCGAGGCTTGGTCAGCATGACCTGGAATTCCTGCGGCCGGTGATGGGCGGCGCCGTGGAATTGGGCGGCAGAAAGCAAACCGGCGTAGTAGGGCTGGTTCAGCCACCGCATTAACTCCGGTACGAATTGTTCGGCCGGCAGGCAACCAAGCGAACGGTATTCCGGCGGCAGGATGACGTGAAACCCACGCGCGGGACTCGCAATGTGTTTTTTTCGTGCGAGGCGGCCCAGTGCCAGCTTGGTCGCATCGGCAGATACGTCGAGAGCCTCGCGGGCGTCGCGGGAGGTAAAGCAATGGCGGCCGGCAGCCGCGAGGTCAGCAATGTAATCGCGGGCTCGCATCGTCTTCGTCCAGCATATCGATCACATAAAGTATCAGATTATGATACGTTATGCGATCATTATCACGCTCTGAGTCGCCGATTCCGCGCACACGCTCTCGCCCGCGAGAAGTCACACGGAACTTCAGCAGCGACACCGAAAGGAGAGCAGAACTCGTCGTATTGCGTAGACTGCCATGTCATCGAGCCACCGAAGGTCCAATTGTCGTTCGCGGTCCAACGGACCTCGTTCTCCCATCCGAGGACGCTCGCCCAGAGTTCGGTAGGGAATTTCGAACTAACCGGCCCCTTGTTGTTTATTTCTGGATTCGAATACCTGTACGGCTGCCGGATTCCCTATAACTGGTATTAGTCGCAGACAATCATCTTGCTGGCGCGATCTTAAGAAACCGTGTTAGCGGGACCCTTATCCTGACGCAGACGGCAGATTCTCATCTTGTTGTCCAAGGATGATACGTATATGGTAAGTATCATACGTATATTGATGGGCGGTGCCCCACGATGAAGAGAAAACTGACGATCACCGTGGACAGTGGCCTGCTGCCCCGAGCTAAGCAGTACGCGCGTTCTCGCGGCGTGTCGCTGTCGTCCCTCATTGAAGCGTCGCTTAGAGAGATTGCGGTGGAGGACACTCCCTCGTTCGCGACGAGGTGGAGGGGTCGGTTCAATGCGGCCCGCCGGAACGACAGCCGCTACGAGACGCTTGCCCGCAAGTACCTCTGATGCTGCTCGACACGGACGTGCTGATCGACGTCGCGCTTGATCGGCACCCCTATTCGGAGTCTTCTTCCGAACTTCTTGATAGGGTCGAGCGTAGTGCCCGCCGCGCGTTCGTCGCCTGGCACACTTTGTCGAACTTCTACTACCTCGTGACTCCCGCGCGCGGGGATGCCGATACTCGAGACTTTATCGCCGAGTTGATCCGGTTCGTGGCGGTTGCGCCGGCGGATACTCCGGTGCTCCGCTTTGCGGTTTCGCTTCCGATGGCGGACTTCGAAGACGCAATGCAGGTTGCCGCTGCGCGGGCGTGCGGGGCACGCCATATAGTGACGCGGAACGTCCGGGACTTCGCTCGCTCGCCGATACCCGCCATAACCCCAGGCGAAGCAGTCGCGGAGTTGTTCTAAGATCCTATCCCTTGCTGTCCGAACGGTTCTGACGACGTGCACGTGGGCACGACCGACATGAGAGAAATTCAATCGCGATTCAGGCGGTGTCGATCGCCCCGCTCCAGCCGCACCGTCACGCCCCGTGCTTCGATCGCCAAGCAGCTGGGTTCCACCACCGCGAACCCGATCCCGCAAGAACTATCATCGGCCGAACTCCAACACAGGCGCCGCTCATGTTTGAAAAATACACAATGATCACCTTGTATTGCGGCGTGCTGGTCGTGCTTGGCTGGCTCGCTGCACGCCGTATCCGCAACATGAGCGACTTCGTCGTGGGCGGCAAGCGGCTCGGCTTCTGGGTGGCGGCCTTTTCCGCCCAGGCGACCGGCGAATCCGCCTGGCTGCTGCTCGGCGTTACCGGCATGGGCGCCATGGTGGGCTTTTCCGCCTATTGGATCGTGGTAGGCGAAGTCATCGGGGTCGCCCTGGCCTGGTTCCTGATGGCGCCACGTTTCAAGCGGTTGACCGACCAGTACGAGTCAATGACGGTAATCGACTATCTGGTCAGCCGCTTCAGGTCCTCCACCCAGACCCTGCGCGTGATCTCGGCGATTTCCCTGTGCTTCTTCGTACTCATTTATATCTCCGCGCAGATTGACGCCACCGGTTCCGCCTTCGCCTCGTTTCTGGATTGGGATTACCTGGTGGGCGCCATCGTGGGGTTCATGGTGGTGGCCGCCTATTGCATTGCCGGCGGTTTCCTCGCCGCCGCGTGGACCGATATGTTCCAGGGCGCTGTGATGCTGCTTTGCCTGGTGATGCTGCCGGTCGTGGCCTACCTTTCCCTGAGCAATTCCGACGCCATTTACGCCGGCCTGCAGGTGATCGACCCCGGCTTGGTCAGCATCTGGGGCGCTGGCGGATTTACCTTGATTAACGTCTGTCTCGCGGTCGGCATGGTGGCGATCGGTCTGGGTTTCCTGGGCTCGCCCCAGGTCTTCGTGCGGCTGATCGCGATTCGCAGCACCGACCAGATCAATCGCGGCAAGTGGGTGGCGGTGCTGTTTACCATCCTGGTTGATATCTGCGCGGTAAGCATCGGCATCCTCGGCCGCTACCTCTTTACCGAAGCGGGGGTGCAGCCCGAGGCCGTACTCGGTAACGGCGCGCAGAACGTGCTACCGGAAATGGTGGAGTACACCTTCCCGCCGTGGATCGTGGGCCTGTATGTGGCGGCGGTACTGGCGGCCATCATGTCCACGGTATCGTCGCTGCTCGTCATGGCCGCGGGCTCGCTTACCCACGACATCTACGAGCGCCTGTTCAATCCCGGCCTTGGGGATGCCGCCGCGGCGAGGCTGTGCCGAAGAGTCACCTTGGCCATGGCGGCGCTGGCGCTAAGCCTGGCAATCGCCATTTCAGTGCTTTCGCCCGAGCGGACGATATTCTGGTTCGTGATTTTCGGTTGGTCGGGAATAGCGGCGACGTTCTGCCCGATGATCATCCTGTCGCTGTTCTGGTCGCGCTTCACCGAACGTGCGGCGATCGCGTCCATGGTGGCGGGGTTTTCCATGACCATCATCAGCAAGTTCGTATTGCAGGAACTCGAAGTGGCGGGGCCGTATTTCGCTGCGCTTGAAACCATGCCGCCGTCCTTCCTGTTCGCCTTGCTGGTGGCTTGGGTGGTGTCGCTGGCCTGGCCCTCCGAATCTCTGCAAACCCAATACCGGGCCGATCTCGTTGAGCTGTCGGCGCAACCATCGGCATCCGGGATGGCAAGCCGTCCTGCATCCGTGAAATGAGGCAAGCAAGACGCGGCACATAGTGACGAGGAACGTCAGGGATTTCGCACCGGAAAGAGCACCCATCCGGCTGTTCGATGGTGCATCATCATGGAAGTACCTGGATGACACTTCGACTAGACACGGCCGGGGTGACCAATGAAGGGGCATATGGCAAGAATAATTCTGGCACTGGCGCTGATCGCTTCACCGCTAACCGCCGTCGCGCACCACTCGCGCGCGGAGTTCACCAGCGACTTCCAGGAACTCGAAGGTGAGCTGATTGCCGTCGACTGGAGCAACCCCCATCCCACGTTTGAGCTCGCAGTGGCCCGCAGCGACGGCGCGGAGCTTTGGCAAATCCAGGGATACGGCTCCATCTATACACTGCATCGCGCTGGCGTAACCGAAGACTACTTCCGCCCCGGCGACACCGTGAGGCTGGCCGGCAGGATTTCGAGCAAGCGCGAGAATCTGTTTCTCGTCACCAATCTCTTGCTTCCCGATGCGAGAGAAGTGGTGTTTCGACGAGACGCCGATCCCGTGTGGCAGGACGTGGCCGTGGGCGGCGCGGAAAGCTTCGTGCCCACGGAGTCCGATCTCGTGGACGCGGCGGCCGAAAACCGGGGTATTTTCAGGCTCTGGAGCCGCCCCGACCAGGGCGTGCATTCGACCCGCCTGCCGCCGTTTACCGAGGCGGCCACCGCCTCGATGGCGGCATGGGACGCGCTGGACGACACCTCCATGGCCTGCATACCCAAGGGCATGCCGATGGCCATGACGACCCCGCACCCTTACGAATTCGTGGCCGACGGCGATTCGATCGGGATTCTCGGCCACGAGTTCAACATCGTGCGAACCATCCACATGAGCGACGCCGGCGATGCCAGCGCTCAGCCGTTGAGCCATCTCGGCTACTCGGTGGGGCGTTGGGACGGCGACACCCTGGTTGTCGAGACGTCGCGGATCAACTGGCCGCTGTTCTCCTCACGCGGCGTGCCGCAGAGCGAGGCCGTGGAGATCGTGGAGCGCTACACACTCAGCGACGATCAGAGCCGGGTGAGCTACGAGATGACGATCACGGATTCGGGCACCTTCGTTGGCGGACCCGCCATCGTCGAAGGCCATTGGGTGGCACTCGGCGAAACGCCGGAACCGTATGACTGCAAGATAGACGAGTGAGCGGCTCGGCGGGCCAGGGTCGCTGTGTCGCTACATCGGTCGACTACCGTACCGCAGTGCATCAAACCGGAGGCGGATTCTCGAATGCATACGCATCAGAAGCGCTGCCGAATCAGGCAGCACGGGGTCCATTGATGAGGTTTCCAAGACTTTATTTGCACAAGCCGCCCCACAAACAGCACCAGATTGTCGCAGTCCCACCGGGCGCTGGGCACGATCAGGCCTTGATGGTCGAGCATGTAGGCGGCTTCGCCGACGGCCTGGCTTAGCTTGCGATCGAGCCTTGAGGCGGTCGGGTCCTCTAGTCCAAAGGAGGGCGCCAGAGAGCTACGCGAAGATTTCCCCCGCCCACAGGCGCTTGAGGAAGGAGCGGACCGGGTGTACGCGGACGCCATCCACCAGGGCTTCCCGTTCGCCGAGATACACGCCGTGACATTGGGTCCTGGACGTGCCCAGGGTTGCACGAACCTTGTGCAACCCGCGGCCGAATCGCCGTTCCCACCGCGAACCGGCCTTGATTTCCACGGCAACGAATCCCTGCGCCGTCTCGCAGAGTACATCCACTTCCGTCCCGTCGTAGTTGCGCCAGAAACAAAGCGGGTAGCGGAGTCCCGAGTACGCCAGATGAGCGCGCATCTCTCCTAGCAGAAAGGTCTCGAGCAGCGGGCCGCGCTCCTCATGAGCAGGGGGAAAGGGCAATCGCCCGGAAAGCGCGCGGGCGACCCCGCAGTCGAACAGGTAGAACTTGCTGTGGCGTACCTGCTTGTTGGTGGACTTCAGCTTCCAGGGCGGTAGCCAGTAGCCTATAAGGGTGTCTACCAGCACATCGAAGTGGTCGCGCACCGTCGTGCGTGCGACGCCGGCATCCCTTGCGATCGAACTGGCGTTGGTAACTTGTCCGTTCTGGCGTGCGGCCACCTCGAGGAAGCGTGCAAAGCCGCCCAGGTTGCGCGTCAGCGCCTCGGCTCGAATTTCCTGGTCCAGGTAAGTCTCCGCGTAGGTCCGCAGATAGTCTTCCGGGCCGTCCTCGGTGACGGCCATCGGCAGGGTACCGAAGCGCAGGGTGCGTTCCAGGTCGAACTCGAGGCCGAACTCTGCGGAAACCAGTGGAAAGAGCGCGACCGTCACGGCGCGCCCCGCGAGGAGGTTTGTCCCCCCGCGGCGGAGCTTGCGTGCGCTCGATCCGGAGAGGATGAATTTCAGGCGGCGGGATTCGATCAACCGGTGTACCTGGTCGAGCAGGGCAGGTGCTTTCTGTACTTCGTCGATGACCACCCAGGTTTCGGGA
Organism: Gammaproteobacteria bacterium; assembly: GCA_047516145.1. Lineage (GTDB taxonomy): Bacteria > Pseudomonadota > Gammaproteobacteria > Steroidobacterales > Rariloculaceae > UBA6522. The sequence goes on from JAKZVH010000257.1 coordinate 7,476, forward strand.
GGAAGCGCTTCCAATTCGCCATACAGCGCCGCAGGGTTCCGGTTGAGACGCAACGACTCGCTCGTATCCAGCAGGTCATAGGTCGTCGCATCCGGAAATCGAGTACGAATCCATGTCGACTTTCCGGTACCTCGCGGCCCGAAGAGCAGGATCGAGCGCGGAGGCGTCGGCAGTAATCTTGTATATATAGTCGTCATTTTTACGGTAAATATGACGGCTATAGTTACAAAAGTTCGGGATTATGGCAAGGAAGCCCCGCGATAAGTCACGCGAAGGTAGCCGATGCGTCCCGGCAGGTCATGCACCACTTGGCTCATGCCGTTGACCCCGCAGGGAAAGCAGACCGGCGGATCCTCGTCGAGGAGGTTGTTGAAGCCCAGCGAAACTGTCCAGCCGTCGCGCGCCACCCGCGGGATATAGCTCAGGCGCAGGTCGGTAAACGTGACCGAATCGAGCCGGCTCCCGCCGTCCAGGGTCATTCCGTCGGTCCAGCGCAGGCTCAGGGCCGCGGCCCACCGGTCCCCGATCCAGTCGAGCGTCGTTACCCACCGCAGCCTGGGAAACGCTCGCTGGAATGTCTCATTGGTGTGGCTTGCGGTGCGATCGGTGACGGTTTCGGTGCCGTCGATGTTCGCCGAGCGCTCGTTGTACGCCCTCAGAAACGTGGCATTGAGCGTCGCGTCGAACCGGCCGAGTCGCCACTCCGGGCTGTTGACGGTCAGCATGACATCGAATCCCTCCGCCCCGATGCCACCGATGTTCTGGAGCCGGTTGTCGATCGCGTCCAGGACGCCGTTTTCAAGACGCGGCGCGAGATTGCAGAACAATGGGTCCAGCGTATTGACGCAGGCGAGGATGGCATCGCCGGGGCTGCGGCCCTGGATCGCATCCTCGATTCGCAGATCGTAGTAGTCCGCCGAGGCCGTGAAGCGCTCGATCCAATCGGAAGCCGGCTGCGCACTCCAGACGATGCCGGCCGTAAAGTGTTCGGAGGTCTCCGGCGCGAGCGACGTGTTTCCGGCGGAGACGGCGGACAGTTGCGGGTTGGTCTGAACCAGGGTCCGCGGCACGCCGAGGCTCGCGCAGTTCGAGATAATGCTCTGCGGTTGCGGTGCGTCCCGCCCGCCGTTGGCCGAACCGTACTGCCCCAGGACGTCGGCGCAGGGGTCGAGGAACAGGAAATCCTCGCGGGCGGCGCCGCCGAACAGCTCCCCGATTCCCGGGGCGCGGAAGCCGGTCGAGAAGGATCCGCGCAACGTCACCGATTCGACGGGACTGAACAGCGTATTGATCTTGTAAGTGGCTTCGGATCCGAAGGTGCTGTAGTCGGAGTTACGGGCCGCCAGGTTCAGCTCCCAGTAGCGTGCGCCGTCGGCCAGGAGCGGCAGGCTGAGCTCGCCGTAGTATTCGGTGACGTCGAATCCGCCGCGGGTCGATCCCGCGGGAATGCCCGCCGTCTCGCCGCGCTCGGCGATCGGGTCGGGTCGGAACGAACGTCGTGATGCCGGTACTCGATACCGGCGGCGATGCCTGCTTCGCCGGCGGGCAGGGAAAACAGTTCGCCGGTCAGGTTGAAGGCTGCATTGCCGAGCGTCTGGTCGCTGTAATCCCGCTGCGTAAAGGTGACGAAGTCGAGCATTTCCCGGGTGATCGAACCGGTTCCGTCCGGCCCCTGTCCGCCGAAGAAATTGAACGGCACGCAGCTGGGCGTGGCGGCGCAAACGGCCGGGTCGCCCATCGCCACCAGTAGCCTGGCGGCGTTGTGGGAGTTGTATTTCTCCTGAAAGCCCTGATTCTCGCCGTAGCTCCCGTAGGCCTCCCAGTACACGGAGCGGTCGCGCAACGCCCATTCGCCCTCGACGCCCAGCGTGCCGAAGTACGTGTCGACGTCCTGGTAGAACAGCCGGGGACCGGATTCCAGCGGGCGGCGGCCGAAGAAGGCCAGCGTCCCCTCGGCCGGCGAAAGGTCGACGCCGAAGGGGTTGTACGGATTGTGTGCGGAAATGAAGAACCTGTCGGTGATGCGGCTGCCGCAGCCCGGCCCCAGGCAAAGCGGTTCGGGCGCTGCCTTGGTCGCCGAGGTGCGGTTGGAATACGACAGCGTAGCGAACAGTTCGGTGACCGCGCCAAGTCCGTGCCGGGCGCTGGCAAACAGGTTGGTCCGTTCGTTGGGCGTGCGCAGGTAGTTGAACCCCGGGCCGTTGTAGTTGAAGCGGTCGGCGGCCGTGAACGCATGGAAATCGCCCGAGTACGGATTGGCGGGATCGAATGCGGGGATGTTCTCCCGACCGTCGTTGAGGACACCGTCGTTCAGGGTCACGCTGGCGCCGTCGGCATGGTTCGGCCCGAAAACAAACCGACCCTGCGGCGTGAACGAAGAACACAACGTGCCGGGCACGTCGCAACTGCCGGCATCGGGGTTGGGGAAGGCGGAACGCGCCCGGGCGGCGGTTTCGATACCGCGTTCGTCGCGATAGCTTGCGCTTAGGACAAGGTGGGTGGTCCCGTTGCGCGCGCCCCACTTCAGCCCGGCTTCGGTGGACTCGCCGTCGCCTTCCCCGAGATAGCCGCCGGTCTGCAGGCCGAGCCTCAGGCCGCTGAAAGCCCGGTCGGTGATGATGTTGACCACCCCGCCGATCGCGTCCGAGCCATAGATGGCCGAGGCGCCGTCCTGCAGGATCTCGACCCGCTCGATGACGTTGTCCGGAATCGTATTGAGATCGACGTGAGCGGGTACGCCCGAGGCGGAGGCGCCGGCCACCCAGCGGCGCCCGTCGACCAGCACCAGCGTGCGCTTGGCTTGCACATTGCGCAGCGACACCTGCACGGTACCTGCGCCGATGCCGGCACCGTCCTGGGGGAAGCCGGAGTTGCCCGGGACGTTGAATTGCGAATTCGGCGCAGATCCCGTAAGGGGCAGGGACTGCAGCGCATGGCCGAGGTTGGTGAGTCCGGTGCGCTCGAGTTGTTCCCTGCCGAGGACGGTGACCGGGGCTCGCTCATTCAGCGGGTCGCGGCGAATGCGAGAGCCGGTAACGACGACTTCCTCGATCGCAGCCGCCGGTTGGGCGCGTGCGTCGTGGAGCGGCGTGAAGGCGAGGATCAGGGCGAGCGCGGCGGCGGTTCCTTGTGCCACGCATCGGGAAAAGGAAGTGACACGCCTCGGCCCGATGCCGGCAGACCGTCGCCGAAGTCCCGCGAGGGCGGCGGGGCGATCTCCGCACCGTCGAAAGCGTTTGACAATCAAGCCGCCTGTTCCGATTCGCATATCAATCCTGAAGTCCCGCATCGATCGGCTGGATTCTAGCGCAATGTACAATCTACAAATCCGTCACAAGGCGCTGAGCGGATACGGCCCGGATCCTGTCAGCCAGCGGATAGGACGAATCCCCGGCATGTACCACGATCAGCTCGTCCAACTTGAGGTCGCGCAGGGTGTTGCGCATGGAAGGAGTCACCCGGGGCGCGGTGGTCAGTTTCACTTCAACACCCAGCCGTTCGGTTCCCTTTCGGCAGTAGAGGTCGAGTTCCGCTCCGGTGTGCGTTCGCCAGTGGTAGAACTCTTGGCCCGTGGCCGCGAGTTGTTCCATGACGAATTCCAGCATCAATCCTTCCCAGGTGCTGCTTCTTGCGGGGTGGACGTCGAGGGAGGCTGCGTCGGAGATACCGAGCAAATGATGCACCAGGCCGGAATCCCGCAGATATACATTCGGCGCCCGCACCTGGCGCTTGTTCAGGTTCTCGTGCCAGGGCAGCAACTGGCGCACGACGAGCGTGTCGGTCAGGATGTCGAGATACCGACGTATCGTCGTATCGGCCACCCCGAAGGCACGTGCAAACTCCGACGAATTCCACGTCTGTCCGTGCCGGTGCGCCAGCATCGCGCAGAATCGCCGTAGCGTCGCGCCGGGGGTCCGCACGCCCAACTGGGCCAGATCGCGCTCGATGAATGTTCGGCAAAAGCTCTCCAGCCATTCGAAGCAGTCGCGGTGCGAGCGTGCGAGATAGGCAACCGGAAATCCGCCGCGCAGCCAGCGTCGGGCCAGGCGGCCCGGCCCGGTCTCATCCAGGCCGAGGCCATTCAGTTCGTAGTAGCTGATCCTCCCGGCCAGGGATTCGGACGATTGGCGCAAGAGGTCCGGCGACGCGCTGCCCAGAACCAGGAACCGGGCCGGCCGCGGGCGCCGGTCCGACAGCACACGAAGCAGCGGAAAGAGATTGGGCAAACGCTGAACCTCATCGATGATGATCAGTCCCCTGAGGTCCTTTAGCGCGAGGTTTGCATCGTCCTGGATCCTGGACAGGGCGACCGGGTCCTCCAGGTCGAAGTGATGTGACTGGGTGCGATAGCTTGCGGCCACCTGTTTCGCCAGAGTGGTCTTGCCGATCTGGCGCGGTCCGAGGATAGTCACGACCTCGAAAATCCGAAGCCGCCGTATGATCTCGGCGATATGTCGATCCCTGTGAATCACGGAGGCGAATTTACCATGAAATCTCGGTGTTTGTCACAGAGATTTCATGGTAATCGTTTGCAAGTCAATCGAGCCGTGTTACCGGACGATACGGTCGTTACGAACCGGCAAACGCCCATCGGTGTCGAAAGCGAAGGGGACCGATCGAAGGACGCCGCGACCCGGAGTACGCCGATCCCGCCCAGTACGGCAATTATCGGCAACAACTCCGTCGAGCGGGGAAACACCCACAGGCAGGCGGCCGTAGCGATTCCCCAGAAACCGGCGCGGCCGCCGGCGTTCAACAACTCGCGACGGTCCCGGCTCAGTCGAACCGCGCGAAGCAATTCGGTACGCAACCGCCCCTTCCACGCGAGCCCCCCGGGGCCAAGAACTGCCCACAACAAGCCAAATACCAAGACCAACGCCAGCGCCTGGTGGCTGTACAACCCAATAAATCGGAGGGCAAACAGCGATGCAAGGGCAAGGACAGTGAGTGCTGCAAGTGCGGGGGCAATCATGCCTGAAGGCTTCACCGTCCGGAGTTTCGGATACCAGCCCGCTTATCGGTGAGACATTCGCGGTCTACTTGTCCGTATAGGGACTTGCGACGCGTTTCGCCTCGGTCGGGTCGATTCCGGCCGGTGGAGTGGGGATGTAGTGCTTCGGGGTCGCTCCGCCCCGTGCCACTCGTGTGGCAGCCTCTTCCGGCGTCTAGACTAATTCACCCGACGCGATCGCCGCCTTGCGGTCCACCTTCTCAGAACCGGGAGCGTCCGGCGGCGGCATCACGTTGGCGTTGTAGTAGGCGATCTTCTGGTTCTTCGCGTCGATGTACCGGTCCACCCTCAGATCCCTCTTATTGGTTCCCCTCCTGGGCGTCACCGCCACGCCGTCAACGATCTCGTGGTCGAACCACCATTTCTTGGCGGGATTGCGCTTGCCGTTGCCCAGTTTGTCGTCGAGCCAGGTGGCGACCGGAACCATCATGGGCTTGAGCCACATCGCGTTGATGCCGAGCCAACTCGCCATCCGGGTCACCAGCGGCCCGTCCATGTCGACCACCTTGTTCAGTGGGCAGGTTTTCATGCAGCGCCCGCACGCGGCGCCCCTGGAGTGGGTCAACCGGTAGCGGGCGCAGCGCTCGGCGTCGATCTTCCACATCTCGTAGGCGTTGAACATCACCTTGTTGCCCCACGGTATCGCGTCGCAGGGGCACTCGCGGGCACATTTGCGGCAGTTGTTACAGAAATATTGCAGCCGGAAATCGATGGGCTTGTCCACCTCCATGGGGAAATCAGTCGTGAACACCACGGACTTGAATCGGGGGCCGACGAACGGGTTGAGCACCAGTTCGCCGATGCGGCTGAGTTCGCCGAGCCCGGCCCACAGGATCAGCGGAATGTGCAGGACATCGCTGTCGGCATTGGTCTGGGCGCGGGACGAGTAGCCGAAGCCGCGCAGAAGCTCGGACATGATCCCGGCGATCTCCGCGCCCCGGAGGTAGCCGCGCATGGACTGCGTACCCGAGATCCAATCGTCGCCGCTGGCGCCCTCCATGGTGTCGAAACCCTGGTCGATGAGCATGACCACGGCGTAGCGGCGGTACATCTCGATGGGACGCCCGTCTTCCTTGTGGGAGTGCCAGGCATAGCGGGGTATCTCGCAGATACCGGTGAGATCGGAGCCGGGAAAATAGGAGAGCGCCTTGACTGCCCGGGCGTTGGCTGCCGGGTCGCCGTACCCGTCCGCATCCGCCTTATCCGCCACATCGCCGTCCTGGTAGGGAACGAGCGAGCGGATGGCCTTGAGCAGGCTCTGGGACGTGGGATGCTTGAACGAGAAACGGGTGCGCTCCTCTGGGCCCTCGGGCCGAGATCTCCCTGCAGGGCGCGTTCGAAGAACGCGGCGCGCTTGGGCACCCTGGGAACCTCGTCATCGATGATAAGCGTGGTCGGCCGATCGACCTGCTTGACCGTCTCCATGGGATAGCGGCTGTCGTGTGACGGGCGCGCCGCGCGGCGATTCCTCTCGCGGCCCGACTGGGCGCCGTTGATGCCCCACCAGTAGTGCCACCCCTTGGCCCGCAACGCCTTGGCGTGCAAGGGCCGATCCGTCCCCAGTTCATAGCTGGTGGCGATTACCGCGATCGAGAAATTGTCGACGAACGGATTGCGGATGCGCTCGCCGTCGCGTACGCCGAGTCCCGCCAGGATTGCAAGTCGCTGGGCGTCGACGATTTCGTGGCCCCGGATGTGAGCGCGGGCCGAGAAGCCCATATGCCGAATGTGTCCCGACACCACCGCCGCGATCTCGGCGGCGCGCATGTCCGTGGTGGCCCGCACGGCGGGCGCGACCCAGTCGTGCGCCGGATTGTCTGCGTCCGGAACCTTGCCGTCCTCCACCAGCATCACGACCGCGTGGTCTTCGGCGCCTCGCTTCGCGTCGTCGAGCCATGCATTGTCCGGAATCTTGCAGATCCCTACCTGGGCGGCATCCATGAAATAGGCTCCGCCCTTGATGTCCGCCGCTCGCCGGCCCAGGTCGTCGGGAACGGGCGCCGGCTTCGGCGCCACCTCGTCATTCGCGAATTGGGCGAAGATCGTCCGATAATGGTTCACCACAGGGGTGAGATCGCCTCGGTTCGAGTCTCGTGCCGGCGACTGCCGCGGCGGTGACGACGATTCCGATGCAATGATGTTGTCGTCCCGGGGGAGCGATTCCAGAGCGAACAATCCGTAGTGAAACGGTCTGCTCCTCGATCTGGCATGAAAGATTATCGCGACGACCCTGGTTCACCGGGACACAAATCGCATTCTACTCGAACGGGCCGGCACGCAAAGAATCCACAGATGCTGTGGATAACTCTGTGGACAACGCATTGATTGCAGGGCTTCCGGCTTGACGCTGCGGCGTTTCGTCTCAAATTGATCAAAAAAACGCCACATTTCGTTTTATTAAGAAAATCATATAGTTACAGTATGTTTTCTCAGCGAATTACGAAATTGACACTCCAACTACCAGCTTTTGTTAACCCGAGGAACCACGGAGCTAGTGCATGTGGACAGAAAATGCGGCAGGCGAGATGAATCTTTCGTGCGCGCTGGCCGCTTTCGTTCGGTCTTCCTGGCGGCTGGGCAACAGTTGCGTCTTCGAGTCTTCGCCCATTCCGTGCCGTCAAACCGTACATCGCAGAGATATGCGCGTTAATTCTGCCTTGATCCGATCACTGGTGTATTCTAGCGGTTCAGCGTTGCCAACGTCGGTAAGCGCGATCCACAGACGACTTGTGAGGTGTTCAAAATGAAACGTGCAACTACCGCGCTGCTTTGCCTGTCCGGTTTGATTCTGGCCGGCTGCGAGCCCGCCGACGAGATGCCGGCGGCGGAGCTATCGTCGGCGGCGATGCCCAGCGACGATGCGGCTGACTCGACGGCCCCGGCGCAGATGGCGCAGACCACGACCCAGGCATCGCTCCTGAGCGAGCCCAACTGGGTGATTCTCTTTGCCGGGCACGACCTGAGCACCTTCAACGAGGTCGGCGAGGCCGAGTGGAACATCATCGACGATTACGTGGAAGCCGATGGCTATTTGAACTCCTACCTGGTCACCAGGGGCCACTACACGGACTTTCTGCTGCAAGCCGAGTTCTGGCCTGGAGCAGGCGCCAACAGCGGAATATTTATCCGCAACGACGACCCTCAGGCGATCAGCGCGATGGGCGGCTACGAGATCAACATCTTTGACACCAACGAGACTCTCGATAATCGGACGGGTTCGGTGGTCAATCATATGCCGCCCATGACCACGGTCATGACCGAGGAGCAGTGGAATACGTACGAGATCATGGCACAGGGCAACCGCATCACCGTCCGGATGAACGGTACCTTGACTGCCGATCTTGAGGATGAAACCCATGCCAGCGGACCGATCGCGTTCCAGAACAATGGCGGGCTGATTCGATTCCGCAATTTGCGCCTGAGGCCGCTCTGAGCGACGGCCGCGGTTCGACCGCGGCAGTGCCGGAAATATAGCGCGGTGCGGCGCCCCTTGGCGCCGCGGCCGGAACTCAGCCGGCCCGATGCCTTAGCTGCAGCGCGGTCTTGCGGCCATCCGCCGCGGGTTGGTACCAGACGTCAAAATCGCTGGCGGCGATCTGCAGGTCGCGCAGGGGATCGTCGCTATGCAACTCGAAGGCGTCGAAGCCGGTGCGCTCCATGAAATGAAGCTGCTCGAGAAGCACGTCGCCCACGGCCCTGATCTCGCCCGCGAAGCCGTACCGATCGCGGAGCAACCGCGCGTAGGAATAGGCACGGCCGTCGCGGAAGGCGGGAAACTCAAGCGCGACCATGGCGATTGAACCGAGGTCGTCGGCGATCGACGCCGGCGGCTGATCGCTTTTCAGCAGAACGCCCACCGGGTCGGCCCGCTCGCGTAGCTGATTCCGGTTGGATCGCCACTGTTGCAGGTCGACGAGCACCGCACCGCGGGTGGGTATGCGCTCCTGCCCGATCGCGTCGACGTACGGGTCCGCGACGACAGCGTTGGCCTTGATGAGCGCCATCAGGCCACGGCCCGGGTCAGAGTCGGACCGTAGACCGCCTCCTTGAAGGGTACGATGCCGACCCGCCGGTAGGTATCCAGAAACCGCTCGTCTTTGGCGCGTATCGCCAGATACGCGTCCACGATCGCCTCCACCGCCGCCGGCACCTCCTGCTGGGGCAGGGCGCGGCCGAGCCGATCGCCCAGGGACGCATTCTCATCCGAGGACCCGCCCAGGGTGAGCTGAAAGAATTCCTTGCCGCGCTTGTTGACGCCGAGGATGCCGATATTGCCCACATGGTGATGCCCGCAGGCGTTCATGCACCCGGAAATGTTGACCGTGAAATCGCCGATCGCCGCAAGCCTGTCCAGGTCGACGAAATGCCGGCTGAGATCCTGTGCCACGGGGATCGACCGCGAATTCGCCAGGTTGCAGTAATCGAGTCCGGGGCAGCAGATGATATCGGTCAGCCCGGCGATGTTGGGTGTTGCCAACTCCAGGGCCTCCAGTTGCTGCCAGAGCGCGTACAGATCCCATTGCCGCACGTCCACGAAGCTCAGGTTCTGGCGGTGATTGACACGAATTTCCGCCAGGCTGTACCGGTCCGCCAGATCGGCAACCGCATCCATGGTCTCGGCGGTCATATCGCCCGGCGCCCGGCCCGGCGCCTTCAATGAGAGATTGACGATGCTGTAGCCGGGTACCTTGTGTTCCACCACGTTGGCGCTCATCCAGCGATCGAACGCCCGGTGTTGCCCTCGTAGAGCATTGAGTTCATCGGGGATGTCCCGGAGGGGCTCGTACGCCGGCGGTTGAAAATACGCGTCGATGCGATCGACTTCCGCCTGTGGAACCTTCAGTACGCTGTCCTTGATTCGCTCCCAGTCGGCGTCCACCAGTTCACGGTACCGGTCGATTCCCATCTGGTTGACGATGATCTTGATGCGTGCCTTGTGAATGTTGTCGCGCCGGCCGTACATGTTGTAGATGCGCAGGATCGATTCGACGTAGGACAACAGGTGCTCGGGTGCCAACCATTCGCGAATGGTATGGGCGACGAAGGGCGTGCGCCCCTGGCCGCCGCCAACCAATACCTCGAAACCGGGTTCCCCCGCCTCGTTGAGGTGCATTCGCAACCCAATGTCGTGCAAGGCCACGGCGGCCCGGTCGCGGGGCGATCCGGTGATCGCGATCTTGAATTTGCGGGGCAGGTAGGAGAATTCCGGATTCAGCACCGTGTACTGGCGCAGCAGCTCGCAATAGACCCGGGGATCGGCCAGTTCGTCCCGGGCTCTTCCGGCATAGTGGTCGGATGTGATGTTGCGCACACAATTCCCGGAGGACTGGATCGCCGTGACTTCGACTTCGGCCAGTTCCGCCAGAAGATCCGGTGTCTCTTCCAGCTTGATCCAGTTGTACTGAATGTTCTGGCGCGTGGTGAAATGACCGAATCCCCGATCGTAAGTGCGGGCGATGTGCGCAAATTTGCGCATTTGCCTGGAAGACAGCACGCCGTAGGGGACATTGACCCGCAGCATGTAGGCATGAAGCTGCATGTACAGGCCGTTCATCAGGCGTAGCGGCTTGAACTGGTCCTCGGCGAGCTCGCCGGACATGCGGCGCTCGACCTGTCGGCGAAACTGCCGAACCCGCTCCGCCACCAGCTTATGATCGAATTCGTCGTATCGGTACACGGTTAGATTCCGCCACCGGGCAGCCCCGCATCTACCGACGGCCCGAACGCGCGAATGCGTTCCCTGACCAGCACGGGGCGCGGCCGGCCGTTAGCGGTCTGCACATCGATGATGTAAGGGTCCACGACCCGGTTTTCTTCCACGGCGCGCTGAGCCTCAAGCAACCGTTGCGCGGCGTCCTGCTGGCCATGGAGCAGTTCACCATTCGCGATCTCGTTCACCCATCCGTCGCGTTCGTTCATGAACACAACCCGGCCATCGGTGAGTCGGTTGGCAATGATCATCTGCATCTTCGTTATCCACACGCCGTGCATTGGGACGGTGGCACGGCCGTTCCCCCGGAAAAGCCAAAACGGACCAACAGCATACACTCACTAAGCCGCTGTATTTATTCTACTTCCGAAGAACAATATGCAGAAAATGCAGGTACTGAACGGCGATGAATGCCGGGTTTCGCGGGCTGGGTTGTTCGCCGCGAGCGGTTCGGCGGCCGCGGCAGGAGATGGATTGATCAGGGCGCGGAGGCCGGATTTGCGGCGACCGCCAACGCCGCGTCCAGCGCCGCCCGAACCTCCGCCGACCACAGTTCCGACAGCACTCGGCCGGGTGGCAGATCAGTGGACTCGCGCCTCCACGAGACCGTACCCGTCCCGTCCACCACCATCAGCCCGGGGATGAAATGCACGTCGTAGTCCGCCGCGATCGCGTCGCCGTCGAGGATGCCGGTGAGCGAAAACCCCAGATCCTCCAGGTAACCCGTGGGATCGCCGTCGGGTTCCTCCCGGGTATTGATCGCCAGGACCTTGACGCCGTGATCGGCATAGTCGTCCAGGATCGATTCCAGACTGGGCATGAACGCCTTGCAATAGGGGCACCAGGTTGCCCAGAACACCATGACGGCCGGCTTGCCCTCGAGCAGTTCCGGAAAAGCCAATTGCCGATCTTCGGTGTCGTTGGCCACCCAGGTGGGCGCAGTATCGCCGGCCTCGACGCCCCAGGCGGGCGGCGCCAGCGCGGCCATGCCGAGGATTGCCGCAATGAGCGCCACAAGGACGCCCCCGACGGTCGGGGAGGCAACTGGATGGACACACTGGTTCAATTTTCTTTCAATCATTCCGAACACCCGCTTGAACGCCCCACAATCGAATCATACACCGCGATCGCAATTGTTTCGGTCGACTATTGCGGCAGATAACGCCGGGTGGCCTCCGGATCGCAATCGAACGGGGTCATGTCCAGGTGGGGCGAGTAGATCAGGTCCCGGTCGTAAGTCATCTGCCCGACGATGAACTCGGGGTCCCGTAACGTGAATTCGATGTTCATCCGGGTGCCGTCTTCATGCAGGCGGTAGCGCTCCACGACATGCTTTCGCGCGCCTGATGGAACGCCGTTCTGGTAAGGCGATCGATGGTCGGCAAAGTTGGCCGTATCGATCACGAGAACGTCGCCTTGCCAATGTCCGATGGAGTGACCCTCGTGATGGCGTTCCGCGGGATCGGGATGCTCGCGCCCGTCCATGTAGACCGTACGTTCCTGGTCGAAGTACTGGCTGCGGATCATGATGATTTCTTCGTCTTCGACGAACTCGATCTCCATGGGGTATAGATCGGTATAGATGAGTCCGCCCGGCGTGGGCTTGGAGATGCACGCCAGCTCGGGATTTTCATTCGAATCCTGGGAATAGGCGTCCATGGCGGCCTGACCCGCTTCCGTCAACGTCAGTTCGCGAGTCATGAGTTGATCGAGGCCGCCTGGATAGTCGTCGCCGAGGCTGTCGCGGTCCACGATCCACCGGCCTTCGAGCGAGGTTGTCGTGGCGGTGACCACCGGGGCTGCCTGGCGCGGGCCACCGCCGAAGGGTGTGGCAACGGGAGCGCCGTCCCGTTCGATCGATACCAGCAAGCCATAGGGCCGTCCGTCCCGGGCGGGACGCACGCCCACGGTCAATCGGTCACCCACGGCGAGGGTGTCGCGGGTCCATCCCCGGCGCGATACGGTGATCGCCGAGGCCATCTGCACGGTCCATTCCACGGGTTCGCCGTTTTCGTCCGTGGACGCGACGGTAAAGTACGTATGGGGATTTCGCATGCTGTATTCGGTGACCGTCCCCGCGAACGTTTTCACGGTGTCCATCTGCAGGGCGGCGTCGCTGTGATGCCCCATGGCGGGTGCGGCGAGCGCAGTCGATAACACGGCCATGACGGTGTTGTTGTTCACTTGAATCTCCTCGGCAACAACCTATTCCGAGCCACCCCACTGCTCGCGGTGCTCGCGCTCCGCGACGTTGCGGATCTTGCCGTGGCGCCTGGACAGCAGCAGGCTGTCCGGCGAACACACCCGCGCCCGGATGATGCCGAGATCGCGAGCCGCTTCGAACAGGCTGGGATACCAGCGCTTCCAGCCGGGTAGCAGTTGTTCGATCTGATCGCGGAGACTCACGTGCTCGCCTATTTCAAGAACGGGTAGGGGTCGCGGGCGCCGCCGCGGTTGCGAATGTATACCCCGAAATGCAGATGGGGCGGCGTGGTTCGCGCGTTGCCCGTGTTGCCCACGGTCCCGATGGATTCGCCCGCAAACACGTACTGACCAAGCTCGACGCTTTGCGAATCCAGGTGCGCGTAGTACAGGCGCGTACGGCCGAAGAGCGGCTGCAGCCACACCACGTTGCCACCCCGGTTTGTGGTCCCGACACGTGCCACGCGGGCATCCAGCGAGGCGACGACCGGGGTTCCCCGTTTCGCAAATATGTCAACCCCGTGGTGTTCCCGGGCTCCACCGTCTCGGTCCGCGCCAAAGCCGCTCTGAATAGACCTGATGCTGTGACCGCTCACCGGAAATTCCAACTGTGGCCCTGCGCGAATCGTCAGCCGGTACAGACCGTCGCGCTTGCGGAGGCTGGGTTGCACGCGCACCGTGTAGTTGCCGTCGCTCGGCACGTCCAGGGCGATATGCCGGTCGCGCAGCGCCGGACCCAGTGGCGGCGCGGCCGGCGTGCTGGTCACGTATACCGGAAGCTCGCCGTCGAGCCGATACACGTCGACAAAGACGACGGGGTGTTCGCCGCCGGCCTCCAGGCCGAACTCGATCCGGATACGCCGGCCGGCCTCGGCGGAGAAGCGAAAGCCCGATGCCCAGGGCTCCACCGATTCGAGTTTCGATTCGGTTTCAAATGGCAGCGTGACGGGCTCGGGTTGGAGAATGGCCCGATCCGCCAGATCCGCCCACGCTTGCATCGAATCGGAGCGGGCGAAATCATGTTGTGCGAGAAACACCCCGTAGGCCCTGTGAGGCGATTCGGGCACGTAGGGCCTGAGAATGGACGCAACCAAAGTGGGTCCGGCCGGAAGCGCCGACAGTGCGAGCGCCAGCCCGCAAAATACGGCGAATGACACTCTCAGACCAGTCCTGATCTGCACGGCTACCGAACCTCTGCCGCGGCTGCCGATCCCCTCGCCGTCGCGGTCGGCGCCCCGCGCATGTCGAGATTGCGCGGCTGATACGTGACGATCGAGTTAACCATTCGCGCTATCCTCCCGGTACCGCCATCGTACATTCCGCCGCGGCGATCTGTCGAGCCTCTCCCGGGCGAGCGCGCTTCTCCACAAAACTTGAGCCAGGGTGCCTTGACCGCCTGACCTGGAGTGCTAGGCTAACGTCAGGCCCAGCCTGGAGC
>JAKZVH010000258.1:0-3725 GCA_047516145.1 Gammaproteobacteria bacterium
GTCATCGCATCTCCTCCTTGGTGAGCCAAGAACTATACCCCCGAATGAACGCTCCGATCCGTGTCAGCCCGTGGCAGAACCCCGCGGGGCCGCTTTACGACCGCCATCGGACGATATGCGAGGCGGCGCAATGAAGTCGATGCCTCACCATCGACCCGGCGGACGTGTATAATCCGCGAAACCATGGAAGAAACAACCAGCGGACAATCCGCAACGCCCGGCACTGGAGAACCGACGCTCCGGCGCAGCGTCACCCTGTGGCAGATGACACTCTACGCGACCGGCGGCATGCTGGGCGCCGGTATTTATGGCCTGATCGGGCAAGTGGCCGCCGAGATGGGTTCGGCGATCTGGCTTGCCTTTCTTCTATCGCTGGTGGCGGCGGGGCTGACGGGGTTGTCGTATGCCTCTCTCGGCTCGCGCTATCCGCGCGCGGGTGGCGCCGCCTACATCACGCATCGCGCCTATGGCCGCAATCTGCTCACCCATGTCGTCGGGCTCACAGTAGCCTGCTCGGGCTTCACCTCGATTGCCGCTGGCGCCCGGGTGGTGGGCGAGAATCTGCAAGCCCTGCCGGGTCTCGAAGGGTTGCCCACCGGCATGCTGGCGTTCACCTATCTGGCCATCGTGGGCGCCATCGTCTACCGCGGCATCCGCGAGTCGATGTGGGTCAATGTCGCCTGTACGCTGGTGGAGGCAGGGGGATTGCTGCTCGTGATCGCGGTCGGCGTGCGCTTCTGGGGTTCGGCGAATTTATTGGAATTCCCGGTTGGTGCGGAAACCGAAGCTGGCCTTCCCCTGGTGCTGTTGGTGCAGGGCGTCGTGCTCACCTTCTACGCCTTTCTCGGCTTTGAGGATTCAATCAACGTTGCCGAGGAGTTGAAGAATCCAAGGCGCGACTTGCCATACGGTCTGGTGATGGCGCTGATACTGACCGTCGTCATCTACATGTGCGTGGCGATCACGGCAGTCTCGGTGGTGCCGTGGCAGGAATTGGCCGAAGCCAATGCGCCACTTGCCGAAGTCGTGACGCGCGCCGCGCCCTGGGTTCCGGCATGGGTGTTCATCGCCGTTACCATCTTCGCGGTGGCCAATACCGGGCTGATCAATTACGTCACCGCTTCGCGCCTCTTGTTCGGGATGTCCCGCGACAAGCATCTGCCCCGCGCGCTCTCCACCGTCCATCCGGTGCGGCGCACGCCCTATGTCGCCATTGGGCTGATCTTCGTGTTGATCTCGATCCTGATTATGTCGGGCGACATCTCACAATTGGCCTCGGCCACGGTGTTGCTGCTGCTGTTGGTGTTTTCAGTGGTGAACAGCGCACTTGTCATCCTGAAGCTGCGGCCAGGCGAGCCCCTGGGGGCGTTCGAGCTACCCCTAGCGGTTCCCGCGCTCGGCGCCGTGGTCTGTCTCGTGATGTTCGTTGCCCGCGTCGCGGCTGGCGATTTGCGAGCCCCGGCAATTGCCGCTGCGTTGTTGTTGGGCGTCGGTTTGCTATATCTCTGGATCAATCCTCAGCGCGCGACGGCCGAGGAATAGGCCCGGCTATTACTGCCCGACGTGGAGTGGGGTGCGGAAACCGCAACATCTCGATCCGGGATCGGATGCGGGTCGCTCGTCCATCCAGGCATCCAGTGGCGGAACCCTTAGGCGCTTGTCCACTGGCTGCTATACTCGACCGCATGATCGCGGGCCGGCGACCAATCGGCTTTGAACCGGCCTCGGCAGGAGGCTTTCGACCATGACGATGACACGCCGCAGCTTTGTCAGGGTTGCCGCGGCAGGCGCCGCAATGCTCGGTAACGCCCCGAAGTTGTTCGCCCAGACCTACGACCTGATCATCAAGGGCGGGCGAGTCGTCGATCCGTCACTCAGGCTCAACGCGGTCCGTGACGTGGCGATTTCCGGAGGGCGAATCGCGGCGGTCGAGACCGGTATCCTTGCGGATTCAACCGAAACCATCGATGCGAGCGGCAAGCTCGTCGTGCCGGGTTTGATCGATATTCATACCCATGCCGCCCGCACCCCTGAAGGACCGTCGATGTGCCTGGCCGATGGCGTGACGGGGTTCATCGATGGCGGATCGCAAGGTGCCGACGGCATCGCCGAGACGATCGCCAACGCCGCGTCGGCGCCACAACCAGGCCGTGTTCTGATCAATATCGGGCGCGCCGGCATCTTGCCCGAAGGCGATACGATGGACATCGACCTCGCCGATGTTGCCGCGGCGCGCGATGCGATTACCGCGAACCCCGACTTCATCGTCGGCGTCAAGGCGCGTTTGACGCGCAATGTCTCGGCGGATGATCTGGAGGTGCTCCGGCGGGCGAAGGAGGTGGCCTCCTCGTTCAACCTGCCCGTCATGATCCATATGGGGCAATCGTCTTCCGCGATCTCCGAAATCATGGACCGGCTCGATCGAGGCGATATCGTCACCCATATGTTCGCACCGCCGCCCAACAGCATCGTCGACGGCGAGGGCCGGATTCTGCCGGAGGTCATGGCCGCAAGGCGCCGCGGGGTCTGGTTCGATGTCGGTAACGGCACGACCGGCCATATGCGCTGGGACATTATCGAACAGGTGATGCAGGCGGGCTTTTGGCCTGACACGTTCTCAACCGACTGGAACGTCAACAGCAGGACCACCAGTGTCGTCGACTTCCCCAACTGCATCTCGAAGTTCCTGGGGCTGGGCATGTCGGTGGACGATGTGGTCGCATGCGCGACGGTCAATCCTTCGCGCGTGTTTCCGGTGTTCAACGACCGCGGGACGCTCAATGTTGGCGCGCCTGCCGATGTGGCCCTGCTGGAACTGCGCGAGGGTTCATTCGAGTACCTCGACAATTACGACAACACGCTGACGGGACGCCAGAGGCTGTTCCCGTCCGGGACCGTGCTGGCCGGAGCGTTAATTTAACCCCGCGACGGCTGCAGGCGCCGCCCCGCGTCGAGATGGCGACCCGAGTGGCCCCTGCCACCGGCCGCCGGATCTTGCCTTGAATCGAACCTTGACTCGAACAACTTGACAGACGCAGTCTCCGGCTCGTAGCCTGATCCCGATTCGATCGAATGCTTCCTCGGACAGCCCTATGTACAACCGCATACGAGACCTTCTGATTTTCTCGGGGTTGGTCACCTGCGTCTTGCCAGCCGTTTTTGCTCAACAACCAGACCTGGCCGGCGGCTGGATACGGAACGGAGGTACGGTAGACTTTGGCGAGTGGGACCTCACCGAGGAAGGGCAACGCCAGTTCGATGCCTACGATTTCAACACGGATGACCCTGCGTTGCATTGCATCGCCTCCAGTTGGACGCGCGTCTGGCTGAATCCCAACGTGTTGGTCGAAATCACGCAGGATGAAGATCAGGTTCGTCTGCGCCACGAGTGGATGGACCTCGATCGAAGAATTCCGATTGTCGATCCTGCCGCCGCAAATCCGCCGCGTGGGCATGTTGAAGGACAGCCGGCTCTCGGACGCTTCATGGCCTGGTATGACAGCGACACCCTGGTCATCGACACGATCGATGTCGCACCGGGCTACGTGTCCACTATGCAGCAGTGGGCGGGTTTGCCGCAGAGCAGAACGATGCGAACCGTCGAGCGGCTCACACGCTCGGGAGATCTGCTGACAATCGAGATCACTCATGTGGATCCGGCTATGTACCGACAGCCACTCGTTGTCACGATCACGTATCCGCGATCGCAGTTCGAACTGTTGGAT
>JAKZVH010000259.1:0-9335 GCA_047516145.1 Gammaproteobacteria bacterium
GCGTTGGACTATGGGCTGGTGGACGGGTTGATGAGCCGCGACGAGATTCGGCAGCGCCTGGATGGTTTGGTGGGGGACGGCGATGAGGACGACTACGAGGAGGTCGAGGTGTCGACGTACCTCGCCGCTACCCGTCGACCGCAACAGCTATCGGCGGCGGAGAACAAGGTGGCCGTCATCGTGGCCGCCGGCTCGATTCTCAACGGTGCGCAACCGCCAGGCGCCGTTGGTGGCGACTCAACGGCTGCAATGATACGCAGAGCCACCGAAGACGACGACGTGAAGGCGCTGGCGATGCGGGTGGACAGCCCCGGTGGAAGCGCGTTCGCAGCCGACGTCATTCTTCGGGAGTTGGAGGCCTTCCGTGCAACCGGCCGGCCGTTGGTTGTCTCCATGAGCAGCGTGGCGGCTTCGGGTGGATACTGGATTTCCATGGGCGCTGACGAGATCTGGGCGAGTCCCACGACGATCACGGGCTCGATCGGCGTTGGCGCAACGTTCCCGACATTCAGCCGGTCCCTCGATCGTGTCGGAGTACACGTGGACGGGCTGGGAACCACGCAATTGTCAGGGCAGGGCGATCCGCTGCGTGAACTCGGTGCGGATATATCGGCTCTCGTCCAGCAATCGATTGAATTTACGTACGCGGAATTTATCGGCCAGATCGCTGCATTTAGAGATAAGAACGTCGAAGATGTCGACGAAGTGGCCCGCGGCCGGGTGTGGATAGCGAGTGACGCGCAAAGGTTCGGACTGGTGGATGAGCTTGGCAATCTCGATGATGCGATCGCGTCGGCGGCGGGACTTGCGGATCTCGCGGAAGGCGCTTACCAGGTGGAGTATTTTCACAAGCAACTGACAGTGGCTGAACGGATCGCATTGGAACTCGTTCGGACGGCGGCGCCGATTACCCGGGTGTTGAATGTAGGGCCTCGGTTGCCGGATGCGTTTCAGATGATGCTGGACGTGGCGGCGGAGCCGTTTCGATTCGTCGACACTTTGAATGACCCTCGGGACATCTACGTTTACTGCTTTTGCGAGACCCGCTGATGGTCGCGCAAACCGCCCGAACCTAGACCGGCGGCGGGTCCGGATTCTTCGGGTAGTCCAGGTAGAGCATCGTTGCTTCGGCGCCTGCCAGGTCGGACCATCGGCTGGCGCCAAATTCCATGGCCGCGCAGCCGGCGGTAGGCATATTGCCCAAGCGCAACCCGGGCAGGAGCACATTTGCCAGGTCCGTGAAACCGGGATTGTGGCCGACGACGATGAGTTCGGGGCACTCGTTCGGCTGCTCAATGATTACTTGCAGAATCTGAGGCGCTCCTGCCAGGTAGAGGCGCCGATCCGTTCGTATTTCATCCGGCGGGAACGATAGCGCCTCGGCTATCCACTGGGCCGTCGTCAGGCCGCGGGCGGCGGTGCTGGAAAGGATCGCCGCCGGACGGGCGCGCCGGGCCCGCAGTCGAGCACCCATCATCGGTGCATCCCGCTCACCGCGCCTGGAAAGGGGTCGATCGTGGTCGGCAAGGCCGGGATTTACCCAACTCGACTTGGCGTGCCGGAACAGTGTCAGACGCATCGGCGGGTCAGCACGTCGCTCGCATCGGGGGCCTGGAGCGCTATGTGCCGGCTATAGCAGTCCCGCCTCCAGGCGGGCTGCCTCCGACATCATCGATTGATTCCATGGCGGATCGAGGACCAGTTCCACGTTGGCTTCAGCTACCGTGGGAATGATTTCGAGCTTGTCCTTGACGTCCTGGGCCAGGATATCTCCCATTCCGCAGCCCGGCGCCGTCAGCGTCATCTCAACGTTCACGATCCGTTCCCGCGACGCCGGGACCAGTTCCACGTCACAGTTGTAGATCAGCCCCAGGTCAACGATGTTGATCGGGATTTCCGGGTCGTAACAGGTCTTCAACTGATCCCAGATCACCATCTCCAGTTCTTTTTCGGTGGCGTTCGGCGGCACTTCCGGGGGACGGATGGGCTCCTTGCCGATCGCGTCCGCGTCAACGCCGGCGATGCGGAACAGGTTGCCTTCGATATATACCGTGAAACTTCCACCCAGCGATTGGGTCAGGAAGCCGGATATGCCTTCGGGCAGCGTCACCTCATCGCCCGCGGGGATGATCGTCGCGTCGCATTCCCTGGAGAACGCCACCGGCTCGTTGTGTCCGTAGTACATCGCTCACTCCGTGGAGATTTGATCCTGGGCCCCGGACAGCGCGCCGATGAGCGCGTGCCAGGGCAGGGTGGCGCACTTCACTCGGGTGGGGTAGGCGCTAACACCCGACAGGGCAGCCAACTTCTCCATCCGTTCCAGGTCAGGACCCGGATCCTGGCCGTCACCGGTGAGCATCGCGTGAACCCGCTCAAACAGTTCGCGCAGTTCGACGATAGAGTTGCCCTTCGCCTTCTCGGTCATCAACGAGGAGGACGCCACGGAGATCGCGCAGCCGGTCCCCTTGAAGCGGATATCCGACACGCGTTCCCCGTCGAGATTGACGTAGAGTGTCATGCGGTCTCCGCAGAGAGGGTTCACGCCCTCCACGACCCGGTCGGCGTGTTCCAGTTCGCCGAAGTTGCGGGGCTGGCGATTGTGATCGAGGATCACTTCCCTGTAGAGGTCCTGCAGTTCGTTCATTGGAACAGCTCCGCGGCCCGCTGAAGACCAATCGCGAGGCGGTCCACATCCTCGCGGTTGTTGTACAGGGCGAACGATGCGCGAGCCGTGGCCGGGACCTGGAAATGTTCCATCACCGGCATTGCGCAATGGTGTCCGGTGCGGATCGCAACGCCTTCCAAGTCCACAATAGTACCGAGATCGTGGGCGTGGATGTCTCCGAGGGTGAAGGAAACAACGCCTGCTTTCGCGGCCGCCGTGCCGATCAGACGAATCCCCGGCAATTCCCGCAGCCGCTCGGTTGCGTATCCGAGCAGGTCGGCTTCGTGCCGGGCCAGGGCCTGGAAGTCGATGGCCGACAGGTAGTCGATGGCCGCACCCAGCCCCACCGCCGCGGTGATATTCGGGGTCCCTGCTTCGAACTTGTAGGGTAGGGTGTTGTATGTGGTCTCATCGAAGGTAACCGTGAGGATCATCTCGCCCCCACCCTGATACGGCGGCATCGCGTCGAGCAGCGCGCGCTTGCCGTACAGCACACCGATACCTGTCGGGCCGAACATCTTGTGGCTGGAAAACGCGTAGAAGTCGCAGTCAAGCGACTGAACGTCGATGCGCATGTGCGAAGCGGCCTGGGCGCCGTCCAGCAATACCAGCGCACCCGCGTCGTGGGCGCGGTCGACGATCGTCTTGACGGGATTGATCGTCCCAAGCGCGTTGGAGACGTGGCCCACCGCGACGATCTTCGTCCGTTCGCCAAGCAGGCGGTCGAATGCCTCCAGGTCCAGTTCGCCCGCCGGGTTCATCGGGACGGCGACCAGGCGTGCGCCTGTCTGCTCGCAGATCATCTGCCACGGGACAATGTTGGAGTGATGCTCCATCCAGGTGATCAGAATTTCATCTCCGGGGCTCAGGCGGATCCGCCCAAGACTTGAAGCCACGAGATTGATGGATTCGGTGGCGCCGCGGGTGAAGATGATTTCCTCGGTGCCGGTTGCATTGATATACCCGCGCACCTTCTCTCGGGCGCCCTCGTAGGCATCCGTGGCGCGCTGGCTCAATTGATGCACACCCCGGTGAACATTGGCATGGTTGCGGCGCTCGTGCGCGACCATGGCGTCGATTACGGCCTGGGGGCGCTGCGCCGATGCGGCGCTGTCCAGATAGGCCAGCGGCTTACCGTGAACTTGCTGGTGTAGCGCAGGAAAGTCGGCGCGCAGGTCAGCGATCCCGCCTGCGCCCGGCAAAACCGCAATTTCGCTCGCGGCACTCATATGAGGCCCCCCCAGTTGCGATAGTCGGGCAGATTGCCGGCTACCGCTGCAATCACCCGCTCCCTGAGTTCCGGCACTTCGATACGGCGCAAGAGATCGTTGGCGAAGGCGAAAATCAGCAATCCCCTTGCAGTTTTCTCGTCGATCCCCCGGGAACGCAGATAGAAAAGCTGCTCGATATCGAGTTCCCCGACCGTCGCGCCGTGGGTGCATTTGACGTCATCGTTGTAGATTTCGAGTTCCGGCTTGGTATCGATTTCGGCGCGTTCGGAGAGCAGGAGATTGTCGCTGGACTGCTGTGCGTCCGTTCCCCGAGCATCGCGATGAACGACCACCTTGCCGTTGAAAACCCCGCGCCCCCGCTCGCCGACGATACCTCGAAAAGCCTCGCGGCTGGTGGTATGCGGGGCGCTGTGGTCGATGCGCGTGTGATTGTCCACGTGCTGGCCCCGAGAGGCCAGGAACACGCCGAAAATATCGCAGGCTGCGCCGGGTTCAGCCAGATCGACACTGAGGTCGTTGCGCACGAGGCGCCCGCCAAGATCCACGTACCCGAGGGTTACCCGGGAATCGCGAGCGAGCCTGGAATGCACGAGTTCGGTATGCATGTGTTGGTCGCCGTGTTCCTGCAGGCGGTACAACGTCAGCTCGGAGCCCGCCGCCTGGGTCGTTTGGGTCACCGAATTGGTCCAGCCCGCGGTGTCCCGGCTGGCGAAATGCTGCACGACGCGAAGACGGCTTCCGTGTTCGAGGTCGATGAGCAGCCGTACCTGAGTCGACCGGTTGGCTGCCGCGCCATCCAGGAATACCAGGTGCAGTGTTTCGTCGACCCGAACGTCTGGTTCTACCCGGATCAGTGTGCAGGACGAGGCGAAGGCGGTATTGAGAGCGGCCAGCGGGTACGCGCGGAATTGCTCGGCCGTCTGCAGCGAGCCGATTCGATCCCAGGCTTGATTCTGGTCGTATATGTCCACTCCAGGGGGCGCTTCGGAGAGCCGGGCATCGGTCAGGCGCTGTCCGTCCACGAACACCAGTCGCGGTGCGTGCGCATCGAGATCCAGATTCGCGAGTCGTTCCAGCACCTGGGCGCGATGACTCTCATTCCAGGATCTCGGCCGAGGGTCGAAGCCACCCCGAAGGATGGGTTTAAGGTCCGTATACCGCCAGTCTTCGTCCTTGCGGGTGGGGAACCCGTGGCGGGCGAATGCAGCCATCGCCTGGCGGCGCGGCGCGAGAGAGGCCTCGGGCAGGGCCAACTCGTTCAGGCCGGCCCGAAATATCTCCTGGAGGTCCGCGGTATTCATCGGCGCTCCGTGCCGGTGCGCAGCCAGTCATAGCCGCGCTCGTCCAGGGTTCGCGCGAGCTGCCGGTCGCCGGACTTGACGATGCGCCCCTCGGAGAGCACATGCACGTAGTCCGGCACGACCCGTTCCAGCAACCGCTCGTAGTGGGTGACAATAATTATTGCCCGCTCGGGATCCCGCAGGGTGTTGATGCCCGTGGCGACGACCTTGAGCGCATCCACATCCAGTCCCGAGTCGGTTTCGTCCAGCACGGCAAGGCGTGGCTCAAGCATCAGCATCTGCAGGATTTCGTTGCGTTTCTTCTCCCCCCCGGAAAACCCTTCATTCACGCTCCTGGTCAGAAAATCTTTAGGTATTTGCATGAGTTCCATCTTATCTTTGATAAGTTGCATGAACTCAAAAGCGTCCACCTGTTCGCCTCCATTGGTGGCGCGCTGGGCATTGAGTGCTGCCTTGAGCAGATAGGTGTTGTTGACTCCGGGAATCTCCACGGGGTATTGGAATGCCAGAAACAGCCCGTTTCGAGCCCGCTCCTCCGGACTCAGACTCAACAGGTCCCTGCCCTGGAACTGGATCGACCCGCCGGTAACCGAATAGGTGTCACGGCCGGCGAGCACCTGCGCCAACGTACTCTTGCCGGACCCGTTCGGTCCCATGATGGCGTGAACCGTTCCGGCGTTCACTTCAAGGTTCAGGCCGTTGAGAATTGCCCGGTCCTCGACGGAGGCGTGCAGGTCATTGATTTGCAGCATTGGTGTGTCGTCCATGATCAGCCCACCGCGCCTTCCAGGCTGACGTTGAGCAGCGCCTGGGCTTCCACCGCGAATTCCATGGGAAGCTTCTTGAAGACTTCGCGGCAGAACCCGTTCACGATCATGGTCACGGCATCCTCTTCGGAGAGTCCGCGCTGGCGGCAGTAGAACAGTTGGTCCTCGCTGATTTTCGAGGTAGTGGCTTCGTGCTCGATGTGGGCGCTGCGCTCGCGCGCCTCCACGTAGGGAAACGTATGCGCACTGCAGCGGTCGCCGATCAGCAGGGAGTCGCATTGCGTGTAGTTCCGCGCACCTCGTGCTGAGGGCATCACCCGAACCAGGCCGCGGTACGAGTTCTCTGCCTGGCCGGCGGAAATGCCCTTGGAGATGATCGTGCTACGGGTATTGGGACCGATGTGGATCATCTTTGTGCCGGTGTCGGCCTGTTGGTGGTTGTTGGTGACCGCCACGGAATAAAACTCTCCCACCGAATTTTCGCCGCGAAGTACGCAACTGGGGTATTTCCAGGTGATCGCCGACCCCGTCTCTACCTGTGTCCAGGAAATCTTCGAGTTGGCGCCCCGGCAGTCCCCGCGCTTGGTGACGAAGTTGTAGATTCCGCCGACGCCATGCTCATCGCCGGGGTACCAGTTCTGTACGGTGGAATACTTGATCTCGGCATCCTCCAGCGCGACCAGTTCCACCACCGCCGCGTGGAGCTGGTTCTCGTCGCGCATGGGCGCCGTACAGCCCTCGAGATAACTGACGTGACTGCCTTGATCGGCGATGATCAGGGTGCGCTCGAACTGCCCGGTATTGGCGGCATTGATACGGAAATAAGTGGATAGCTCCATGGGGCAACGCACGCCCTTGGGGACGTAAACGAAGGAGCCGTCGCTGAACACGGCGGAGTTCAGGGCAGCGAAGAAATTGTCGCGCTGGGGAACGACGGTTCCGAGATACCGTTCGACGAGTTCCGGATGCTCCCGCGCCGCCTCGGCAAAGGAGCAGAAGATCACGCCGGCTTCGGCAAGTTTCGCCTTGAACGTAGTGGCGACCGAGACGCTGTCGAATATGGCGTCGACGGCCACACCGGCCAACTTTGCCCTTTCGTGCAGGGGAATGCCCAACTTCTCGTATGTTTCCAGGAGCTTCGGGTCGACTTCATCCAGGCTCTTGGGCGCATCGTCCTGGTTCTTCGGCGCCGCGAAGTAGGAAATGGCCTGATAGTCGATGGGTGAGTAACGGACGCGAGCCCAAAGAGGCTCCTCCATGGTCATCCAGTGGCGATAAGCCTTGAGGCGCCACTGAGTGAGGAACTGCGGTTCACCCTTCTTGCGGGAGATGAGTCTGACTACGTCCTCGTCCAGACCGGGGGGCACCAGTTCCTGCTCGATGTCGGTGACGAAACCGTGTGCGTAGCGCTTGCGCACCAAATCGGATATTTCTTTGGATTGTGCTGACATATTCTTGAAGGATCCAAGCTATTTAAACTTCGTGAGATGAGCGTAGCGCGCCTTTCCAGTGACTTGCCGGCACGGGAGGTCCGCCAGGCCGTTGCAGGTCGGCCAGACTCACTTCATCCAGTGCCTGACGTATACCCACGTTGATTCGCTGCCAGGCGCTACCCACTGGACAACTCGGCTCAAGGTCGCAGAGTCCGCGGGCGGAGCTGCACTCGGTGATGGCCACGGGCCCCTCCAGCGCGTCGATGATGTCCGCCGCACTGATTTCGTCGGCTGGGCGGGACAGCGCATAGCCGCCGTATGCGCCTCGCTCGGAAACCGCAAGTCCCGCCTGGGCCAGGGTTTTCAGCAATTTGCTGACCGTGGGCAGAGCCAGGTGCGTATCGACCGCGACCTGATTGGCGCTGGCGAGCTCGCCCTCGCTGGACGCCAGATGGGCGAGAACCAGTGTTCCGTAGTCGGTGAGTTTACTCATTCGCAACATGCGTCAGCCCTGCCAAAAATCAATTAGGACTATTTTAGTACTATTTAGAGAGAAAATCGCGGATTGGCGTCGGCGATTGAAGATCTGCCGGAAATTCGCGCTACGGTGTGGGTGGGCGCGGACCGCCATTCCCACGGGCCGGACGGTCGCGCGATTGTTCCTGGACGTGGCCTTCCAGATCCGAAAATTCGGATCGGAACCGTTCCCGATCGACCGGGTTCACGCCCGGTGCTTCCAGCGCCATGCGGATCTGGTTGAATGCCAGGGGAAGATTGCCAATGCTGAGGTAGTAGTGCGACATGTAGTGGTGGGCATTGCCGATGTCGCCCTCGGCGTTGGCAGCGCGGGCGATGAGCCGAAACTGCTCCGAGGTGGGGGCAGCGTTGTTGAGCAGATCCAACAGGAGGTCGTGAGCCTTTTCAGGCTGGCCTGCGGGAATCAGCGCCTCAGCGTAACTGAGAGTCAGGGGAACATTTCTCGGAAACAACTCGATCGCCTCGGTGTACCGATCCAGGGCAGAGGCAAGCTGCAGACTTCCCACCAGCGCTTCGGCTTCCCCGATGCGAAACGCAATGGTGCCGGGATAATATTCGATGAGTTCCGCGAACAGCCGCTGCGCCTGGTCATTCCGTCCCGCTCGGGAAAGGCTCAACGCATACCCGTAGCGGTCCCCGGGCGACAAGCTGCCGGCTTGCAGACGCTCCTGGAAGATTGCCACGGCGGCCGCTTCCGTCGGAGCTCTCAGCACCTCCAGGCGCGCCTTGATGACCTCGTAGCTCGTGCTGTCCGAAAACTGCACGGCGGGCAGCAGTCGCGCCCGTTCCCGCGCCTCGGCGATGCGTTCGCTGGTGACCGGGTGCGTTCGAAGGATGGACGGCATCCGTTCGGTCGTGACGGTGTTGCCCCTGGATAATTTCTCGAAGAAACTGGCCATCGCCGTGGGATCGAAGCCGGCCGATGACAGGGTGCCGATACCGATCCGGTCGGCTTCGTGCTCGTTGGCGCGCGTATAGTTGATCTGCGCCTGAATTGCCGCGGCTTGAGATGCGCTGATGATGCCTTGCATGGCCTGGCTGCTGGCATCCGCCGCGGCCCCCAACAACACGGCCGCAATCATTGCGGCCATGGACAGAATGCTGTTTCTCTGGTTCTCATAGATCGAACGCGCGATGTGGCGCTGGGTGACGTGGGCGACTTCGTGGGCAAGGACGCCGGCGACTTCGCTCTCGTGTTCACTGGCGAGAATCAGCCCGGAATTCACGCCGATATAGCCGCCCGGTAGCGCGAAGGCGTTAATGCCATCCTCGCCCACCATGAAGAATTCGAACCGATGATCGCCGTCATTGGCGTGACCCGCCAGTCGGGCGCCGAGGGTTTGTATGTACTCGGTGACGATGGGATCGTCCATCACCGCGCCGGCGCTGCGCAACTGTGC
>JAKZVH010000260.1:0-5590 GCA_047516145.1 Gammaproteobacteria bacterium
CTTCGGTGATGTTGAACTCCGAGTCGTCCCCCACAAACTTGAGTTCGTCGATCTTCGCCTCAAGCTCAGCGATGGGTTGTTCGAAGTCCAGGAAATTCAGGTCCATCGGCGGACCATACCCCCAAGCCCGGAATCCTGACAAGTCACGTGTAGCCGCCAAGCCTGACGGAATCGACCGCCCGGGGTGCGCCTGCGCCAACGAAGCCGGACATTTGTCGGACCATTATCCGTCAAGGCGTGGGCAGGAGCGCCTCAGACGACGTGCTTCGGGTAGTGGATAGAGTAACTGTCCGCCCCCAATAGCGATCCCAGGCGTTCGCGCAATTCCCGGGTGGCACGGACCGCCCAGCGGTCTCCGAGCGTCAGCAGTGCGCTCGCCGCCGGACCGGTGTACCGGACACAGACCTCGCATTGGCCGTGTCGGTAGGGCTCAAGGGTTTCCTTGAGTGCCTGCACGAAGTCCGGCCCGTTACCTGTCGTTGGCCAACGGATCGTCAGCCGGCGAGCGAACTGTTCGATGGTCTCGTCCACCGAGCGCACGGTCCGCGCGGTCAGCCGCCAGGCGTGAAGAAAATCATCGAATTGAAGCTGACCCTCGACCACCAGCATCGCATCCTTCGCCACCAGGTGCCGGCACCGGTTGAATACTTCGTCGAACAGGGTGACTTCGAGGCGGTCGGTGTTATCGTCCAGGGACAGGGTGACTCGCCCGCCTCGCCGGCGCATTTCCAGCACCATACCGGCGATCGTGACCGCACGTGCCGCTCCCCCACCCTCCGCGGGCAAGGAGGAGACCAGCTTACCCAGGCGCCCGTGCGTGAAGTGGCGACAGTGCTCGGCGTAATCTTCAAACGGATGCCCGGTGAGGTAGAGGCCCAGACTCTCGCGCTCGCCAGTGAGTCTCTGCCGCGCAGTCCAGTCCTCGACCGGACTGATCAATTCCGCGAAGTCGCTCTCGGAATCGCGTTCGGCGAACAGCGCCTCCTGTCCGGCCGCCGTTGCCTGAACGGAGTGCTCGGCGAGTTTGAGTGCCGTGGGCACGGCGGCCATGAGCGTGGCCCGATTCTGCCCAAGACCGTCCGCGGCCCCCGCACGAATGAAGGCTTCGAGGACGCGGCGGTTCAATCGCTGTTGATCCATCCGGCGGCATAGATCGAGCAGGCTGTCGTAGGGGCCGTGCTCCCGTTCGGACACCAGGGCATCGACTACGCTGTGGCCCACACCCTTGATGGCTCCAAGTCCGTAGGCAATGGTGCGCTCGTCGGTCACCGTGAAGTCGTATTGCGACCGGTTTACGTTCGGGACTTCCAGTTGAATGCCGAGTTGCTGGCAGTCGTGCTTGAGAACAACCAATTTGTCCGTGTCGTGCATATCGGCGGTGAGCACGGCGGCCATGAACGCCGCCGGATGGTGCGCCTTCAACCACGCAGTCTGGTAAGCGATCATCGCGTAGGCCGCCGAGTGCGACTTGTTGAAACCGTATCCCGCAAATTTCTCCATCAGGTCGAACAACCTGTCCGCGACCCTGGCGTTGATACCGTTTGTCGCCGCGCCCGCCAGGAAAACCGCCCTCTGCTGGGCCATTTCCTGCGGCTTCTTCTTCCCCATGGCCCGGCGCAGCAGATCGGCGCCGCCGAGAGAGTAACCGGCGATGACCTGGGCGATCTGCATCACCTGTTCCTGGTACAGGATGACCCCGTAGGTCGGCTTCAGAATCGGCTCCAGGCTGGGGTGGAAGTAGTCCACGGGCGCCGTGTTGGTGCCGTGCTTGCGGCTGATGAAGTCGTCCACCATCCCGGATTGCAGGGGACCCGGCCTGAAAAGCGCCAGCACGGCGACCAGGTCGCCGAACCGATCGGGTTGCAGCCGCTTGATCAGATCCTTCATCCCCCGGGATTCCAGTTGGAACACACCGGTGGTCTGGCAGCGCTTGAGCAGGTCGTACGTCCGTGGATCTTCCATGGGGATGTGCGCCGGATCCACGGGTTCCAGACCGTCGGCTTTCCGGCGCCGATTGATGAACCGGAACGCCCGATCGATGATGGTCAATGTCCGCAGGCCCAGGAAGTCGAACTTGACCAGGCCGATGGCCTCGACGTCGTCCTTGTCCAACTGAGTCAGCGAATTCCCCTCCGTGTCGACGTACATCGGCATGAATTCCGTCAGCGGCCGCGGCGCGATCACAACGCCACCGGCGTGGGTTCCGGCGTTGCGAGCAATTCCCTCAAGTTTCCTGGCCAGTTCGATGAGTTCGCGGACGTTTTCCTCCGCGTCGTACGCCGCCTTCAGTTCCTTGTCGTCATCCAGCGCTTTCTTTAGCGTGATGCCCAATTCGAACGGGATCAGCTTGGCGATCCGGTCGACATGGCCGAAGGGCATTCCCAACGTACGGCCGACATCCCTGACCACGGCCCGGGCGGCCATCGTGCCGAAGGTGATGATCTGCGAAACCTGTTCCGCGCCGTATCGTTCGGCGACGTAGTCGATCACGCGATCCCGCCCGTCGATGCAGAAGTCGATGTCGAAATCCGGCATGGAGACCCGCTCCGGGTTGAGGAAGCGCTCGAACAGCAGATCGTGTTCCAACGGGTCAAGGTCCGTAATTCCCAACGCGAACGCGACCAGCGACCCCGCGCCCGATCCTCTGCCAGGGCCCACCGGTATTTCCTCCTGGCGCGCCCAGCGGATGAAGTCCGCGACGATCAGGAAGTACCCCTCGAACTCCATCTCGCAGATGACGCCCAGTTCAATCTCCAACCGTTCCTTGTACCGCTCAAGGGGAACTTTCAGGGAAGCGCCCGGCGACACGCCGCGCCCTTCCAGTCCCTCAAGCGTCACCACCCTGAGATACGCTGCCGCCGTCTGCCCGGCCGGCACCTGGAATTCCGGCAGGCACGGTCGCCCCAGATCGAGTTCGAAGCTGCACCGCCGGGCGATCTCCACGCTGTTCGACAACGCCTCGGGAAGATCGCCGAAGAGATCCTGCATCTCCGCGGGCGATTTCAGGTACTGGTTCTCTGTATATTCCCGCGGACGCCCCGCATCGTTCAGAATCCTTCCCTCTTGGATGCAGACCCGGGCCTCGTGGGCCTCGAAATCGTCCCGAGCCAGGAAGCGAACGTCGTTGGTTGCGACCACCGGAACCCGGTGCTCGCCGGCGAGTCGGACGGCACGGACGAGGTACTCCTGCTCCTCTGGCCGCCCCACACGATGAACTTCGATGTAGAACCGGCGCGGAAACCGCCGCAGCCAATCGTCCAGAACGCTCGCAGCCTGCTCCGGCTTGGCCCCGAGCAAGGTGCGGCCCACCTCGCCGAACTGCCCCCCGGACAGCGCGATCAAGCCCTCGAGCGCCGCCGGTTCAAGCCAGCGCTTTAGCAATAGCGGCCGGCCCCGCCATTGGCCCCTGGAGTACGCCGAACTCAACAGGCGGCTCAAGTTGCGGAACCCTGTCGCATTGGTGCACAAGAGCGTCATTCGCGCGGGGAGCGTGTCGCGGGGCGTTCCGCCGACCAGGACATCCGCGCCAATCAGCGGTTTGAGGCCGCGCCGCACGGCTGCCTTGTAGAATTTGACCACGGCGAAGACGTTGTTGTGGTCGGTCAGGGCCACGGCAGGCATTCTGTTCTTGCGCACTACGTCCGCGAGCTCCGGGATGCGCACCAACCCGTCCACGAGAGAATACTCGCTGTGAACGTTCAGATGGACGAAGTCAGCCTGCATCGCTCACCGGTATTCGTCGCGACGGCGCGGAGGCGCCACGGTCGCTGGCCCCATGATCGCCTGCTTGCGCGACGCGGGCTCTGCGCACCGGCGCAAAGCTCATGCGGTGAATGGTGCAGGGGCCGAAACGCCTCAGAGCCGCGAGGTGAATCGCCGTGGGATAGCCCTTGTTGGTATCGAATCCGTAGTCGGGATGGCGACGGTGCCAGAGGCGCATCAGGCGGTCGCGGCAGACTTTGGCGAGAATGGAAGCAGCGCTGATTGCGGGAATCAGCCGGTCGCCGCCCACCACCGCCTCTGCGGCGATTCGTCCGTCGTCCGCAAAACGGGGAACCTGGGAGCCGTCCACCTGAACCAGATCCGGCGTCACCCGCAATCCGGCGACCGCCCGCTCCATTGCCCGCAAGGTCGCCTGGAGGATGTTCACGTCATCGATCTCCTCCGGTGACGCCGAGGCCACTGCGAATGCCCGCGCGCGCCGCCGGATTGCAGACGCCAACCGCTCCCGCTGGCGCTCGCTCAAGAGTTTGGAGTCCTTCAGCCCCACAATGGGCCGGTCTGCCTGAAGTATGACCACGGCAGCCACCACGGGGCCGGCGAGCGAACCTCGCCCGGCTTCGTCGACACCGGCCACCACGGCCCTGTCACCGGCTAAGTATTGCAACGTGAATCCGTTCCCAAAAGCTCCAGTACGGCACTGGCGGCCCGCTCGCTGGCGTTGCGTCGCAACTGCTCGTGGATGGACCGAAACTCATCATACCAGCCGCTATCCTTGCCAGCGTCGCGCCCCCCGTCAAGGTACTGTTCGATCGCGGGGCCGAGTACCTCGGCGCGCACGTCACCCTGAAGGAATTCCGGCACGATCCCGGTGCCGGCCAGCAGGTTCGGTAGGGAAAAATGCTCGAGTCGATGCAATCCCATGATCCTGATCAGCCGATGGGTTACCGCGGAAACGATATAGGCGACCACCATCGGCCGCTTCGTCAGCAAGGTTTCCAGACTGGCCGTTCCCGATGCGGTCAGCACAACGTCGGCGGCGGCCATCACCTGACGGGTTCGGCCGACGTGGACCTCGGGTGGCGCATCGAGACGGCCGGCGTGAACCTTTTCCATAAAGACCGCCGCAGTACTCTCGTTGGCCAATCCGGCAATGACCTGAAGCCCCGGATGCCGTTCCTGCAGCCAGCGCGCGGTATCGAGAAACGGCGTCGCCAGGCGCGCGATTTCCGAGCCGCGGCTGCCGGGCAATAGCGCCAGACAGGGCCGCCGCGTGTCCAGCCCCAACGCCGCCCTGGCTTCCGCCACGCCGCTATCCATCGGAACCTCGTCCGCCAGTGGATGCCCGACGAACCGGGCGGTCACGCCGTGGGCGTCGTAGAACGCGGCCTCGAAGGGCAGCAGGCACAACACCCGATCCGCGGCCTTGCGAATACTGGCCACCCGGGACTGCCGCCAGGCCCAAACCTGGGGACTGACATACTGGACGGTCGGCACGGCGGAACGCTTGAGCGCCGCTTCCAGGGGCAGGTTGAAATCCGGGGAGTCGATACCGACGAATACGTCCAGGTCCGCCGCCCGAAAACGTCGCAGGAGGTCCCTGCGCAACCGTAACAGGCGCGGCAAGTGCCGCAGGACCTCAGCCAGTCCCATCACCGAGAGCTCCTCGGCACGGTACCACGCCTCGCAGCCCATCGAGACCATCCGCGGTCCGGCCACGCCCATGAACCGCGCGTCAGGCACCCGGCTCCCGATCGCGGCGATCAAGCCGCCGCCGAGCGTATCGCCCGATGCCTCTCCCGCCACCAGCCCGATACGCGGGCTAGCGAATGAGGCCACGGGAACCCTCCGTCAGGGAATCGAGCAACAC
>JAKZVH010000261.1:0-6632 GCA_047516145.1 Gammaproteobacteria bacterium
GTTCGGGGTCTTGGCTTGGGGATGTCCGTCGAGGGGGCCGACCCAGTCGTTGAGGTCATCGATGGAAATGAAGAGGATATCGGGCCGCGGGTCCGGTTGAGCCAACAGGCACGCGGGCGCCAGGGACAGGGCGACGAGACAGGAAATCGTGCCAGCAAGCGTTTTCATGGGTAATCCACCGTTGGGGATAGCTGGTGGATTGTAATTTACTTTCCGGTCTGGAGGCCGCAGCGGGAGTTTGGTGAGCGATGCGGGCGGCTCCCGAACCCGTTCTTTGGCCCCGTCGACGATGAATGTCATAATCCCGGAATGACCGTCAAAGCTGAGACGGCGGAGTGACGCAATGAAAACCCGCCGGTTTATTCGCACCGGGATCCCCGTTCTCGGGGGAATCGCGATGGCTGCCAGCGCATGGATGAACACCGCGGTGGCGCAGACGGGGGACTCCCGGATAGAAGGCGGCCCGACAGCCGAATTTCATTTTGCACGACTCGTTTACAGAAACTCGCCCTACAGTCGGCGCGGTGGCTGGGGCGGGCGCAGCGGCGCCTGGAGCACGGACTACGCTGACG
Source organism: Gammaproteobacteria bacterium (assembly GCA_047516145.1). Taxonomy (GTDB): domain Bacteria; phylum Pseudomonadota; class Gammaproteobacteria; order Steroidobacterales; family Rariloculaceae; genus UBA6522. Next base: position 573 of record JAKZVH010000261.1, read on the forward strand.
CGGAGTACCACCTCATGCAGGGTGTGACACGGTTGACCCGGGTGGACGGGCAGGCGGTCGATTACTACGGGGATGGCGGCCGCTTGATCATGCTCGATGACGAGCGCGTCTTCGACTATCCATGGCTGTACGCGGTCGAAGTCGGGCAATGGGAACTCAACGAGGCGGAGGCCGCGCTGCTGAGGGAATATCTTGATCGTGGCGGCTTCCTGATGGTGGATGATTTCTGGGGCGAGTCGGAATGGTACATTTTCAACGAGTCCATGCGCCGCGTATTCCCCGATCGCCCGATTCTGGAACTCGGTGAAGACCATCCGCTGCTGCACGTTCTCTACGACCTGGACCAGCGTACGCAAATACCGGGCAGGGGCGGGAACCGGACCGGTACCGTGCCCCACTGGCGAGGCATCTTCGACGACGATGGGCGCCTGATGGTCGCGATCAACTTCAACATGGACATGGGCGATGCCTGGGAACACGCGGACGATCCGTGGTATCCGGAGCCCATGACGGCATTGGCGTATCGCTTCGCGGTGAATTACCTGATCTATTCGATGACCCACTGAACCGGCATGGGGTCTGTCGTTGGCCGACATGCCCGGTTTCCGGGCTCGTTGCGGGGTGGAGACATGGACTTGAGTGAAACGGGCGTTCAACACATGCGGAACTCTCCGGGCCGCTCGGAGATCCGCTCCATGCTGCGAGTGCCGGCGGCGGTAGCACTGGCGTTTTGCCTCGGAGGTCCGGGGTGGGGTCAGGACCGCATGCCGCCGATTCCAGCTGAGAGCCTGAGCGCTGACCAGGCAGCCGCGGTTGCGGAGCTGCAGGAGGTGCGAGGCTACGGGCCGCGGGGGCCGTGGATACCGCTACTGCGGAGTCCCGAAATCCTGAGCCGTGCGCGAGCCATGGGCGACTATCTGCGCTACAACACCATTTTGCCGCCGCGGCTGAGCGAATTTCTGATTCTCCTCACCGCCAGGGAATGGAGCCAGCAGTACGAGTGGTACGCCCACTACCGCATCGCGCTTGATGCGGGAGTTGAGCCGGCAACCGTTAATGCGATTGCCGAGGGGCGCGTTCCGGAGATCCTTCCCGATGATGAGCGGATCCTCCATGACCTCTTCACCGAGCTCAATCGGGACAAACAGGTCAGTGACTCAACCTACGCGCGTGCCGTGGCGGAGTTCGGCGAACGGGGCGTGATCGATTCGATCGGCATCATCGGTTACTACACGCTGCTCGCCATGGCCTTGAATACCGCCCGCACGCCGGTCCCGGAATCCGCGGACGCGGTGCCGGCGCTGCCGGCACGCTGACGTCGCGGCTGCTAGGCGCTGCGATACAGCTTGGTCATCACGAATTCGTTGTGACCCAGCGCCTCCGCTGCCGTGAGCCGCCCGTTGGCCGTCTCGACGATCATGTACATGAGCGCCTCGCCCGCCTGGGCGATGGTCATCTCCCGTCGCACCACACCGGAGACGTCCACGTCGATGTGTTCTCCCATGGTGCGCACGGTCCGCGGATTACCGGTTATCTTGATGACCGGCATGATCGGGTTACCGACAATGTTGCCCTGACCGGTGGGGAAGCAGTGCACGACATAGCCCGCGGCTGCCTGAATCGTGTTGCATTCCGCCGCCGCCGAGGAGGTATCCATGAAGTACAGACCCGGCCCCCGCTTCGGCGCCTCGGCCGGGGCCAATACATCGATGTAACTGACTTGCTTACCGATTTTCTCCAGATTTCCCATCGCCTTTTCCTCGATGGTGGTCAGCCCGCCGGCGATGTTGCCCTTGGTGGGCTGGCTGTCCGACAAATCTGACGTCTTGTACGCTTCAACCACATCGTCCTGGTAGGCCTGCCAGGTCCGGAGGAATTTCTCGCCGATTTCCGGCGTCGCCGCGCGTGCCGCGCAGATGTGTTCCGCGCCGGTTATCTCGGTGGTTTCGCCGAAGCAGCCGTGAATACCCTGAGGGATCCATTGGTCGTACATGTAGCCGACCGCGGGGCAGGAGGCCAAACCGGTGGTGGTGTCGGATTCGCCGCACTTCGCGGCCACCCAGAGATCGGAAACGTTGCAGGGCTCGCGCTGCTGCCCGGAGGTCATGTGCACGAATTCCTTCGCCTGGCGGGATGCCGCCGCGATGGTTGCGATGTCGCCGTGCTGTTCGATGGAGAAACTCGCCGTGGGTTTGCCGGTGGCGGCGATACCGTCGGCGATCTTTTGCGTCCAGCCGGGCTCGATCCCGATTACCACGCAGGCGGCCACGTTGGGATTCGAGCCGGTACCGATCATGGTACGGAAGTGCAACTCGAGGTCTTCACCGAATTGCAGGCGCCCGTACGCATGGGGCAGGGCGATGGTGCCGTGGATGTTTTTCGCCACCGCCTCGCAGGCGGCGTTCGAAATGTCGTCCACGGGCAGGATCGCCACGTGGTTGCGCACGCCGACGCGGCCGTTCTCGCGCCGGTAACCGAAAAATGTGCCATTTGCCGTCATTCTCTTACCTACCATTTCTTGGTTTTCAAATTATGGGTATGGACGTGTTCGCCCTTCTTTGTGTCCGCGACCACGCGGCCGATATCAACGCCGTACTTGATCGCGGTTTCGCCTTCGGCCAGGTCGGTCAAAGCGATCTTGTGGCCGATGGGTACGTCATGGCGGGTGGTGATCGTGAAGTCGCTGTTGTCCTCCGTGATCACCGCCAGCAGTTCCGTGCCTGCTTGCACGCCTTCCACCACGATCACGCCCACGTTGTCACGCCGGTCGTGGACCAGCAAATGCGGAATACTCACCCGTTCGCTCCTCCTTTGAATTGCATATCTTGCCAATCTGCTACAGCGGCTCTTCAACGGCTTCGCCGTACACACGGGCGAAATATTGGGGGATCGGCGAGATTGTTCAAGAACTTTATAATACGATATTACGCCTTTTGAACACGCCATACCCGCCTATCTCGCCGCCTATGTCGATGCCGTGCGCTGAAACGCGGCCGGCAGAAGGTATCATGATGACCGCAAGTCGAGAATGATGTCCATCCTTGCATCGGAGTGATATCGCTTGACGGAGTAGATCATGAAGATTTCACGCAGGGCTGTCGGCATTTCCGCGCTGTTGGCTCCACTTGTCCTGGGTGTATGGCTCCTCCTGCCCCGTGCCGCGGCGGCGGCACCGAATATTCTCCTCATCTTCGGCGACGACATGGGCGTGGAAACGCTCGCGTCCTATGGTCTCGGAGAAAACCCGCCAACGACGGCGACTCTCGATCGAATGGCCCAGGAAGGCGTGCGCTTCACCAACTTCTGGTCGCAGCCGGTTTGTTCGCCCACCCGCGGGACGGTGATCACGGGCCGTTACGGGTTTCGTACCGGTATCGGTCGGCCGGTCAACGGCGGTCCGCCTCTCCCGAATCCCCCGGAGAAACCCGAGTGGGCTTCATACGAGGCATTAGGTATGGGAGGGGGCGGCATGGCAGGTGGCGGTGAAGTCGAGGTCCGCCCCGGTCTTCTGCCCGAGGAGTTTACGTTGCCCATGGCGTTCAAGGGCAACGCGGAGCTGGGCTATTCTTCGGCGGCAATCGGGAAATGGCACTTGGCGGATGCTCCCAACGGGTGGATCGACCATCCCAATCTGGTCGGCTTCGACCATTACTCCGGCTTGATTGCCGGGTCGACGGGCTCGTACTTCACCTGGAACAAGGTTGTCGACGGCGAAGTGATGGGAACCATCGGGTATACGCCGGTCGACAAGGCGGATGATGCCATTCGGTGGATTGCAGCGCAGGGCGAAAACCCCTGGTTCGTATGGTTTGCATTCAATCTGCCGCATAGTCCGCTGCATCTGCCACCCAAAGAAACCTGGCAGTCGGACTACTCGCATCTCGATCCGGGTTCTCTGCCGGATGAAAGTTCCGGTGCCTACTTTGCGGCGATGGTCGAGGCCATGGACACGCAGATCGGCCGGTTGTTGGCGTCGCTGACGCCGGACGTCCGCGAGAACACGTATGTCATCTTCATGGGCGACAACGGCACGTCCAGCCGAAATGTGAGCCCGCCGTTCCGGGCAGGACGCGCCAAGGGCACGATCTACGAGGGCGGTGTCAACGTGCCGCTGATCGTTACCGGCCCGGGTGTGGCGCGCAGCGGCGTCAGCGAAGCATTGGTCAACTCGGCAGACCTGTTCGTCACCATCATGGAGATGGCCGGCATCGATCCGGAGGATACCCTTCCGGATGACTTGACGCACGATTCCGTGAGTTTTCTGTCCGCGCTGTCGGATCCGGATGCTCCGTCGGAGCGGGAGTGGCTATACGCGGATTTTTTCGACGGTGGGTTCCCCGGCGTGGGGGAGGCGGACTACGCGATGCGGACGAAACAGTACAAACTCCTGCGGTTCCAGGGCACGGAGGAGTTCTACGATCTGCAAGCGGATCCGTACGAACACGACAATCTATTGGCCGGTGAGTTGTCCCGCGAAGAGCAAGCCGCGTACGATTCGTTGCAGGAGCGGATCCGAGTGCTGCGTAACAGCGAGTAGAGATCGCGACAACGCCCCGCCACCGCCAGTGGAGTCGGCGGCCGCAGTAAAGGATTGGCGAGCGATGCGGGCTGGGCCCGATTGCAAGGACATGGCCGCCGGTGGCAACACGGCGGATGTGGGTACTCGAATCTCGGCCGGCAGTGTCCTGGTGCGTTGCTCCTACTCGGCGCCTTCTTCAAGGAAGCTCTCGAACTGCGTGAAATCCAGGTAATCCCCTGAGCAACTGATCTCGCTGAGTTCCCAATGGGCGGGCGCCAGGCGGTAATAGAGAGTTTCCGCCACCCACGGTTCGGCCAACGCCATCGGGTCTTCCATGGTGATGTCGATCTCCAGATTCAGTTTGTCGATACGACGGAAAACTTCGGTGACCCTGAATTGGTCGCTGTGCTGGTAACCGGAACGATCCATCCACGTCCGTTCGTCGATGCCCACCGTGGTGACGACGAACGCCGTATCGTCCTCCCAATGCCCGACCGAGTTGCCCAACCAGAGCGCCACCGGGTCCCCCGGGTTATCTCGGCCGTCGGTAAATATGCGGCGGATCGTGTGATCGTACTCGTAGAGCATGATCATCTGCGTGTCCGTGTAAACGACCTCGAACGGGTAGGGGTGGAAGTACACACGTGGGACGCCCGGCGGATAGCACCGCGTCAGCACCGGATCGTTTGTTTCCGCAAGCGAAAAGCCCCCGGCGTTGGAGTTCCTTGCCGTGGCAAATCGCTCCTCTCCCCAAGCCGTCAGCCTGGGCGGTTCCGGAGTCCACGTGGCGCCGCTACGGAACTGGCCCTCCGGGCTGATTCGGGTCCAGACACCGGTGAGATCCCGCGCGGGCGCCGGTCCGTTGACCAGGGGCTCAGGATTCACTGGGCTCCCGGTCCCGAATTGCGCCAGCGCGGCGGAGGAGAAGCCGAGTGTCACCGTGAGTGCCAGCGTTGCACAGCTTGCGCGGCCCATGCCGTTACCTCCTGTCAGCAATTTCGTCGCCTCGTGGGGTCGAGGAACCTAGTCTAGCACTTCCCACAACGGGATCGACTCGCCGTTGGGCATGACGATCTCGTTGATCGCCACGGAGCGCCCCTCGTTCCGGGCCGCACGCCCCGCGATCCGGATTTCATCGCCCGGCTGGAGCGTGTTTTTCGTCCATCCGCCTCTGGCCAGCTTGTTCGGCGCGGTAAGCTCGCCCTGCCAGTGCTCGGTCTCACCCGCTTCGTTGGTGATGTCGAAGTAGATCTGCACGTGGGGGTTCACAAACCGAAACTCCGTTACCGTGGCCTGAAGCGTAACCACGTCGCGGGAATACGACGCCCGGCCATGATGGGACAATGCGGATTCGGCAAGAAGAAATACAGCTGTTAGCAATAACAGTGAGGTAGTGCGCATGAGCTTTTGGCCTCCCAACGTCCGACACACGCCCGAAGGCCACTTCGAGGCTCCGGTGCGTTTCTCGATTCCCCTATTGTAGGGCCGCTATCGCACGGAGTCATCGGAATCGCGGCACGATTGGCGTTCCTACTGGGTCG
>JAKZVH010000262.1:0-19630 GCA_047516145.1 Gammaproteobacteria bacterium
GCGCAGGCATGCAGCGACCTGCCGACAAATCGCATCGACGCGATGCCGCTGGCGCGCAGGCGTCGTCGCGGCCGCTCGATCGATTGAGTCTGGAGCGTATCCGCGCCGCATTGTCCGACGACACGGCTCGGCGAACGTCGACGCTGGAGGTGTTTTCGGAGCTGGACTCCACCAACGCCCATCTGCTCAGGGCTCCTGCGCCGGCACCAGGCTGCCTTGCGGCGGTTTTGGCCGAATTTCAGCATGCCGGACGCGGTCGGCGGGGCCGATCGTGGAGCATGCCCTTCGGGGGCGGAATCGGACTGTCCGTGGCGTGGACGTTCCGCGAAACCCGCGGCGATCTGCCGGCACTGTCCCTGGCCGCCGGCGTGGTGACGCGCCGGGCGATAGAAGCGATGACAGGCCGCGCCCCGGCCCTGAAATGGCCCAACGACCTGGTCTGGAACGACCGCAAGCTCGGCGGCATTCTGGTCGAGACCGCCGCCCGCCGCCGCGGCACTTGCCACGTCGTGGTCGGCGTGGGAGTGAATGTTTCGATGGATGCCGAGGATCTCTGCACCGTCAGCGATTGGCGTGGCGGCGCCGTTGATCTTGCGCGGATGACGGCAGGACGGCCGCCCTCGCGCAACGAGTTGGCCGCGCGCCTGATCGAGGGCTACCTCAAACTGTTCAGGGTGTTCGAGACCAGTGGGTTTGGCGGGTACCTTGACGCATTCCTCGAGGCGGACTACCTGCGTCGACGGCACGTCGTGGTTACGTGCGGCCCCAATCGTGTGTCGGGAGTGGTTGTCGCCGTGGATGCCGGCGGCGCGTTGATAATCGAGACCGAAACCGGTACGCAGCGAATCGTTTCCGGGGACGTGAGCGTGAGGCCCGACCAATGATCCTGGTGGTGGACATCGGCAACTCGCGCATCAAGTGGGCCTGCGTCGCCGAACGCGGCTTGCGGGAACCGTCCGAGATCGCTCACGGCCATGCGCCCGGTGCCGCGTTGCGGTCGATGGCCGAGGCCCTGCCCGGGCGAATCGGCCGTGTCGTCGCTGCCAACGTGGCGGGCGACGACTTCGGATCGGCCTTTACTCAATTTGCCGAGCAGCGCTGGGACGTAACCCCGGAATTCGTGCTCCCCGCCACCGAGGCACATGGCTTGCGCTGCGGCTACGCGGACCCGTCGCGCCTGGGCGCCGACCGATGGGTGGCGCTTGTCGCCGCTTACCGCCTCGCGGGTGGCGCGGCCTGCGTGATCGACGCCGGGACCGCCGTGACGCTCGACGCCGTGGATGCGCGCGGCCTGCACCTGGGGGGGTTGATCCTGGCCGGCCCGGGGATAATAACCACCGCACTCGATCGGCAGACCAGCGGGATAGGGGAAACCCGCGGTCGTCCGGAGCCGGGCCGGGGGATTGGAGTACTCGGCGCCAGCACCGATGAGGCGGTTGCAAAGGGAGCCATGCTGAGCCTGGCGGGCGCGTTGGACCGAGCGCTTTCGGGCGTCGCCGCCGAGTTGCAGGTGCACCCGGAGGTGTATCTCACGGGCGGTGACGCAGCGCAGTTGGCGATTTGGCTGGAAGCCGAGACCGAGTTTCGGCAGTACCTGGTGCTCGAGGGGCTCGCCGCCATTTCCGGCGAATTGGACCTATGGGCCGAACGGCCGCCGCGTTCGTCGGGTTAGGCTGGCGGTGCCGCAATCGTTATCATTGCCGCTTCGGTCATCGTCGTCGCCGGACTGTAGGGAATATCGGATGGTTCACATCGCAATTGGCCCGGCGGCCGCGCCGGATGATGAGTAGGCCATGTCGGGGAAACTCCGGCTAGGCGTCATTTTCGGCGGTACTTCCAGCGAACACGACATCAGCATACTGTCGGCCACGAGCGTCCTCGGTGCCATCGATCGAAGCAAATTCGAGGTCGTTCCGATCGGTATTTCCACGAGCGGGGCCTGGGCGGCCGGGCCCGGCGTGTTGGAACGGATGACGGTGGCGGCCAGCGCCCGTGGGAGCGAGGCACCGCGACCATCGCCAGGGGACGGCCTCGAGACCCTGTCGAACGCGTTGTCGGTCCTGTCGCGGGCCGGCATCGATGCCGTATTTCCGGTGTTGCACGGCCCTATGGGAGAGGACGGCACCGTGCAGGGACTGCTGGAGTTGTGCGGCGTTCCCTACGTGGGCTGCGGCGTGGCCGCCAGCGCATTGGCCATGGACAAGGGGCTGGCCAAGGACGTATTCCGGGCCCATGCCATTCCCACGCTTCCATCGGTCGTCCTGCATCGCGACACATGGCGATCGAGGCGGGAGCAGACGTTGGACGATATCGAATCCAGGTTTCCCTACCCACTGTTCGTCAAACCGGCCAATCTCGGTTCCAGCCTGGGGATATCCAAAGTCGGTACGCGCGAGGCATTGGCCGCGGGCCTCGACGAGGCGGCGCAATTCGATGTCAGGCTGCTCGTTGAACCGGGTATCGACGCCCGGGAAATCGAGGTCGGCATCCTGGGCAACAGCGATCCGGAGGCGTCGGTTCCCGGCGAGATTCGACCTTGCCGCGAGTTCTACGACTACGAAGCGAAATACTTCGACGGTCGGACTGAGCTGATCGTACCGGCCGCGCTGGACGACTCGCTGAGCCGGACACTCCGGGAAATCGCGGTGCAGGCCTTCGTGGGATTGGCCTGCTCCGGCCTTGCCCGGGTAGATTTCCTGCTGGAACGGAAAACCGACCGCATCTACGTCAGTGAAGTAAATACGATGCCGGGGTTCACGGAATTCAGCATGTATCCGAGGCTATGGGAAGCAAGTGGCATGGGTTACGGTGAGTTGATCGACCGGCTGCTCGAGCTTGCGCTGCGGCGATGCGGTCTCGACGTGGTGTAAAATAGGTCGACGTTTGACCCGGATTCGCGGCCACGAGCACTGGGTGGGTCGCAATTGAAGTTGAGGAGAACAGGATAATGAGAACGAGAACGAGAACGAGTTGGTTGATTGCTGTTGCGGCTTGCGCGGCCACGGTTGGTGCCTCGGCAGAGTTGGCGCCGGGATTCGACGCGGCCCTGGCCGCCGCGGAACGTCCGGCCGAGGAGAGGGAACGGGATGCGTCCCGGATGCCCGCGGAGGTGCTGAATTTCGTCGGCATAGGGGAAGGCATGAGCGTGCTTGAGGCGATCGCCGGGGGCGGTTGGTACACTGAAGTGCTGTCCGCCGCCGTCGGGCCGGATGGCACGGTTTACTCACAGAACGCGGAGCGAATGCGCGAGCGGGTCGAAGCGATGGCGGCGGCCCGGGCGGAGCGCCTGGGCAACGTCGAGGTCCTCTACACCGAGGGCACCGCCATCGATCTGCCCGCGCAGGCGGATGCGGCGTTCACCGCGTTGAATCTGCATGACATGGCCAATCGTGGTGACGAGGCTGGATTGGCGTTCCTTGGCGGCATCTACGATGCGCTCAAACCGGGCGGCGTATTCGGGGTCGTCGATCATGTTGGCGTCGCGGGGCAGGACAATGCCGAGCTTCACCGCATGGAAACGAGCAAGGCCGAGGAACTCATCGCCCAGGCGGGTTTTGTCGTCGACGCTTCTTCCGACATTCTGATGAACGCGGACGACGACCATACGCTGGGGATACGGGATCCCGCGATTCGCTACGCCACCGACCGGTTGCTGATCCGGGCAATAAAACCTGAATAACGCCGTGCCCTTCGGGGCAGACGTTCTGGAGAGGTTTGAGGTTTCGGGCGCAGTCACGAGCGCCCGGGACCGCTGCCGGTATAGCTCAGTTGGTAGAGCAGGGGTTTTGTAAACCTCAGGTCCGCGGTTCGAATCCGTGTGCCGGCACCATCTGTGGGCGACGCCGTCTCTGGACGTATCCAAGACCCCGCGCGTTCAACCGCCGCGTTCACAATTGTTTGCCTGGAACCCCTCCACGGTGCGACAACATGGCGCGCAGTCGCCCAGGCGGCAGGTCACCGGTCACCGCGGTTGGTTGGACGGAGGACGGGTAGTATTCTGGAGGCTTTACGGGGAGGGACCCGGCATGGTGGGAAAGTCCATACGTACACGCTCGAAGAACTCGATGGAGCATCCGGATCGTCCGGCGGCCATGTGCGTGTTGCACAGCCTTGTCCTGGCCGTGGCCGTACAAGCTCTCCCCTTTGCGGCCGTCGCGCACCATTCAACCGGGGCGCTATTCGATCGCAGTCAGACAACCGAAGTCGCCGGTACCGTAACCGACGTATTCTGGCGAAATCCGCACATCGGCCTTACGTTGGTCGCCGACAACGAGCAAGGGGAACAGGTCGAATGGGAGATCGAAGGCGGCACCTACAATGACCTTTTGCGGGCGGGTTTCGATCCTGACACCGTGGCGGTCGGCGACCGTGTCCGCGCCGTCGGCGCGCCGTCCCGCCGGGGCTTGAACGAGCTGTATCTCGATCGCCTGCTTGCGCCGACCGGCGAGGAACTCATGCAAAGCGGTGTGACCAGGACCGACGCAGAAGCGGCGCCGGACTCGGACGAGGGGAGCACCCCAACGGGCATCTTCCGGGTGTGGGTGAACGGCGGCCCGATTCATCGCTTGCGCGAACCGCTGTCGATGACTCCGGCCGCTGAATCCGCCAGGGCCGCGTGGGACCCATTCACCGACGATCCGAGCCACCGCTGCCAGCCGCCCGGGATGCCGAACGCAGTCCTGAATCCCTATCCGATGCAGTTCGTGGATCGGGGCGAGCAAATAATTCAGCGAATCGAAGAGTGGGATACGACCCGTACGATCCACATGACGGCGGTTGCGGCTGAAGAACGGCTACCTTCTCCCCTGGGCTATTCGGTGGGCCGATGGGAAGGCCAGACGCTGATCGTGGAAACGACGCGAATCGACTACCCGCTCCTGGACGATAGCGGCACGCCGATGAGTGCGGAGGTTCGGGTCGTGGAGTGGTACACCCTGAGCGAAAATGACACGCGCCTCGAGCTCGAATTGACGGCAACCGATCCGCCGAATCTGGCGGAGCCTGCCGTGTGGGAGGCCGTGTGGGCATGGGAGCCCGGTGTGCGCGTCAGGCCCTTCGAGTGCACGGTACGTTGACGACCCCGACCACGGGGGTCGGCCTGTTCGGGGAATAAGCGATCGCGTCACCGTGTGCGAGCGCTCTCGCCAAACGTGACCGGCCGTTCGATCCGTTCCCCGTCTCGCTCTGCCACTACAGTACCTTGTTCGCCCGGTTTCGCTTCCTGGAGTACGTACATCAGGTCGTAGATGTCGCGGACCTCCCGGCCGTTGAGTTCGACAATCCAGTCGCCGCGCTGCAGCCCGGCCTGCTCCGCGGGTCCGCCGGGGCGCACCCCCGCAAGTCGCATCCCCGGGCGGTTGTCGGGCGAGCCGGTGTAGTCGGGAATCGTTCCGAGGGATGCGCCGTAGTTGCGAACATCGCCGACCGGCGTGGGTGCTTCAGCCGCCTTGTAGGTCAGCCCCTCCAGCGCCGTCAGTTCCAGCGCCGTCTCCGCCACCAGGTTGGCGATCCGCACGCCCCCGGCGGCGTTGATCAAGGCCGTGTCGTCGGTCGGCTTGTGGTAGTCGTCGTGAGCGCCAGTGAAAAAGTGCAATACCGGGACGCCAGCCGCGTAGAAAGGCATCTGGTCTGAAGGACCGTATCCGTCGGCACTCAGATCGCAGCCAATCTCAAGCATCGCGCACAGCGGTTGAATCACCGACTCCCACTCGTCCGCCGATGCGCCTCCCAGGACGGAGAGGCGATTGTTCGTAAGCCGGCCGACCATGTCCATATTGAGCATGGCCACCAGTCCGGCTGGAGCCGCACCGGGCGGCGGCTCGCGTGTGAAATGGCTCGATCCCAGCAGGCCGTTCTCTTCACCGGTAAAGGCGACGAAGAGTACATCGCGCTCCAATTGGTCCTGGCGGGCGGTCAGAACCCGTGCGGCTTCCAGCAGCGCCGCGGTACCGGATGCATTGTCGTCGGCGCCGTTGTGCGGCTCGTCGGAACCCGGGGCGAGGGACGACTCACCACCGTAGCCCAGGTGATCATAGTGAGCGCCCAGCACGACGGCGCCGGGCTGCCGCTCGCTCGCCGGCAAACGGCCGACGACGTTGTGCACCTCGCGGGTGTGTTCGATCAGCTCCGTGGTCAGGCTGACTTGCCCGGCCCCATCGAGGATTCGTTGGGCCCAGGCACGCTCGATCACGGCCACGGCGATGCCCGCGCCGCCCTGCGGATCGACCCGCATGGCCGGCAGCGGCGACTCGTCCTCGGGCGCGCCGTCCACCGGCAGGTCGGCCACCAGCAGGGCGACGGCGCCCTGCTCGCGGGCGGTAAACGCCTTGTAACGCAGGTCGCTCAGGCGCCGCCGCAGCGATTCGTTGGCGAACGCGCCATCTTCCGGCGTATACCGGCGTACCAGGACGATGCGTCCCCGTGCGTCGATTCCTTCGTAGTCATTGATCCCGTGTTCATCCGATACCACGCCCCAACCGGCGAAGACGACCGGCGCGGCCGCCTCCGACGTGGCTGAAAATCCGGGGATGATGAAGTCATCCAGCGGAACGGCCTCGCCGTCCACCGCAAGCCGTGTCGCCGGTCCCCGTTCGACATCCACCACGGCCTGGAAACCCTGGCGATAGCCACCGTCGCCGGCGGCAGGCTCAAGACCGATCCGCGCGAACTGCTCCTCCAGCCAGGCAGCCGCTGCCGCCAGGCCGGGCGTGCCGAGGCCCCGGCCGCCACGGGCATCGTCGGCGAGCCAGGCCACGTCCGCCAGGTAGCGCTCGGCGGCCGCGTCTTCGACACCGGCGTTCGACCGGGAGACGTTCTCCGAAGGAACTCCCGACCTATTCCCCGGCGTGGCCTGCGCGAAGCTCGTCGAGGACATCGAACTTGCCGCGAGAACGGCAATGCTGAATGTCAAAGTACAGTTCAATCCTGTGGCGATGAGAACGCTCCAGCGATATTGTTAATCGATTCTACCTGCGTTTACGGCTTTGCATGAAATCGAGAATGCGGCGCTTCTGCAGCCATGGGGGAACGTCAGGGAGCCATCCGAACCTTGACAGGCAATGACCGGTCACGAACACTAGTCATATGGAATCCATCAACGCATCCGATTTCAAGGCTCGTTGCCTGGCTATTCTCGATCGCGTGGCGGCAACCGGTGAGCGATTGGTCATTCTCAAGCGCGGCCGCCCGGTTGCCGAGTTGGGGCCCGCGAGTCGGGCCCATGCCGAGTACCCGCAACTGGAATTGAAGGGCACGGTTACAGAGGTCGGCAACATCGTCAATCCTGCCGTTCCGGAGGATCATTGGGAGAGCCTGAGCCAGTGATGGCGCTGCTCGACACACACATTCTGATCTGGTGGTTGAATGGCCGCAGCCGGTTATCGCGGGCCCAGCAGGAGGTCGTCGACCTGGCAAGCCCGGCAGAGCCGCTGCACATTTCGGACATTTCGCTCTGGGAAGTAGCGACACTTCACGGGATGGGCCGTATCCAGCTCTCGGTGCCGTTGCGGGAGTGGCTTGAAAAGGCGACGGCGCCTCCACTCGTGCGCCGGCATGGAGTATCGCCGGCAATCGCTGCCGAGCTGGCTACATTCCCCGACTCCTTTCACCGCGACCCTGCCGACCGAATTCTTGTGGCAACCGCGAGGGTTTTGGGAGCGACGCTGCTGACGCAGGACCGGAGAATTGTCGACGCGGCGCTGGCCGCAACGTTGAGTTGACGCCCATCTACCGCGCAGGCAGGGACTTCAGGCTCGACACCATGGACATCGTCGCCGCGGTCTTGCTGGGCGTGATCCAGGCCGTGATCGAGATCGTCGGCCTGTTGGGATTCCTGGAGCGAACCGTCTGGGCGGCGGGCCCCGTGGGTTTCGCCATCTACGCCTTCTACAATGGAACCACCTGGATACTGTTCTATGCCGGCGCTTACCTGCGCAAGCGCGCCGCGTTGGTCATGCTGGCGGCGACCGTTACGGCGCTGGTTCGCTGGTTCGCCGGAGACCCGGACGGACCGGTGCTATTGTTCTACGGTTTGTTCCCCGCGGCGTGTGGCGCGGCCATCTTTGTCGGGTTGCGTTGGCGCGGCGGGAGGTTTCTTTTCGCGCTCGCGGTGGCGGTCACGTCCGTGGCCAACCAGGTTGCGCTTTTCGTCGGTCAGGGCGGTTTCCAGTTAGTCGATGGCGCCCGTTGGGCGTTGGTGTCGATGTCGATCGCGGCGTTCGGCGGCCTGATCTGGGGCGTGACCGCGTGGTACCTCGGGCGGGGTCTTGAACGGGCCGGGGTCCCGGCGGTGGACAGCCCGCCGGCGCTCGCGGCGGACGAGACGAAACGGGCGTGACCGCAGCGCCGCCCGTGGGTCATCCGGCCCTGGTTCTCGAGGATTACAGTTTCTGGTTCAAGCCTTCCGCGGGCCAGCCCGAAGGAGCCGCTGCACTGGCCGGGGTCTCATTCTCGGTAGAGGCCGGTTCGTTCGTCCTTATCCTCGGGCGTAGCGGCTCCGGAAAGAGCACGCTTGCGCTCAACCTGGTGGGCATCTATCCAGACTACATGGGCGGCCGGAACCAGGGGCGGGTGCTCATCGCCGATCCCGCCCGCGGCCTGATCAACCGCCGGGAGCTTGTGGCGGCAGAGCGATTTCGCCGTGTAAACATGCTGTTTCAGAACCCCGAGGATCAGATCGTCACCCTGACCGTGGAGGAGGAGGTCGGCTTCGCGCTGGAGAACTATCGGTTCCGGCCAGCTGAAATCCACCGCCGCATCGACGCGGCTCTTGACCTGGTCGGCCTGCAGGGTTTTCGGCGGCGCGGAATGCTGGAACTCTCCGGAGGCGAAAAGCAGCGGGTGGCGCTCGCGGCCATGCTCGCGCTGGAACCGGCGGTTCTCATCCTTGACGAACCCACCTCGAATCTGGACCCGGCCGGAACGGCTGACGTGCTCGCAACCGTCGACCGGATTCGCGCGCGCTCCGGTCTGACCGTGATGGTGATCGAACACGAGGTGGACGAGATCTTTGACCGGGTCGACACGGTGTTGTTGGTTGAGGATCGGCGCGTGGAGGGCCCCTGGTCGCCACGCCGGTTCATGAGCGAACGCGGATTGCAGGTCCGCGACGAGATGGGCCTGTGGATTCCCCAGGCCACGGAAGTCGCCCTTGAATTGCGGGCACGGGGATTCGACCTCACCGCCGAGGTGCCCCTCTGCGCGGACGAACTGATCGGTGCTGTCGAGGCACTCGGCGGCGACGCGGCGGCGTCCTCGCCCGCCAATGCCGTCGCGGCCCCCGAGGAGCCGTCGTCGTACGCCGCCGCGGGGACTCCATCCACCGTGATCGAGGTCAGGGATGTTTCGTTTGCCTACGGCGAGCACAGCGTGCTGGCCGGCGTCAGTTTCGCGACGCACAGGTCCGAACTGCTCGCGGTGGTTGGCCAGAACGGTTCCGGCAAGTCCACCCTGGCGTCGCTCTTCAACGGCATCGCCATGCCGGATTCGGGGGCCGTCCTGGTTGACGGGATTTCGACGAGCGATTACAAGTTTGCGCACCTTGCACGGCGCGTGGCACACATTTTCCAGGTGCCCGAGAAGCAGTTCGTGCGCGGGACGGTGTACGACGAGATCGCCCACGGGCTGCGCGCGCTGGGTCTGGCCGAGTCCGAAGTGAAAGCACGGGCGTTGGAGCATTTGCGAGCCGTGCGACTGCTCGACCGGCGCGATGCCAGTCCATACGTCCTGAGTCACGGCCAGAAGCGCAGGCTTTCAGTGGCGGCGATGGTGGTGGACAAGCCCGATGTGGTGGTTCTCGACGAGCCGACCTTCGGCCAGGATTATCATCAGGCCAGGAATCTGATGGAACTACTCCGCAAGCTCGCGGCGGGCGGCGCCTCCGTGGTGTTTATCACCCATGACATGCGGCTGGTGGCGGAGTACGCGGATCGGGCTGTAGTCCTATGCGATGGTGCGATCGCATTCGACGGCCCGCCGGCGGCGCTCTTCGCGAGCGGGGAGGTCCTCGCAAGGGCGAGGTTGCGGCCGCCGCCGGTGTACGGGCTCTCCGCCAGGCTCCTGGGCAAGCCGGTGCTGACCACCGCCGAGTTGGTCAGGCAACTCCGCTCGCGTTACGGTGCGCGGCGCGGCGGCCTCGGCAGAAAATGGGTGAGCGATGCAAGCCCGGGCTAACCTGTCTTTCATTCCGGGTGCTTCGCTGGCCCACCGGATGACGCCGTTCTCGAAATTGCTGCTCGTCCTGAGCGTGTCGTTCGTCGCCATCTTCAATACCAATCTCAATGTCGGGGCCGTGCTCTTTGCGGGCAGTTTTGTGTTCGCGGCCTGTTTCACCGGTGTGCCTCTCAAGCAATATTGGGCGCTGGGCAAGATCATCGTCCCGTTCATTCTGATTCTGGCCGTGGTATTCCCGTTCTTTTACGGCGGGCAGGCCACGGTGGGGTCGGATACGGTGGCGTTGCGCACGCCCATCAAGGATCTGACCTGGGCGTCCCTGGGGTTCGGCGCGCTGTTGGCGTTGAGATTCCTGGCCCTGGGAACGGCTGGGCTGGCCTTTGCCTTCACCACCCATCCCACCGACCTGGTGCAGAGCCTCTCCCGGAGGGGCTGGGACTATCGCCTGGTCCACGCACCGGTGCTCGGGCTGATCCTCTTCCCGTCGTTTCTCCAGTTGGGACGGGAGATCTCGATCACCCAACGCATACGCGACCTGGGTCAGGAAACCAATTGGTTCAGACGCAAGTGGATACGCATAAGGCACCTGGCCTTTGCGATGCTGGTCCTGGGGCTGCGCAACGGTCAGACCCAGGCCATGGCGTTGGACATCCGTGGTTACGGTGCCCACAAGCAGCGCACGTACATGCGCGAAGTGCCGCGGCACCGGGGCGGGGAAATCTTTGCCTGGGTATTTTTCGCGCTTTCGGTGTTGTACCTGGTCTACGAGTTCAACCCCGCCACCATGCAGTGGAACATCGCGCGCTGACGCCGCGCGCGCGGTTCGAGGCATACGCCGACGCGCGCAGGTTTCATTTGGACGGGTAGTTCAAAATATCATGATAATTTGAACCTGAACTTCAAATGACCATGTACGCGTTCCGTGGCTACAATTGCAACTCCAACGACGCGCACAGAAACGCCATGAAGGGTTTCGCGGCGGCAAAGTCCGCCGCCACCCGGTCCGCGAAGTCCGCGTCCGCCGCGGCCGCGACATCGAAGGGGGCGATGCCGATAAAGTCCTTGCGTTTCAGGTCGTCCATGCACGGATGCTCCACGGGGTAGCCGCGGGGCGGCCGTTGCAGGCTGGCCCCCGACAAGTCGAATCGCCGGCGAAAAGGCCTGGCATCGCGCACCTTCGTCCACGCGGCAGGGTCCTCGACGATTCGATCCCGAATCGCGCCCAGCGGTCCCGATCCCGGATGCCACAGGCCGATCCCCAGGAAGCACGAATCGGGATCGATGTGCACGTAGAAACCGGGGGCGTGCACGTCCTTGCCGAGTTCGTGGCGGAACTGGATTCCGATATTCGTCTTGTAGGGTGTCTTGTCCCGGGAGAACCGTGTATCCCTGTAGACGCGCATCAGCGACCCGCCGACCCGCTTGGGAATGGCTGTGAAGTGCGGTGCCACACTCTCCAGCCGCGGTCCCATGGCGCAGATGAAGTCCAGTGCAGGTTCCAGTACCGACTCTTCGTAGCGACGCTTGTTCCCATTGAACCACGGGCGGTTGTTGTTCCCGGCGAGTTCGCCCAGAAAACGGACCGTGTCCGCCGGGAATCCGCTGAAGCCCGGGGCATCCGTCACTGCGTGTCACCCCGCGACGGGACCACGCGACGTGCATCGACGTCCACGTGTCAGGGATCGGGGTTCAATACGGTGGGGACGATGGTCTTCTGAGCCTCGGTCCCGAAGCGGAATCGGAACAACTCGATATAGCCGGTTCGCTCCTCCTGCTTGCTGAGCTGGAAGAGATCCGGCCAGCGGTCGGCCAGTTCCGGATCGTAGAGGGGCAGATACCGTATCGACACGCGGCTCTTCGGTTGTTCCTCGTATCGCGCCCGCCAGGTGGCGCCCAGATCGGGCAGACGCCACCGCTGGGTAGCCACAACGACGATTTCCTCCATGACCTCGGCGCGACCTTCCGGAACCTGCGCCAGGCTAGCCTGACCGGGCTCGTCGTCCAGAATTCGCGGCGGCAGTGGGGCTTCCTCCTGAGCGAGGGGCACCGCGGCGCAAGCCATTCCGGCCAGGGCAACGACGCGCGCTGCGCGGACAGTTCCGGGGCTCGCCGAAGCCAACTCAGTTCCTCCAGCGCAGCGTCTGAAACCAGTAGCCGTGTTGTGTCGGCAACCAGGTATCGGACTCCCGCGCCGTGATCCAGGCGTTGAGGAAGTTGATGAAGTCCGGATCGCCCTTGCTTACCGCGAAACCGGCTGGTGTGGGCAGGAGTGGTGTCGGTACCGGAACGTCCACACGGGAGGGGTTTTCCAGCGCCAGAAACGTCGGGACGGGTTCGTTCTCGATATAGGCATCCACATCGCCGGCGACCAGCGCGGAACCGGCGCCTTCGGCGTCTTCGTACAGTTCCAGTTCCGCCCGGGGGAAGATGCGCCGGGCCAGCGCTTCGGCGGCCGTGCCGGGGACGGCGGCGACCGTGTAGGCGGGATCGTTGAGATCGTCGAGGCTGCCGACGCTCGCCGTGTTGTCGAGATTGGTGGCGAGCGTCGTGCCGCCGGTGGCGTAGGCTTGGCTGAAATTGACGTGGAGTGCGCGTTCCGGGGTGATCGACAGGCCGGCGGCGATGATGTCGACCTCGCCGGCTTCGAGTCCGGGAATGATGCGGTCCCAGGCGTAAACGCTGAACTCCACGTCAACCCCCATGTCTTCGGCCAGCTTTCGTGCCACGTCGATTTCAAAACCGGTCAGCTCGCCGGACGCGTCGCGCATCGCCCACGGCGTGAACAAGGCCACACCCACGCGTAGCGTGCCGTCGTTCAGAACGTCCTGAAGCGGCCTGGCTCCGGCCGGTGGCCCGGCGAGCAACGAGGCGACGAGAATCCATGCAGCGACCAACCTCGAGGGACTACTCATCCGCGATCTCCGCAGCAAACCGTATCCCGTGGCCCGACGGGTGGCCCGGTGATCGGATTGAGATTTTCGCAAACTCCACAGGCATGGCGATATCATGATTTCCTTCGCCGTAATCCTAGCGTGGATACCTCGCCCACTGCTACCGGCTGCCTGAGACCACCCGCCAGGCCCATCGACTGGCGTCTCCACGCCCTCGCGACCAGGGTTGGTGAGACATGCGGGCTAACCTTGTTCCGGATTCTTTTCCGGCGCCTGTCCGCCGGTGGGGTGCCCGGCTTCCTCTCGCAGCACCTTTTTCGACCGCATCCGCTCGCCGGACCTTGTCTTTCGATGCGCGCCACCCTTGCGCAGGAGCGGGGAGCGGGCAACGGGGTTGCGGGGTTTTTTAGCCATTTTCGACACGATGCCCGGCCGCCGGCCGAGGCTTGAAACTCGCCATCAATCATAACCTTTTCGCGATTGAAATCGGCCGTTAGCTGGGCGATCCATCGGTTATGATCCCTGCCCACGCCAACCTGAAAGGGGCAATGCACGTGAAGACAGCTCTCGATCGCCAGCTCGCGCCGGCGCGCGTGGGCGTTTTACCGGCAGACCCCGAACGGAAGCTCGCAAGAAGGCTGCGCGGTCTGGCCGGCAAGGCCATCGCCGACTACGGGATGATTGACGATGGCGACCGCATCATGGTGTGTGTCTCGGGCGGCAAGGACTCTTATACGCTGCTCGATGTCCTGCTCGGCCTGCAGCGGCGCGCGCCGGTGCAGTTCGAGCTGGTGGCCGTCAACCTCGATCGGAAGCAGCCCGGGTTCCCCGAGGACATCCTGCCGGCCTACCTCGAATCCGTCGGAGTCGACTACCGGATCGTGGCGGAAGATACCTACTCGGTCGTGACCCAGGTGGTTGCCGCGGGCAAGACCATGTGCGGGCTGTGTTCGAGATTGCGCCGCGGCATCCTGTATCGGGTCGCCGATGAACTCGGCGCTACCGGGATTGCCCTCGGGCATCACCGTGAGGACGTGGTCGAGACCCTGTTCCTCAACATGTTCTACGGGGCGGCACTGAAGGCGATGCCGCCGAAACTCCTGAGCGACGACGGCCGGCACGTGGTGATCCGGCCGCTGGTCTATTGCCGGGAAGCCGACATCGCCCGCTACGCCGAGGCGCGTCGGTTCCCGATCATTCCGTGCAATCTCTGCGGATCCCGGGAGAACCTGAAGCGCAAGCAGATCAAGGCGATGCTGGCAGACTGGGAGGCCGAAGACCCGGGCCGGACCGAGCGATTGTTCCGCAGCCTCCGCAACATCGTCCCATCCCACCTGGCGGACCCGCAACAGTACGATTTTCAATCCCTGGCGCCGGTAAGATCGGCTGCCGCGACATAGCCTGCGCGCGTCGGTCGGAAGTTCCGGCTAAGCCTCCTCGGCAATGGTGTTGCGCAGCACGCCCACGCCGCGAATATCAATCTCCACCACGTCGCCGGGCTTCATCCAGAGCGGCGGCTTGCGCACCCGGCCAACCCCGCCCGGCGTGCCGGTGACGATGACATCCCCCGGTTCGAGCGGCGTCCAGATCGAGCAATACTCGATGAGGCTCGGCACGTCGAAACACAGATCGCTCACCGGCGCGTCCTGCAGAACCGCTCCGTTGAGAACGGTCCGAAGATGCAGCGCGGCAGGATCGGGCTGTTCGTCCCGCGTCACCATCCAGGGCCCGAGTGCGCCGCTGCGGAAGAAGTTCTTGCCGGCGGTGAACTGGATGCTGTGGTACTGGAAGTCGCGGATACTGCCTTCATTGCAACAGGTGTAGCCGGCCACGTAGTCCATGGCTTGCGCCCGGGACACGTGCCAGGCGCGTTTGCCCATGATGACCGCAAGTTCGCCCTCGTAGTCGAAGTCTCTGGAAGCCCGCGGGCGGATCAATGGGCGCCCATGGCCGACGAAGCTATCCGCGAATCGGGTAAAGAGCACAGGGTGGCGCGGCACGTCGCGACCGGTCTCCTGGATATGTCCCATGTAGTTGATGCCCACGCAGAGAATCTTGGTAGCGTTGGGTACGACCGGCAGGTAACGGATGTCGTCCTCGGCAACATCCGGGGCGAGACCCGACAGTTCCTCAAGCCGCCCCAGGGCTCCCTGCCGCAGAACGTCTCGCAGGTCGGAGAATTGCCCGCCGAGCCGGGCACCCGCGTCGATGATGCCGCCCGCGTTCGCCAGGCCGAAGCTCGCCGCACCGCCGTGCTCGAAACTGATTACGCGCATGGTCGTTCCTTAGTGTTGCCGGGAGTCAGCGCCCTGAGCGTTAGCCGCGAGATCGCGATTCGTGCGCGAGCGCGCTCGCGGCCTCGGCCAAACCCATGACCCGTTGCCGCTTGTCGCCCAGACGCCGAATGGAAACGGTGCGCTGTTCCACCTCGCGCCTGCCAAGAGCAATGATGACGGGTGTCTTCATCACGCTGTGCTCGCGAACCTTGTAGTTGATTTTCTCGTTTCTGAGATCGGCCGCCGCACGCAGCCCGGCGCCGTGCAGCGTTTCGACAACTTCCGCGGCGTACGCGTCGGCGTCCGAGGTGATGGTGGCTACTACCACTTGCCGCGGTGACAGCCACAGCGGCAGATTGCCGGCGTAGTGCTCTAGCAGAATGCCGATGAATCGCTCCAGCGAGCCGAAAATGGCCCGGTGCAGGAGCACCGGCGTATGCCGGGCGCCGTCCGCGCCCACGTAGCTGGCGCGGAGACGATCGGGGAGGTTCAGGTCCACCTGCAGCGTGCCGCACTGCCATTCGCGGCCAATGGCGTCATTGAGCACGAATTCGATCTTCGGCCCGTAGAATGCGCCCTCGCCGGGGTTGTGGGTGTAGTCCAGGCCGAGTTCATCCATGGCCTGTTGCAACGCCGCCTCGGCGCGGTCCCAGACCCGGTCGTCGCCGACCCGGCGCGGCGGCCGGTCGGCGAACTTGATGGTGACATCCGTGAATCCCAGGTCACGGTAGATGCCGAGAAGCAGGCTGCATACCTCGCCCGTCTCTGCGGTGATCTGGTCCTGGGTGCAGAAAATGTGCGCGTCGTCCTGGGTGAAGGCCCGGACCCGCATCAGGCCGTGCAGCGCGCCGGATGGTTCGTAGCGGTGCACCTTGCCGAACTCGGCGAGCCGCAAGGGCAGTTCGCGGTAGCTGCGCAGCGCGTTCTTGAAGACCTGGACATGCCCCGGGCAGTTCATCGGTTTGATCGCCCACAACCGCTCGTCCGCCGTGCGGCTCGTGAACATGTTCTCACCGAACGTATCCCAATGGCCGGATGCCTCCCACAGGCTGCGGTCCATCAGTTCGGGGGTGTTGACTTCGAGATAGCCGGCCTTGGTCTGCCGGCGACGCAGGTACTCGACGAGTGTCCGGAACAGCGTCCAACCCCCGGCGTGCCAGAAAACCGCACCCACGGCCTCGTCCTGAAAGTGGAACAGGTCCATTTGCCGTCCCAGGCGGCGATGATCCCTTCGTTCGGCCTCTTCCAACCGGCGCAGGTACTGCTTCAGTTCCTTCTCGCTGGCCCAGGCGGTGCCGTAGATGCGCTGCAGCATTTCGTTTCCGGAATCGCCGCGCCAGTACGCCCCGGCCAGCTTGGTGAGCTTGAAGCCCCGGCCCAGGCGCCCCGTGGAAGGCATGTGGGGGCCGCGGCAAAGGTCGACGAACTGCCCTTGCCGGTACAGCGTGACATCCTCGTGCTCGGGAATTCCGGCGATGATGTCCGCCTTGTAGGCTTCGCCCTGACGCTTGAAGAACGCCACCGCGTCCGGCCGCGCCCAGACCTCGCGCGTGATCGCCTCGTTGCGGCGCACGATATCGTGCATGCGCGCCTCGATACGCTCGAGATCCTCCGGCGTGAAGGCCTCATCGCGGGCGAAGTCGTAGTAGAAACCGTTTTCGATGGCCGGCCCGATGGTGACCTGCGTTTCCGGGTAGAGTTCCTTGACCGCCTCCGCCATCACATGAGCGGCGTCGTGGCGCAGGACCTCCAGTCCATCCGCCGAGGTCCGCGTCACGATCTCCACGGCGGCGTCCCTGGATATTTCCGCGCTCAGGTCCCGCAACTCGCCATCGACGCGTATGGCGACGGCGGCCTTTGCCAGACCGCTGCCGATCGACTCGGCGAGACCCAGGCCGGTCACGGCCTCGGGGAAGGTCTTGGTCGAACCGTCTGGCAGGGTTATTTCGGGCATTTCAGTGTCCTGTGCGACCCAGACCGCTTGGGGCGCGCGGCCACGCATTGTACGATATCAATGCCGGTCACGCCGCCGCGATAACGTGGAATTCCCGGGCGGGCGAGGCACGATTCGAGGACCAGCCCATGACGCCCATCGAGATACACATGTTCCCCTGCCTGCGGGACAACTACGGATTTCTGCTCCACGATACCACCGCCGGGGTGACCGCCGCGGTGGATACTCCCGAGGTGGAACCGATCCTCGGAGCGTTGCGCGACAAGGGCTGGCAGCTCACCCATATCCTGAATACCCACCATCACAACGACCACGCCGGCGGCAATCTGGCGATCAAGGCGGCGACGGGTTGCCGGATCGTCGGGCCCCGCGCGGACGCGGCGAGGATCCCGGGCATCGACGTCGAGGTGGGGGAGGGCGACGAGTTTCTATTGGGCGAGCATCCCGTGCGCGTCCACGACACCCCCGGCCATACCAGGGGCCATATCGTCTACCACCTCACCGAGGATGGTGTCGCCTTCGTGGGGGATACGCTGTTCGCCATGGGATGTGGGCGGCTCTTCGAGGGCACTGCGCAGCAGATGTGGTCGTCTTTGCAGAAGCTCATGCGCTGGCCGGACGATACCCGGGTTTACTGCGCCCACGAGTACACTCAGGCGAACGCCCGGTTCGCGCTTAGCGTAGAGCCGGGGAACGCAGCGCTGGCCCGGCGCGCACGCGAGGTCGATGCAATGCGAGCCGCCCGAAAACCGACGGTTCCCACCACCATCGGCATCGAGAAGGCCACCAATCCCTTCCTCAGGCCTGCCAGCGGCGAGATTCGTGCGGCTGTCGGGTTAACCGATCCCGGTCAGGGAGAAGCCGGGTTGGTTAACGTCTTTGCGCGGACCAGGGCGCTCAAGGATGCGTTCTAGGCGCATTTCTCACCGATTCGTTTCGAGAGTCAAATAATGCCCGGAATCAGCGCCCTGCGGTTCGCCGGATAATCGGCGAACCGCGCCGGCTTCCGCGGCATTGACGACATCGAACCGGATCTCCGGGTAAAGCCGGTCCAGGGTCTCAAGGTAAACGCCGCCCGGGGATCGCACGCCACGCGCGGCGGCGTCGCGTTGCCGCGCGAGCGTGTTGCCCTCCATGATCATCAATCGCGGCACGATCGGGACAGCCGCTCCAGCGTTTCGTCGAGTGCCTTCTCCAGCTTGTCGAAGAGTTCATGTACCTGATCTGCCGCAATGATCAGCGGTGGGCAAATGGCGAGGGTATCGCCCAGGGGCCGCACCAGGAGACCGTTCGCCTCCGCGAGCGTACTGCATAGAGCGCCGGCTCCCCGTGAGGCCTCGAACCGGGCCTTGGTGCGTTTGTCGGCGACCAGTTCAATACCTCCCATCAGACCCACGCCGCGGGCATCGCCGACGAGAGGGTGATCGCCGAGCGCGCGCAACCGTTGCTGAAAGATGGTTGTCATCGCCGCCGCGTGGGCAAACAGATCGCGCTCTTCCATCAGTTCCAGGTTCCGCAGGGCGACCGCCGCGCATACGGGGTGCCCGGAGTAAGTAAAGCCGTGCCCAAAGGTGCCGACAGCGCCGCTCGCTTCGATCATCGGCTCGTACATGGACTCGGGGATCAGTACGGCACTGAGGGGCAGGTAGGCGGAGGTCAGGGACTTCGCGACGCTCATGGTCGCCGGCCGCATGTCGAAGGTTTCCGCCCCGAACGCCCTTCCGGTACGCCCGAAACCGCAGATGACTTCGTCGTCGATCAACAGGATTCCGTACTTGTCCAGGATGTCCTGGATCTTGCGGAAATACCCGGCCGGCGGGACGATCACGCCGCCGGCTCCCTGAACCGGCTCGGCGATGAAGGCCGCAATGGTCTCCGGCCCTTCCCGTTGAATCAGTGTCTCCAGATTGCCGGCCAGCCGGTCGGTGAACTCGGTCTCGCTTTCCCCGTCCCGGGCATGCCGATAGTAGTACGGAGAGTCGGTATGCAGGACGGCGGGGAGCGGCAAATCGAAGTGCTGGTGAAACGGCGGCAAGCCGGTGAGCGAACCCGCTCCGATTGTCGTGCCGTGGTATCCCCGCCAGCGACTGATGATTTTTTTCTTTTCCGGTGTGCCGATCAGATTGTGGTAATACCAGATCAGCTTGACCTGCGTATCGTTGGCGTCGCTGCCCGACAGCCCGAAGAACACCCGGCCGGTGTCGAAAGGAACCATTGACTTGAGCTTCTCGGCCAGCAGCACGCTGGGTTCGTTGGTCCTGCCGACGAACAGCGGCGAGTAGCTCAGCTTGCGAAGCTGCTCTTCCGCGGCCCGGATCAACTCCTCTTCGCCATAACCC
>JAKZVH010000263.1:0-3049 GCA_047516145.1 Gammaproteobacteria bacterium
GAGACAGTGTACCGACTGAGTTCCATTCTTGTGCTGCTCGCAGCGGCTGGCGCCGCGCTTGCACATCACGGCGTCGACGCCCACTTCGATGCCTCGACGGACATCCGATTCCAGGCCGTCGTCACCGACATCAGGGTCATCAATCCCCATTCCTACATCTATTTCACGCAGTTGAACTCGGAAGGCGAACTCGCTGAGGGGCGTTGCGAGCTGTTCGAGCGCCGCTTCCTGGTGCGCTACGGGTTGTCCAACGACGCCGTGCCCCCCGGAACGCCGGTGCGAATTTCAGGCAACCCCGCCAGACGCGAAGCCAATGTCTGTCATGCGGTGCAGATTGAACTGGCGGACGGGCGCATCTTCTGCAACCGCGGCCAGGTCACCAACGACTCGAATTACGTTCCCAGCGAGGCGCTCATGGCCGCCGCGGTCGGATCGGCGGACGCGTCATCCCGGGTCATCGCGGAATCGTCCCGGGAGGCGGTCGAGCGCGAGCCGGCCGAGGTCCCCACCGAAGGAATGTTCGGCAACTGGGTGGCCTTCACGGGCATGCTCCCCGACGGCCTGCCGCCCGGCGTCGACGCGTCGGAGCTGCAGTCGTCGATGATGAACCAGATGCCCGGAGTCGGCGAGAACAACCTGCGCCCGGATGAGCGAACGATCTTCGACTGATTCAGTGGCTCGCTGAATTCGGGTCCCATTCGATCGGGCGGCACGAACCCCGGATCGCGCCAGAGCCCGTTAACGCCTTCCGAGACAGCCCGCGCTACTCGTAGGGAACCATGGCGTCGAACCAGAGTTCACGGTCGATGCGCCAATCGCCGCTGTCGTCGAGCCTCCAGATTTGCACGAAGCCACCGGATACTAACGGGTCTCCGCCATCGCGGTCGACCACTTCGTAGTCCCCCTGGACCAGCATCATGTCGCTTCCCTCGACCGTATGGGCCACGTTCAACAGAGTCAGGGGGTTGCCTTCTCCGAAGTCCGAGGCCCAGAACGAGCGAATGGCTTCACGGCCTGACAGCGCCTCCCCGCCGTACGCCAATAACTCGGCGCCTTCCGTGTAGAGCGCCGCCAGAGCCTCGCCGTCGTGGTCGTTGTAGGCGGTTGTCCACCGGTCGGCGAACGCCTGGGCGTCCGCGGGAGTCTGGGCCGACAGACCGGAAAAGGTCAGGAGAATGACCATGCCAATACCAAGGCAACTGAACTGCTTCATTTTGTATCCCCTTTTTCCAAGCCCCGATTGGAGCCCGTGACCAGCACCGTCGGCCGATCCGGGTCGACGGTCGCCCCGTGGGCACCGCCGGTTGCAACGATCAGCAACGCGAACGCCGGCAGCGACTGAGTAAACAGGAAGCGACGAAGAACGCAAACAAGCATGTGCATGGGAACGGTCCCGCAAAAGACCGATGGTAACCCGGAGCACCTTGAGATTTCTTTGCTTGCGCCAGGTCGCTGACATGAAGTAGGGTTTGGTCCAACCACATTGGTAGGACCATAAATGCCGCAGACTCTTTCCCGCGCCGAGGAGATCACCCGAACCCTGAGGGACGACATCCTGCGCGGCCAATACCGCGCCGGCGAGCGCGTGCCCTCGGAACGGGACCTGGCGGTGCGCTTCGCCACCAGCCGCGGCACCGTTCGCGAGGCGCTCAAGAAGCTCGAACAGCTCGGTATCGCCTCCATTCAGCCGGGCGGCGCACGCGTAGTGCCGGTCCAGGAATGCACCCTGGACGTGCTCGGACCGCTGCTGGAGTTGAACGACATTCCGGATGCCGCGCTCATCGATCAGGTCCTGGACATCGGCGCCATCCTCATCGGCTATGCGGCGGAGATCGCCGTGACGCGGGGCGATCCGGCTGCACTGACGCATGTGGAAGCGATTATCGATGAGGTCCTCGCAACCGAGCCCGAGGAACTTGCGAAGATGCGCGTGCCCAGGCGCTTGGGGCGGGCGTTCGCCCGAGCGTCCGACAACCTGGTGCTGTTGCTCATCATCAATGGCTTGCGCACCCAGCTCCCGGATCCAAAGCGCACCCACGGGGGACCTCCCAGGTTGGACCCGAAGTCCCTGAAGCGGATAGCCGCTGAACTCAAGGCGGCGGTAGCCGACCGTGACGGAGCCTCGGCGGGCGCATCGATGCGGGAATTCATGGAACTCATCAGGGCCGCCGCAAAGAAGACGCTGCTCTCCCACGGCCCCATTGCCAAGGAACGGAATTCATGAAACTCAAGATCATGGCGCCGGTCGCCGTCCTGGTTCTGGCGTTGGCCGTCACGGCGCTCTTGTTGCTCAACAGCCGACAACTCAGCCCGACTGAACCGGAAGCCGTTGCGCCCGCGGTCAGGGTCGTTCATGCAGCACCCGCCCGTGTGCAAATGTCCGTTTTCGCCCAGGGAACCGTTTCGCCCCGAACCGAGGCCGATCTCGTGCCGGAGGTATCCGGCAACGTGCTGTGGATTTCCGCCAACCTGGTGTCGGGCGGTTACTTCGAGGCGGGCGAACCGTTGCTGAGAATTGACGACCGGGACTACCGTAACACTGTGGAGCGCGCCCGCGCGGCGGTGAGCCGCGCCCAGGCCGAACAGGAATTCGCCCGCTTCGAGCTGGAGCGGCTTGAGGAAATGGAAGCCCGCCGACTCATCAGCCGTTCGGACGTGGAGACCGGCATGCGGGCCGCGCGCGTGGCGGACGCCTCGCTGGCCGACGCCGAAGCGGCGCTGGAGCAGGCCGAGCGCGACCTCTCGCGGACCGAACTGGTGGCGCCCTTCACGGGCCTGGTGAGAAGCGAACAGGTTGACCCCGGCCAGTTCGTCAGCCGCGGAATGCCCATCGCCAGCCTGTATGCGGTGGACTACGTCGAAGTGCGCCTGCCCATTGCCGACCAGCAGCTCGCCTATCTCGATCTCCCCCTTGCGCAGCGCGGTGAACTCGACGAAGCCGCGGCCCCTCCGGTCGTGCTATCGGCGCAGTTCGCCGGAGAAGAGTATCGGTGGCAGGGCAAGCTCGTGCGTACCGAAGCGGAGATCGACTCGCGCAGCAGGATGGTGC
>JAKZVH010000264.1:0-8292 GCA_047516145.1 Gammaproteobacteria bacterium
GCCCAATTTGTCACCCGATATCGTTTCTTCGGAAACTTGTGGCGACGAGCAGCGTTGAATTTATGCGGCATTCAAGTGTCCAGATCAGAGGTGGAGCACCCGATTACCAGAACTACCTGTGTTCGTGCAACAACGTCCCGTGGATGCGGGTTCGGTACGACTTGCTCTGGATGAAGATGAATCCGAACGAGCCTGTTGTCCGGGGGCAGATAATGCACGGCTTGCGCCGCAGCGTTACGGCCCGCCGTTTTTCATGGGCGCCACGATTCCGGCCATGGTCGAAGCTTTGGCGCCGCCACTTGGCCGATCCGGCCTACCGATGGGCGGGCGGCGCGCCCTTACATTCTCGGACAGTCGTCAAGGGACCGCAAGATTGGCGGCAAAGCTTCAACAGGACGCGGAGCGAAACCTGACGCGGGCGTTCCTTTACCACGCTGTCCAGGAGGAGCGCGGCCCGGAGGGTGAGGAACGGGCAAAGCTTGAAAGAAAGCTTGAAAGTTTTCGCAAAGCTAACGATCCGGTATTAGCCGAATATATTCTGGACATTGAGAAAAAACTTGCGGGCGATGCAAGGCCCATCCCGTGGAACGACCTTGTGAATCGTTTTACACAACATAATGAACTGCGAGAATTTGCAACCGACGTCTGGCGCGAACGCGCCAGTGGCGGGCGCGAGATGGCCGACGATCCGCAAAAACTTGCTGAAATGTTCCTCTATCGCGAGCTTTTCCGGCGTCCCAGGGTTCAGAACAACGCAGAAACGATGGGACTATTGCGCCTCTCCTTTCCCAAGCTTGAGGAGAAGGCGCGAACAAGCCCGCCCCGCGTTCTCACGGAGGCGGGGGTGGACGCCGATGGTTGGATTGGACTGGCGCTGGCGGCGGTGGATTTCGTGTTCCGTGACCGGCTCGCGACAAGAATTACACCCGATTGGATGATCCGCCTCGTAAGTCCGCGAAGCGGAGGAACCAACTCCGTGTGCCGCGCCGGTCTCGCTCCACATGATCGTCCAGCGAGGAGCCACCCGTGGCCTAGTCCGGTTCCGCAAGCTGGGCGGCCCTCGCGTCTGCATCGACTGCTGTACGCACTGACCGGGGGGAATTGGGAAAACAGCGTGGATCAGGACCGAGCGAGCGAAGTTTTCTCAGCACTCTGGGCGCTCATCGCATCGTTGGCGGGCAAAGACATCGGGGGCGGCGCCTATCAGATTGATTTCACGACCGCTGCTGTGATGCGGCTCGACCAGGGCTGGCTTTGCCCGGTTACCCGGCGAGTGTTCGGTTACTCCCCGGCGGGGAGATCACCCTACGATCCGGATCAACAGCTTTCCCCAATCCAACTGCCTCGCCTCCCAAGGGCCAATCCAGGAGGACTGGATTCCGACGCGAGAGCCGAATCGACGCAATGGTATGAAACCGACGCTAGGGTCTCCGACTTGCGCCGGGACGGCCTCTGGACCGACCTTCATGATCGAGCCGCCGCCTACGCGCCGTTCCTGCGGGCACAGGAACATTCGGCGCAGATTAAGCGCCCCATGCTTGCCGATTACGAGGAGCGATTCAAATCGGGAAAAATCAACCTGTTGAACTGCTCGACAACAATGGAGATGGGGGTTGATATCCCGCATGTCCGAATGGTGGTCAACGCCAACGTGCCGCCTTCGGTTTCGAACTACCGGCAGCGGCTGGGCCGGGCTGGGCGACGTGGTGAGCCTTGGTCTTTCGGAGTGACCTATTGCCGGGATGTGCCGCTGGACCGAATCGTGTTCGATAACCCGGGGCGTCTCCTTTCGGCGCGCGTAACAGCACCCGCTGTAAGTCTTGATAGTGCAACCCTTGTTGTTCGGCACGTTCATGCCGCGCTACTCGCCGCTTTCCTTCGGGAACAACCAGAAGGTTTTAGCCTGAAGGCATCCACCGGTGCTTTCTTCGGAGCAATGGAGGAGACGAGCGAGCCCGTAGCACAGGACGCATCGGCAGATATCTTCATCGACGCCTTGCGTGGGGATTGGGGCCAAAGCGATGATCTCGCCTCCGACCTTGCACATCTGACGCGAGGTACAGTGCTTGACGGAAGAGAAGCCCCCCACCTCACCGCTAGGACCGCCGAAGCGTTTGAGGCGATGTTGCTCCGTTGGCGCAGGGAATACTTTGAACTTCTTGTACGGCGTGATGCGGCAGCCGAGGCTGAGGTAAAACTGGCGTTTAAAATGCGGGCGCGCCGAATGAAAGGCGAATTCCTGCTCGGCGAACTCGCCCGACGAGGTTTTACATCCTCCTATGGGTTTCCGGTCGATGTCGTGGCCTTTGACCATCTCTCGGGTCATGACCGCCACGAAGACGATGAAACATTTGCCTTTGGTGAACACCGGGGAGGAGCTTCGCGTACACTCGACGTGGCGATTCGCGAGTATGCCCCGGGGGCCGAGATTGTGGTGGATGGCCTCGTGCATCGTTCCGAAGGCGTCCTGCCCGCGTGGAGAGCGATGGCCGACGCCTCAAGACTCGAAGATTTACAGTACTTCTGGGAATGCCAGTCTTGCCGCCATTTTGGAATGGTCCGTATTGAGCCGGAGAATTGCTCAGAGTGCCGCACCCCGCTCACCGGCTTCAAGCGGAGCTTGCGGCCCGCGGGTTTCCTTGGCCGCCGCGCACCCCATACAGGATACGAAAATCTCGGCCACGCTCCCTATGAGATGCCGCGACTTTCGGCCGCGGGTGTATATTGGCGGGCATTGCCCGACCCCGATGCAGGCCGGCTGCGCGCTGACCCGGACGGGCAGATGATCACAACCGGGTCGGGTTTGAACGGCAAGGGTTATGCGCTTTGCCTCGTCTGTGGGCGAGCCGAGCCAGAGACGGAAGAAAATTATGCATCACCGCTTCCCTCGCAGATTCGGAAACACAGGCCGCTAGCCGCTGTGCGGGGCACGCAGATAGTACAGGGCTATTGCCCTGGTGGTTACACCGAACCGCAGCGAGTCCAAAGGAACGTCCGCCTTGTTCATGTTGCCCGGACCGATGTATTCGAACTTCAACTACCAGGAGGGGCGACACCGGCAGTGGGGCTCGCACTCGCCGCCGCTTTGCGCGAGGCGCTGACCGAACGGCTGGGAGCCGAGTCCCGCGAAATCGGCATTGCCGTCGGCCGTTCGAGGGGGCCGGCCAACGATATCCGGGTTTCCGCGTTTCTCCATGACAGAGCGTCTGGAGGCGCGGGATTCGCGTCGCGGCTGGCCGAGTTGGAGTGGTTCAACGCCTGCCTGAAACTGGCTTTCAAACGCCTCTCTTGCCCAGAGCAGTGTATGCATGGCTGTCCAGCCTGCATCCTGCGGGCAGATATGCATTTCGCGGAAGAGCAGCTTGACCGCCCTGGGGGACTAAACCTTGCACAAACGCTGTGCGACCATCTCCAGGTTCCGGAAACCATGAGAGTTTTTGGTGCGGAGACACGGCTTCTTGGCCTGTCGTTAACCGAATGGCTTGACCATCGACAACGAGCGGCCGGGCTTTCCGCCGTAACCCTTTACATGCACGGCGCGCCTGCGGATTGGGAACTCGCCGCGTGGCCGGTCGCCGAATTGTTAGCGCGCTTGAAATCAGATGGGACGGATGTGACACTCGTCATGGAAAGCCGGGCTCTGATCGACAAGGCGATGGAACTCGCGCAACAACTCGATCTTCATCGACTCGCGGCCTATGCGTCTCTGGCCCACGTCCCAGAGTTGCCAATGGCGGGCGGAGCGCCTGTACTGGCAGCAGCCTGGGATGAACGAGGATCGGTCGCCATTGCGGCGCCTGCCGCTAACGAAGCCGCGCCCGGCGCTGAATGGGGTCGGGGCGCGGAAGCGGCACTTGTTCATGGACCTGCGCCCGAACTACCCGTGTTGCAAAGCTTAGCCACCGAACGGCTCGTGGTGCTTTCGAGTGGAAACGCGCGTCTGATCCGGTGTGGTGAAAAACTCGACGGCCAAGCGGCGGCGTTCGGTCTCGCCTTCTGGAAACTCCTGGCAACCGAAGCCCCGCTGACGATAGCAGCGATAAAAACTCACAAGATCCGCACGGCAACATACACTGACCGTTATCTTCTTACGCCACTTGCTCTGCGTCTCCTGGTAGAGGTGATTCGCGCGTTGCCTGGGGCAAAATCGGCGAAACTGAAAGTATCGACCGCGCGACTTTTCAGAAGAGAACGGCAGGGATGGACGGTGTTCCATACCTTCCCAGCGGACGCCACACGCGGTGCCGTGCTGGAAGCTCTGTTGCCTAACGCACAGATCGATATCCGCGAAAAAGCTGAATTGCCCCACGCTAGAAGTTTAGCGCTTCATCTCGGCGACGGCCGGAATATCACCATCCTCCTTGATCAGGGGTTTGGCGCATGGCGCACAGGAGGCGCACCGAAACATGATTTCAGTGCCGAACCGGCGCAACAGGCCCGCTCGCTCAAATCTCTGAACTTCATGATCGGCGTCGAATCGGGGTGTCAGGCGCCAATTGTGTTGGAGGAGAGTTAAGAATCTTAGTTCAATAAGCACCCCGTGACACTGCCCTTGCTCTCGCACAGGGCCGTCAGTTCATCGGCGTGCGCGTCCTCCTCGAGCACCGCATCCGGGACAGGTGCCTTTGTTCGTCTGATCCAGAAGTGGTTGAATGTTGGCGTCATTGGCGGACATTCTCCTTGAACACAGGAATAGTGAGTGCCAGCCGCAACACGGCATGCTCGGCGTTACCGTCGTGATCTCCGCCACCCTGCCGACCGGGCCTGAGCCTCGGAGCAGAACCAGCGTTCGCCTTTGGACGGACTAATCCGGGTGCGCTCGTAGTAGTGGCCGCCGGGAACATGGAAAATGCGTGTGCCGTTGCGGCTGATGTTCCCCTTGATGCGGCATCCGCTGGTGCTCTGGCCAGCATTGCGACCAGTGCGACTGGTGTCCGTGTCGATGCCCTGGCGGGATGACTGTAAGCGTGCACCCCTCCGCCAATCCCAAGGCGCAATGAAGTCGCCCTGCCAGAGCCCCCGACCCGCCGCCTTCGCCGAAGCCTCCTCGCCTACATAAGCGTTGGAATATCGCCGGTACGCCAGTGCCCATCCCTCGGCAACCAGCCTCGCGTTGAGGTCACTGCCGTCGAGCCGACACACCGCCACGATGCGCCCGTAGCGATCCCGATCCCTTTCCTCACAATCGACGGGCCGACCCCCTGTCCACCCGGTGAGCGCGTTAGTTGCGTGCCGGCCGCACCGCCAGCGCTTCCCTCCGGCAAGACAGGTCTGCGCACTTTCCGGCGCGTCGATGCCATGCAAGCGGATTCGGCTCCCGTTCACCTCCATGGTATCGCCGTCGATCACTCGCGCTCTGCCTGATACGTCTGCGTGAACGGGCCACGATAGAGCTACGGCCGAGAGGACGACACAAGCTGCAACGATGCGTGTCATGGTTCCTTCCGTGCCTATCCGGTTAACACATACACCCACAAGGGATAGATATTCGCGAACCGCGCGCTCACAGCAACATTCCCCGCTCCTGGGCGACGTCTACGGGGTATTTCGCGCCCTTCAACCTATTGCATGGCAGGCATAGAAGCTGAAGATTTCGCGGTGTGGACGGCCCCCGCTCGCCGCCCGCGGGATTACGTGGTCCATGTGGTAGCTATCGGCGAGGCTGGCTACAAAGCCGGGCATTTGTCGGCTGGGCGTCGAACGTGCGCTTTTTTGAACCTCCGACAAGCGGGCACGCCCTATATGTAGTGGGTGTATGT
Source organism: Gammaproteobacteria bacterium (assembly GCA_047516145.1). Lineage (GTDB taxonomy): Bacteria > Pseudomonadota > Gammaproteobacteria > Steroidobacterales > Rariloculaceae > UBA6522. The sequence goes on from JAKZVH010000264.1 coordinate 5,760, forward strand.
GTTAACCGGATAGGCACAGTTCCTACCTCCTAGACGGCGCGTTCATCAGCCAGACCGCGTATCAGAAGAAATGTGATTCCACCAGACTGCTGCCCGACGGTATTCCTCATGCAGCATTCCCATCAGTGCCTGGCTCGTCTGGCCGCCCTGCGCCCACGCCCGACGCGCCATAGTCGGCAATGATGTCTTGAGCTTCGTCTCTTGGCCTCGAGGCCGCAGCAAGCTCAAGGAGCACCCGCGCACCCTGTACGCTCGCGCCGAGGGCTGTCACCCGTTCCCGCAACCGGCGGTCGGACGTGTAAACGAGAACATCCGTCCGCTCGGGCAACGCGGCGATGAGTTCGACGATGCGGTTATCAGCAGCATCGGCGTCTTGGCGAAGGGCGTACTCAACCGTGACAGCATCCTGCTTCTCCGCTTCCTCGCCCACTGACGGAAAACCGTCGAACACGATCGTCCATTTGCCGCCGCAACCGCGAGCGACCGGTTTCAGTTCAGCGACGAGGCGCCGCGCCGCTGCGTTGCGGTCGCGCCACCATCCATCTGGGCGCGACCCCATCACGTTATTGCCATCCACGAATACGCGTGTATCTGAATTCACGTTCACGCCTCTTCGGCCCGGTAAGTCCGCGATCTGGTTCGTACAGTGAGCCCAGGCAGCGGCAATATCTGCCACCCAATCGCTTCGCTGCCGCGTTCCGTCTCGTCTCAGTGAAACGCAGCTGACCTGCACCCCTTAGAGTCCGCGTTTATAAGTTAGCTCTGTTCAGGTTTTGGTCTTTCTTTGACCGGTTAGCATATTCCCGTGGTGTCATTCCAGCCAGGCTCGAATGTGGGCGGTGATTGTTGTAGTCGTCGCGCCATGCCGCAATCAAATGGCGGGCATGGCGCAGGCTGTCGAACAGGTGCTGGTTTAGACACTCGTCTCGCATGCGACCATTGAAGCTTTCGATGAGGCCGTTCTGCATTGGTTTGCCGGGCGCGATGTAGTGCCATTCGACTTGCCGATCTTCTTGCCACTTCAATATGGCGTTTGACGTCAACTCTGTGCCGTTGTCGCTGACTACCATGCAGGGCTGGCCCCGCCTCTCTGCGATCAGATCCAGTTCGCGGGCCACCCTGATGCCTGACAGCGAAGTATCAACGATTGCGGCAAGGCATTCCCGGCTGAAGCCGTCAATCACGTTCAATATCCGGAAGCGCCGCCCGCAGGACAGGCTGTCAGACATGAAGTCGAGCGACCACCGCTGGTTTGGCCCCTGTGGGATCGCCATCGGCGTTTTGGTGCCCAGAGCGCGGGGCCCTCCTGTGGACTGCGGCGACCGCTCACCGGCCGCCCCGGCTGCCGTCGTCTCGATGCGGGAACCGTGCTCGCGAATCCTCCGCGTCCAGAGTCAGCCCGAACCGAATAGGTCCTCACGGAGTTCCTGGTACACGACGGGAGTTTTGCCGAGCGCCGGAACGAGGAACTGCGACGCAAACTCCTCCCGGTTGTTCCCGAGATTAGACAACCCCGTATCACTGCGAATCGCCTCGAATAGGTCTCGCGACACATCCTTGATGTTCTTCGGGCCATGCTGCCCAATTAACAGCGACTCCCGTTTGCTCACGACCGTCTCCATCGCGGCTACCTCGCAACCCGCCGTCTGAAGGAACATGCGTAAGACCTCCGGGTCATAGAGATACTCCTCGATCTCCCGTCGACGAAGCACGCGGATCCCCTGCGCGATCTTTCGTGCTCTCTCCTCGTTAGTCATGTCGTCCCTATCAATCAGCTTCTGCACGTCGATGCCATGGGCGATGGATTTCAGAATGGAGACCAAGTGGTCGGACTGGATCACCTCGCCGGATCCGCCTTGGGATATGAAGAGCGTCTCCGGGAACTCGCTGGCGAACAACTGGTTGTAGCATCGTGCATCAAATGCGTTCACATGCTTGTCCTTGCTGCCTTCACATATGACGACACGGTGTGGTGCGACGAGGGAGGACAGATCGTCGAGGGCGACCTCGTACATATTTTCCCAGAATACTCTATTGGGAGTGCTGGGCGTTATGGTGACCGAGTCATCGAAATCCCTGCCCGAAAAGTCTAGAAACGCGACTTCCCCGGGTCGGTCCAGCAGCGTTCTGTATGCTTCCCTGACGACACCGATCGAATGCGTCGCGATCCACAATTGCGACGCCTCCCCAAGCAACGCGAGGACCGACGCGATCAGCGGTCCCTGAAGACCCGTCGCCACGTGCAGCTCCGGTTCGTCAATGCAGAACACCGCCTCCTTGGCCTCGTCCCGTTTCACGAACACATCGAGGAGGATGTCGAACGCCGCCTTCTCTCCGCCGGAGAGATTCTTGTAGTGGAAGTCGGTGACGTTGCCCTTGGAAAACCGAAATGAACCCGCGTGAATTCCGCCGAAATCCTGCAGCGAGAGGCTGGGGTTCGAGAAAAGGCCACGCATGGCCTTTTGCAAGTCACCTAGGGATTTTCTTCGGTACTCGCCGATCGTGAGTTCCTTTGGAGCATCCCGGTCCAGAT
>JAKZVH010000265.1:0-8491 GCA_047516145.1 Gammaproteobacteria bacterium
TTGGCGCTGCGCTGACGGCTCTGGAGTTGTTCGCGGAAACGGGTGGGTTTCAAGTATTCAGCCGCTGGCTCCGCAGCCCGTTTTTTGTCTCCACGACAGGCGAAGCCGAAGCGCGTTGCCGCCTGGAAGTACAGCTCAGATCGCACGTCGCTTCGCAACTGAACTTTCTCGAAGCCTTTGGATCCGGTGGACTGGAAGCCCGAATTCACGCGGAGATACCGTCACTTGCGGAAGTTCTTGCCACTGGCGCGAACTTGATGACTTCATATCCCGGGCGGGCAACACCGACGCATTGGGCCGGTGTCTGGCGGCGGCTCCTTGGCCGTCTGGGTTGGCAGGGCAGCGCGGCGGACACGATGGCGTTCGAGGATTGGGAGGCGGGCCTGAACGAGTTGGCGTTGCTGACACCAATACTCGGCAGACTGACTTGCGGTGACACTTTGGCGGAGTTGGAGAGAATTCTCGCGCGGCCCCAACGCCTCGGTCCGGTTCCCCTTGAAGGCATCTTTCTCTTGGCAAATCCAGAGGATGTGGGACCCGGCTACGATGCGCTCTGGGTCGGCGGGCTCACGGATGCGCTTTGGCCGCGGGCGCCGCAACCAAGTCCGCTGCTGCCGCTGGCTTTGCAGCGGGCTCACAGGATGCCCATGGCCCTGCCATCCGATGCCCTGGAGCACGCACGTCTGACGCTACGACGGGCCATCGACCGCGTACCCGATGTCGTATTGAGTTCGCCCGGTATCGTTCATGACTACCCGGCGCAACCCAGCCCATTGATTGTCTCGTATCCCGAGGTGCGCGTTTCCGAACTTGTGCAACGCTCACCCAAAGGTATTCGGCAGGCGATATCCAGTCCCCACCGAGTGGAAATCCGCGCGGACCCGGTACCTGCGATTGCGAGCCGCCGACTGCGCGGTGGCATCCGCACACTGTCATTGCACTCGCTCTGTCCGTTGCGTGCGTTTATCGAGAGCCGCCTGCAAGCAACTCCGCTGGAAACCGTTCGAGCCGGGCTGAGTGCCCGGCAGCGCGGCATACTCACCCACAAGTCCGTGCAACGACTATTTCGGGAGCTGCCCGCGCAGCGCGATCTTGCATCCTGGAGCCACGGCACGCGTTCGCAGCGTATCGATACCTGCGCTCGGAATTCTATTCGTGAGTTTTTTGGTCCTGCCGCAGACTCCTTGCGCGCGATCGTCGATCTGGAGACCGCCAGATTACGGTCAGTCCTGACAGGGACGCTGGAGTTGGAATTGACTCGCGCCGCGTTTCAGGTGAAAGCCGTGGAGATGCCCGTGGAAGTCAGTGTCGGCGGAATGGAACTGGTCGGGCGAATCGATCGGATCGACAAACTGGTTCCCGACGGGACGCTCGCCATCATCGACTACAAGACCGGCTCTCCGAGCCGTCCGGGTGACTGGCTAAGGGAGCGGCCACGCAACCTGCAATTGCCTCTCTATGCGCTGGCCGTGGAAGGGGATGTTCGCGCCGTGGTCATTTCCACCCTTCACCCGCGCAACCTGGGTTACAAGGGGATCTGGACAACGCCTGGACTGTTCCCCGGGCGGTCGACCCGTTTACCGGATGAGCGCACCTGGCCCCTGCAACTGAGTCGCTGGGGCGAGCAACTCGAGCGGCTCATACAAGAATTTGCGCAGGGGGACGGACGAATATTCAAGGCTGAACTCAAGGCGGCTGGCGGTGCGTTTGCAGCCCTGACCCGCGTGCATGAGTTGGTGGCACGGCAACGAAAACCGTCCTGACGCGGGGATACCAATGAACGATACGCACGTGCGCAAACGAGCACTGGATGTCAGTAAATCGTTTATCGTCCAGGCGCCGGCGGGTTCTGGCAAGACTGAGCTGCTCATTCAACGCTACCTGGCGCTCCTGGCGACGGTCGAGTTGCCCGAACAGGTCGTCGCGATCACCTTTACGCGCAAGGCGGCCGCACAGATGCGCGGACGCGTGCTGGGGGCATTGGCGGATGCGGCGTTGGAGAACCCCCCGCCGGAACCGCACAGGCGCGCGACCTACGAGTTGGCGCGGCGTGCGCTGACGCGAAATCGGGAGCGTCAATGGTTCGTGATCGAGCAGCCTCGGCGGCTGAAAATCGATACCCTGGACGCGTTGAATTCCTGGCTCGCTAAGCGGTTGCCGATATCGGCCGGTGGGGTCTCGGCAGCCCGTATTGTCGAGGATTCTCGCGAGCACTATGCGATTGCGGCGCGCCGTCTGATCCAGCGGTTGGGTGATTCTTCATCGGCTGCTGCCGCATTCCAGAAACTCGTGGAACGCTCTACCGGGACCGATGAGATCGTCGCCCAACTCGCTGCGCTGTTGTCGACCCGCGATCAGTGGCTGCCTCACCTGTTCTCGGGCGGCGAGACGCAATTCCGGGGCGAGATCGTCAAGGCCCTGCATCGCTCGGTTGAGGACGACCTCGCAAACATTGCCGGTATGTTGCCTGCCGCAACCGCCGATCAACTGCCGCCATTGCTGCGTCACGCCGCCGAAAACGCACCAAACAACGGCGAAGCGTTCGAGGCGTGGCAAGAGCTCGATGCATTGCCGGCACCGAAATTTTGCCGTGTCAGGGCGTGGAAGGCACTGCCGGAACTTCTATTGAACCAGCAGGGCGCCTGGCGCAAGCAATTAGGCGGGATCGGATTTTCGCGCCACCTTGCCGCACCTCTCGAGCAACTGAGAACGCTTCTTGCGGCGCTGGCGGATGCAGATGATCTTCGCATCGCGCTGCACCGATTGAGATCCATACCTGAGACCGAGCCTGAAGAGGCGTGGTGGGAGGGTATGGCCGCGCTTCGCGTGACGCTGCAACTCCTGGTTGCCGAATTGCGTGTTCTGTTCGCCGAACGCAACACGGCGGATTTCGTGGAACTGGCTCTCGCCGCCCAGCACGCCCTGGGCCGTACCACGCAGCCATCCGAGCTGTTGCTCGCGCTGGATCGGCGGATTCAGCACATTCTCGTGGACGAGTTCCAGGATACTTCGCGCTCCCAGATTGGACTGCTGGAACTGCTAACGGCGGGCTGGGAGCCGGGGGATGGCCGGTCCCTGTTCCTGGTGGGCGATCCAATGCAATCCATCTACCGTTTTCGCAATGCCGACATGTCGCTGTTTCTGAAGGCGAAGTACCGGGGCATCGGCGACACTTATTGCGAGCCGCTGGCTCTGACGCAAAATTTCCGTAGCAGCCCGTTGTTGGTCAACTGGGTCAACAGTACCTTTGCCAGCGTCTTTCCACCTGCCGACGATGTCACGGCGGGTGCCGCGCGGTTCAGCCCATCCATCGCGGCAAGAGAGCCGTTTCGGTATCAGTCGGTCCAGGTCCACGCATTGCGGGGCACCGACCCCGAAGCTGAAACGAGGTGCGCGGCGGAGATCGTCGCTTCGCAGAGCGAGCAGCCGGCCACGCGCTCCGTAGGCATTCTCGTCCAAAGCCGTTCTCACCTGACGGGCTTGCGGTCCTATCTCGGATCGCTGGGACTGGAAGCTCACGCCGTGCAAATCGAAGCTCCGAACCAGTATCAGATCACCCAGGACCTCATCGGTCTTACGCGTGCCCTGACGCACTTCGGCGATCGCATTGCATGGCTGGCGGTTTTGCGGGCCCCCTGGTGCGGAATGACGTGGCGCGACTTGCATGCCCTGTGCCGGGACGATGCCGACAGCGCGGTGTGGGCATTGATGCGCGATGCCGGGCGCGTCGCGCGGCTCACCGCGGATGGGCGCCGGCGCCTCGAGGCCATTCGCGAGGTTCTGCTGTTGGCGTTCCGGTACCGCGCCGCTCAACCCCTGCCGCACTGGGTACAGCGCGTCTGGATGACCTTGGGCGGCCCCGCGTGCGTGGAGACTGGCGACGACCTGGCCCGCGCCGAGAGCTTTTTCTCGACCCTGGACGAGATCGCTACCCGCGGCGATCTCGACGATCCGGCGGGATTGGAGAGCCTCTTCGAAGATCCGTCATCGAGTACCGACCGTCCTCGGGAGAGTGGAATCGAAATCATGTCCATTCACCGGGCGAAGGGCCTGGAATTCGACACCGTCATAGTTCTGGGTCTGGGTCGTGAGCCGCCGGCCGACAACGCGAAGGCGCTCTACTGGCATGAGCGCGTGCACCGCGACGGTGAAGAATCGGTATTGCTGGCTCCGGCTCTGACAGGCACCGGGCAGCACGATGCGCTGGCCCGGTGGGTACGGGACATGGAGCGGCGCAAGGACGATTCCGAGCGGGCGCGGCTACTGTACGTCGCGGCAACCCGTGCGAGGGAACGCCTGCATCTTGTGGGACAACTCGCTCCCGGAAGGAAATCGCCGCCGCCAAGGAGTCTTCTGGCTTGCTTGTGGCCGCGCGTATCGAGCGAGTTCGAGTCGGCGGAGACCGCGGGCACATCATCCAGAGTGGCGGGCAAGGCCATCGAACCCGAGCTCAGGCGCCTGGTCGAGCCGGTGCGCCTTGCGAAGCCTCCCGCGGCGGCGCTTCCGGCGACGGTGCGCAGGCCGCATTTCGATTGGGCGGGTCAAGCCACCCTTCAAGTTGGTGTGGTGGTTCACCGGTGGCTGCAGACCGTGGCACGTGAAGGTGCCCAGCGTTGGAACGGTGCGCGCCTGAACGCCGCCTCAAGCCGATTCCGGGAGGAGCTGTGGCTGCTTGGTGTCGAGGAGCGTGAACTCGCCGAGGCATCGGATCGGGTTGTCGAGGCACTTGACGCCGTACTCACCGACCCGGTCGGGCGGTGGGTGCTGAACAGCCACGGCGAGGCGCGCTCCGAGTTGCCAATCACCGTGGTTAACGATGGCCGAGTGCAAAACATGCGCCTGGACCGCACATTCATCGACGACGGGGGTACGCGGTGGATCATTGACTTCAAGACCAGTTCCCATGAGGGGGGGGCCACAGCCGCGTTTCTGGATTCGGAGGTGAAGCGATATCGAGGACAACTTGATCGCTACGCCCGGGCCCTGGCCGCGGTCGACAGCCGGACCATAAGGGTAGGGCTGTATTTCCCCTTGCTCCGGGCATTCAGGGACTGGCGCCCGGACCTTTCCGATGCCGGTCGGCGCTGATACAAGCGTCCGTCTCCCACGCCACGGCGCAGGTATTCGCGCATCCCGGGCGGTCCAGAGTGATTGTGGCGACGCCATAAGCCACATCGAATCGCAAGGTTTCGTATGGCATTGGTTCCCGCTCTCCAGGGACATGTGTCGAACTCATGCAGATCGAAAGTGTTGCAACGCAGCCTTCGCGACAGGTTCTCCCCACTCCTGTACAAAATGACCCGCGTCCGATACCTCGATCGGAGGTGGGCAATTGCGTATGCAACGGTGCAGTACGCGCATCGCGGGCGGTCCGAGGACAGGATCCTTCATGCCGATCGCCATCAGACTTTGCCCGTGCCAGTCATTCGCCCACCAGGCACGCGCTTCTCGTGACAGTGCGGCGCCGGGCGCGTCGGGATTATCGGGAACGATTTCCGGGAAACGCCTGACTCCCGCCATGTAGGCGGCATCCGGAAAGGGCGCACGATACGCGGCCGCTTCTGCATCGCTGAGCAACGGTGTTGCACGCTTGATCAACGCCGCGACATCCATATCCGGTCTGTTCCTGACGAAATTTCGCCACGCCAGAAATCCTTCGCTGAGCGGGATATCCCCGGTGCCCAACATCGTGTTCATCACGAGCAGCGACGAGAAGCGGTCGGGCAGGCTCATGGGCAACGTCAGCCCGAGTAGTCCGCCCCAGTCCTGGCACACCAGCCGGAGGTTCCGAAGATCCAGGCGGCCGATCAACGCGAGCAACATTTCTCTATGCAAGTCAAAGGTATAGATCGAGTCTTCATCGAGCTTGTCCGACCGCCCAAACCCGACGAAATCCGGTGCAACGACCCGGTGCCCGGCTTTGACAAAGACCGGGATCATCTTTCGATACAAATAGCTCCAGGTCGGCTCGCCGTGCAGGCAAAGCCAGGTCACATCCGCGTCCGCCGGACCCTCGTCGACATAGTGCACACGACAGTCGAAAATGCCCGGGAGATCGTCAAGGTAGTTCGGCGCGAACGGGAAATCGGGAAGGTTGCCGAACCGATCATCCGGCGTTCGAAGTCTTTCCATGCTGACCCCATACGAGTGGTTACCCTGGATTCATAAAACAACCCGATGAGCTTACTCCGGAATTCACGCTCGTTTCGACCGCCGGAATCTTGCCGGAGGCGGGAACCGAAGCGTGGCTGATATCATTGCCGCAGTCCAAATGATCGGTGGAGACCCCGATTCATGCCCGTTCGCACCCTGGATCATTGTTCTATCCGTACCTTGAAGCTGAAGGAGAGCCAGGATTTCTATGTCGATGTGCTCGGCATGGATGTCGGTGCGCGGCCGGATCTGCCTTTCCCCGGGTGCTGGCTGTATGTGGACGGCCGCGCGGTGGTTCACCTCGTCGGCATCGACCCTGACGATTCCAGCGGTTTGACGGAGTACCTGGGCGGAAACATCGACCCGGACGCGCTGCAAGGCAGCGGATCGCTGGATCACATCGCGTTCTGTGCGATGGATGCATCGGCAATGATCAAGCGCCTGAACAAGTACAAAGTCCCCTACCGTGAGCGGCAGGTGCCGAATATGGACCTGTATCAACTCTTCGTGGAGGACCCCAACGGGATTACCCTCGAGCTCAACTATTTCGCTTCCGAGCAATAGCCCGAATCGCTCGTAAACGTCCGTACGCGCCCGACGCCGCTGGCCCGGATACGTCTCCAACGTTCGCCGCGACAGCGAGCGGATCCGCGGCCGCAGCAGAAGGTCGGTCAAATATCCGGGCTAAAGCCCACCAAGCATGTGTCCGCCGTCCACAGGCAGCGCGACCCCGTTGATAAACGAACCGGCACCGCTGGCAAGTAGCATGAATGGCGCTTCGATTTCATGCATCTCGCCCATTCGTTGTGCGGGTGTGTTGCGTATGTAATCGCGACCGGTGTCCGACTCCAGGAACCAGGAATTGATTTCGGTCAGAAAATAGCCCGGACACAATGCATTCACGCGAATGCCCTTGCGGCACCACTCCAGTGCGAGCGTGCGCGTCAACTGAATCAAGGCCGCTTTCGACGTTGCATAGGTCGCGAGTCCCCGGGCCACTCGCAGACCCAGTACCGAGGCGGTATTGACAATGCTGCCGCCGACGCCGGCGTCGATCATCCGACGGCCCGATTCTCTCGCCACAAGCCATGCCCCCTTGAGATTCGTGTCCAGTACGAAATCCCATCTTTCCTCATCGATATCGACCGCCTTTCTCCGATCGACAACGCCGGCGTTATTTGCAACGATGTCGACGGTTCCGAACGCGTCTTCCGCGCGGTCGAAGGCGGCCTGTACACTGCCGGCGTCGCAGACATCCATCTGAACGGCCAGCGCCACGCCGCCTTTCGATTCAATCTGTTTCGCGAGTGCTTCGAGGCGATCGAGCCTGCGAGCAGTTACTACAACTCTCGCGCCATGTTCGGCCAGCAACCCCGCTAAATGCGCTCCCAGTCCGCTCGACGCGCCGCTCACGAACGCCGTGCGGCCACTGCAGTCAAATCTCTTGTCCATTGTCGTTACTCATCGATCCAATATGTGTACGGCGTGTTGCGCCAACCTTGGCGCAAGCGCGCCGTGCTCAAACGCTTGTCTATTCGACGCGTTCCCATCGACCGCTCGCTTGAGGACGCCTTGCAAAATTGCAGCCAGGCGGAAAAAACTGAACACGATGTAGAAATCCCAATGGGGAACCTCTCCAAGTCCGCGTCGCCGGCAGTATTCCGCAACGTATTCCTGCTCGGACGGGATGCCCAGTTGTACACGATCGACGTCACCGAGTCCTGCTATCGCGGTGTCGGACCCCATTCGCAGTTGCATGCATTGATACGCGAGGTCTGCGTAAGGATGCCCGAGGGTCGACAGTTCCCAGTCCAGAACGGCCATGGCCGATGCCTGCCCGGGATCGAAAACGATGTTGTCCATCCGGTAGTCGCCGTGAATCAGGCTCACCTGGCCATCGTCTTCGGGCAAATTTGACGGAAGCCACTCGATCAGACGATCCATTGCCTTGATCGTCCCCGTCTCCGATGCCCGGTATTGCTTGCTCCAGCGGCCCACCTGTCTCTCGAAGTAGTTGCCCGGGTAACCGAAATCGGCAAGGCCTGCGGCATCGATGTCCACGTCGTGCAACGCTGCGAGTACCCGGTTCATTTCGTCGAACAACCGGCCGCGCTCGTCCCTGTCGATTCCCGGCAAGGTCGGATTCCACAATATCCGGCCGTTTTCATAGCTCATCACGAAAAACACGGTACCCAGCAAGTCCCGATCTTCGCAGAGGTGAATGGCGCGGGGTACGGGCACAGCCGTCTCGGCCAATGCCCCGATGACCCGGTATTCGCGGTCAACCGCATGGGCAGACTTCAACAGGACACCCGGGGGCTGCTTGCGCAGGACATAC
>JAKZVH010000266.1:0-4125 GCA_047516145.1 Gammaproteobacteria bacterium
CCCTGCTCGCTCTCGATTCGCGGGACGACGAGCGGAAGTCGCTGCCCGACAGGCAAAAAGCCAACCTGGGCTAGTCGATTTACAAACACAACCTTGAAAACCACCTGTTCGATGAACTGTCAAACGAGGTCCTGCAGGAGCGTGGATTGTTCTTGAAGTGGATGAAAGACCACCGGGATCGCGTGCTCGACCTGGACAAGGATTGGGTGGAAGGCCACCTGCAGAGCAAAACCTCGGCCGAGGACCGGATGCTGATGTTCCTGCGCGAACTGATCCGCAGCGACGACACTGGCGTGCCACCGGATGAGGAACTCCTAAGGGCTGCTGGCGGTTGCCGCTCTGGCACCGACCTGCAAGAAATTTGGCGCTATTCCGTTGAGCGAGGTTGGACGGGGAGCAACAAACGAGGCAGTGAGGGCACGTCCCGGAACCAAATCAACTTTCCCGCACGCATGTACGTGGACCAACGGACCCGCGAGCTCGACCAAGAAAGTCAGGGGTTTGTGGCGATGTCGTTCGATCCGGATTTGACGCATGTGTACAAGGACGGTATCAAGCCCGCGATTAAGGCCGCCGGCTACAATGCCCGCCGGATCGACGACAAGGCCTTCACAGGCCCGGTGGTCGATGAGATGTTGGCCGAGATCCGCAAGTCGAAGTTTGTCGTAGCCGACTTCACTGGCTGCGAGAAATGCAAGCACATCGGTGCCCCTGGCGGCGTCTACTGGGAGGCGGGCTTTGCCCACGGGCTCGACATTCCTGTTTTCCTCACCTGCCGCAAGGATCGAGGGGACGCCATCCACTTCAACATAGACCACATCAAACGTCTGCATTGGGAGACACCGGAGGACCTGTGTAAGCAGCTCAAAAACAGTATCGAAGCCGTCCTGGGACGCGGTCCGCTTGATCCGTCTGATGATCAGCCACGCCAACAGCGGCAGCCTGAACGGACAGCCACATGAACATCGACCCGGAGTTGCCGTTGGACATTCTGCGCGACCATGAGGCTTCGGTCGAGCTGGTACACGGCTACATCAGGGAGAGACGTTCCCTGTCACCGGACAGGCCGGACAGGCGACAATCTGCCCATCCTGCAGGGTGCGAATAGCGAATCAGTCGATCTGATCTTCCAGTCGGTCGCGTTCGTTCCGGATCGTCTGTACGACGGGCTCCAAGCGGCCTGATGCGCGCAGGACTTTGGCACCCAGCGCACGGGCCAGAAAATAGCCGGCCACCGCGTCGGCAAAGGGGATCATAGGGTCGGGAGATCTGCGGTTGTGGCGAACCGTCGGGTGCCAGATGGCGGTAGAGAGTGGTGAGCGACACGCCGGCGATGCGGGCGATCTCATCGATCGGCAGACTGCCTTCCCCGCATCAGCGATGAGGCTACTCGCGTGACTCCTACCGCCCTGGCTCGCGACTTCGCTCGCGTATGCCGGCGCATATCCTCCCCACCGTCAGTCGGCTTACGAATCCCCGTTCACGGGAACCGGCTTCCCGCCCCGCAGCCGGATGCCGGGATGGCGATACACCGCACAATTCCGCAGCTTCGTCGCCGGACGGCGGACACCGAAGGTATGGGTGCGACCACCGCCGGAAACTCCGGCCCCGCTCCCTTCGTATTTCCAGTCGTCCCGGTTCAAGAACACGACGTCGACACGCCAGATCACCAACTGCGAGCCGCTTTTGATGGTGCCGGTCGGATCAACGAGGTAGCGCCAAACCACGTACCCTCCCGAATGGTCGTAAGGGGATTGAATGGCCCATCCGCGCAGGCTGGCCTTGCTCTCCAGGCAGTCTTCCGGACGCAGTGGCGTCGAGGCCCCGCGCCGACTTAGGTCCGGTCAGCGCGTCTGCGCCGTGGTGCTGTGGCGGTGCTTCTCGTAGTTGCTCACACTGTCCAGCGCCTTCGTGCCGAACATCCCCACGATGGCGCTGAACACATTGGCCTGCTCATGGTAGAGGTCTATGAAATCCCGGTCGTTGAGGGCGCGCTCGATGTACTCGATGGACCTCCGAAGGGGGGAGAGCTCCCGGCCGGACTGGAGCTTGACCGACGGGTCGAACAGGTCAGACCGACAGCCGCGCCAACTGCGGAATCGCAGCCATGCCCATGGCGTGGTACTCGGGGTTGTGTTCGATGCCGATGCTGCGCAACCCGCACGCCTCGGCGGCCGCCAAGGTGGAGCCGGAACCGGCGAAGGGGTCGAGCACGACGCCGGCGCCCAGCGGCAAACTCGAACGCACCAGCAGGCGCAGGAAGGCCTGTGGCTTTAGCGACGGATGCGGCGCGATTTTCCGCTCCGGACCGCGCGCCGGTGCGGAACGCACCAAATCCCTGAAGGGCTCGCTGTCGGAAAACCGCCGGAGCCCACCCGTCCCCCACGTTCTGAGGTTGTCCTGTACGCGCCCTTCGCACGGACGGCGGAAGATGCCCCACGGCTCGAAGCATGACTTCGGCATCACGGTTACGTCGCGAAACTCGTCGTGCGCGTTCTTGGGGCGATCACCGCCGCGCCGCGTGTGCACTTCCCTGATCAGCAGCCCCCGCGACTCAAACCCGGCGGCAATGAACGGCTCGAACACCAAGTGGGAAAGGAGTGGATGGGTCGCGATGAAAACGTGGCGCCGGGCACCAGGACCGGCAACAGCAAGGCGGACAGGCGCCCGAAGAACGCGCGCATGTCCGCCTTGTCGCGCTCGCGGAGCACGGTAAATCGCGGCACCGGTTGACGGTGGCTGCCGTCAAAGGAGGGTGGCAGTCGCCACACGCCGCCGGTGGCGTCCCGGCGTTTCCGCAGTTGTTCGGAGGAGAACTCAACGAGCCCGAACGGCGGATCGGTTACGACCGCATGCACGGAACGCGGCTCGGCCGCTGCAAGCCAGTTGAAGGTATCGTCGAAATGAACTCGTAAAGGCGTTTTTGCCCTTCACGGGGGCCGGCGGCTCGAAGGGAAGGGCCGTCACGGTCATGGACCTAGCCCCCGGCCGGGGTCGGTGCGCCGGCTCGAGGTTCACCGTCCGGCGTCAGGTAGCGGTAGAGCGTGTTGGGCGTTACGCCGGCCAGACGGGCGATCTCGCGCACCGTCAGCCGCTTCTCCCGCATCAGTTCGCTTGCCCGGTCGAGCTGCTCCGGCGTGAGCTTGGGCTTGCGGCCGCCCTTGCGGCCGCGGGCCCGCGCGGCGGCCAGGCCGGCCTTCGTGCGCTCCGAGATCAGATTGCGCTCGAACTCGGCGAACACGCCGCAGATCTGGAATAGCGCCTTGCCGGCCGGGGTGAGGGTGTCGATGCGCTCCTGCAACGACACCAGTTCGATGCCATGCTGTTCCAGGTTCGCTACCTGGTCGATCAGGTTCTTGAGACTGCGGCCCAGGCGATCCAGTCGCCAGATCACCAGCTGGTCGCCCACCCGCGCGTAGGCCCGCGCCTGGCCGAGGCCCGGTCGTTCCAGTCCCGGACTCGATCCCGACACCTTGTCGGTGTAGATGTGATCGGGATCGCAACCCGCCGCCCGCAGGGCATCGAGTTGCAAATCAAGCGTCTGTTCGTGGGTGGAGACGCGCGCGTAGCCGATCTTCATGCGCGCAGTGTAACACAAACGTCATCCACTAGGTGGGCGATACATAGATTACTGATATGGGTTGTTGCGCACAGGCCGCCGAGGAGCGCCCAGGTCCTGGCACGCGTGTCCGGATCTGCATCGCAAACGGCCGTTTGCGGGACAGGGGATCGGGCCCGCGCCAGGTGGCCCGAAACGGCCGGCACAGCAGGCGCCGGCACCATCGGGCACTGGCCGTCAACGGTCGGATTCCAGCAGTGCGGCAGCAGCCTCACCGGCGGCGGCTACAGCAGGTCCTCGAGCAGGCCCAGTGGGAAACCACGGGCCGGGCCCTCTCCCGGGGGGACATGCGATGCCTGCTCTTCGGGCACCTGGCGCGCCTGGCTGTCTGGGTGGAGCACCCAGACAGGGATGTGGGTCCACCGCCGGAACGCAAGCTCGCGGCCATGGACAGTTACGCAACGCCGGCTCCGGCGGTAGGCTCCCCCGCAAGGGCCGCGCGCACCCCGGTTACCCGGTACCCCCGCCGCGCGGCTTGGTGTCAGTAGGCGGCGCGTCATGGGTAG
>JAKZVH010000267.1:0-2777 GCA_047516145.1 Gammaproteobacteria bacterium
CGAAATCGCGGGCGTCGTCGATGCCCTCGGTGGGGGTGTCGCGGTTGAAGTCAAGCGGCGCGGGATCCGAGCCGGTACGTGCAAGGTGATACATGGCGTGTACTCCGAAGGGGTTGAAAATCCCCGAGCCGGAAAACTCTCTCTCCGCCCCGCAATGGCATTCACTTTCAGGAAATATGTCTGCCGTTTTCCGGCTTCCGCGCAACGTGTTGAATCACTGGGTGATTAGGTCAGGTCCTGCGGTGGGAAAGAAAATGCTTGTGTCGCTCGCGCCGTTGTGGCACGGTGTGCTCGAACCAGTCGGGCTGCAACGACGGCGATGGACCCACGCATCGAGACCCTGAAATCAACGACGTTCTTCGGCAAGCGGCTGACGCGCCGGCAGATCGCCGGCATCCAGGCGACGGTCGAGCGGTTTCCGGCCCTGAGCCGGCGTGAACTGGGCCACACGATCTGCGAGCATCTCGGCTGGTTCACGCCGAAGGGAGACGACCGGATTCAGCCCGGTCTTCGGCTGCTTGAGCAGCTTGAGGCGCTCGGCATCATGTCGCTGCCGCCAACGCGCCAGGCGATGCAACGCGGCCCTCTCGGGAAGACGGTCTGGACGAGCCGCTCGGCGGCGGGTCCGGCGATCGAAGGTGGGCTGAAGCCATTGACGCCGCTGTCGCTTGAGGTGGTGACCGGCAAGGAGGCCATCGAGGAATGGAACGAGATCGTTGACCGGCATCATTACCTGGGCTACCGGCGCCCGTTCGGGCCCCACCTGCGCTATGTGATCCTCGATCGGCGGGGACGTCGACTCGGCTGTCTGCTGTTCGAGGCGTCGGCGTCGTCGGTACCGTGCCGCGATGAATGGATTGGATGGCAGGACCGGACCTGGAAGAAACATCTCAACCGGGTGGTGTGCAACAGTCGGTTTTTGATTTTTCCGTGGGTGAAGGTCAACTGTCTGGCCTCCAAGGCGCTGTCGATGGCGGTGCGGCGCCTGGCCGATGACTGGCAGGCGCATCACGGCGTGCGCCCGGTGCTGGTGGAGACCTTCGTCGATCGGGCGCGGTTCGAGGCGACCTGCTACCGTGCGGCCAACTGGCACGATATCGGCCTGACGCAGGGGCGCAAGGCGAGCGCCCAGGTCGAAGGCAAGACTCGCAAGAGCGTTTACGTGCGCCCGTTGGTGAGGCATTTCAAGGCGGTGCTGCTGAACGGTCCGCGGCCGGCTGTGCGCCGCCGCAAGGCGGCTGAGCCGCCGCGGTTGGCTGCCGACGGTTCTTTCGTGCAGGTGTGGGGCAACATTATCGACACGGCGGTCGCGGTCGCCCATGACCATGACCGTGTCTGGCAGCGGCGCCGGCGCGTGCTGAACACGTTGCTGATCATGTTGTTCATCTTCCGGCTGGTGTTCTCGAAGGACCGCCAGGGCTATGCGATCACGCTGGGCGAGCTTTGGGATCAGTGTCGGGTGATGGGAGTGGACTTGCCCCAGGCGGCGCCGGTCGCCGCTTCGGCGGTGTGCAAGGCCCGGGCCAAGCTGGACGAGGCGGTGTTCAAGACCCTTCATGCCCGGATCCTCGAACGGGCCGGCCTGCCCGGCGCAGGCAAGCTCTGGAAAGGGCACGCGATCTTCGCTGTCGACGGCTCGAAGATGAACCTGCCGAGGCCGCTGGCCGGCGAAGGCTACCGCATACCCGCACCCCAGGTGCATTACCCGCAAGGCCTGGTGAGCTGCCTGTACCAGCTGCGCTCGAAAATCCCGATCGATTTTGACCTCCATGTGCATGAGAACGAGCGCGAAGCGGCGCTCGCGCATTTGCACGCCTTGTCCGATAACGACGTCGTGGTCTATGACCGCGGCTACTACTCCTGGGAGCTGCTTAACGCCCATGTGGCGCGGGGCCTGGAGGCGGTGTTCAGGATCAGGAACAGGTCCGGCATCGCGTTCGACGCGTTCATCGCCAGCCGGCAGACGGAGGCCATCGTCGAGGTTGTTCCCGGCAAGACATGCCAGCGGAAAATGCGCCGCAAACACCCCGGCGCCGTGTTCCCACCGCACCGCTTGCGCCTGGTGAAATATACCGCCGGGGGCACCGCCTTCGTGCTCGGGACCACGCTGCTCGACCGCAAGACCTATCCCGTCGAAGACCTCGCCGAACTCTATCGGGGACGCTGGGGTATCGAGGAACTTTACAAAATCTCCAAAAACCTGATGACCGTCCAGGACTTCCATGGCCAAAGCGGGCGCGGGGTCAAGCAGGAACTGTTCGCCCACTTCATCCTGATCACCCTGACCCGGCTGTTCTGCAACCGCAGCGAAGACCAACTCAACGCCGGCCGGCGCGATGACGGAAAGCCGGCGATGCAAGCCAACTTCAAGAACAGCCTGATGGTGGTGGCGAGGAATATCGAGGGCCTGCTTCTTCAACAGGCGGCAACGCTCAGCGAAACCGTCACGCGTATTGTTGCGGGCATCGCCGCATGCCGGCAGCGGGTGCGTCCGAACAGGTCATACGACCGGCACTCCAGAAAGCCGAGAGGAAAATGGCAATCGTGTAAGCCCGCCAAAGCCACCAGCCACACGTAATCACCTGCGGATACCCGAATTTTCCGGAGTCCGGGGCCGGCTCGTTAAGTGAATGGCTAAATCCGTTAAGTGAATGCCATTACTCCGCCCCGGGGCGCTCGCCCCCTTCAGGCTCCTCCCGATCGCCGTTGGCCGTCTCGATCATCGGCTGTCAGCGGAATGGTTGCGGTAAACTGCCCGTCCGCGCCCAGGTCGCACG
>JAKZVH010000268.1:0-12257 GCA_047516145.1 Gammaproteobacteria bacterium
AATTACCGCCGTCAACAGCTCGGGTCCCGCGGTGTTGTTCGCCGATATCGGACAACGCAATATCCGCGCAATGCTGCTGGGAACCACGGCTGCGCTCGTCGTCATTTCCCTGCTGCTCGTCGCGGCGCTGCGATCGTTCCGGCTCGGCGCTGTAAGCCTCGTGCCAAACTTCGTTCCTGCCGTGATGGGGTTCGGTGTATGGGGGCTGATGGTCGGCGAAGTCGGACTATGGCTGTCGGTGGTGGTGGCCATGACAATCGGCATCGTGGTGGACGACACCGTGCATTTTCTCAGTAAGTACCTTCGCGCACGGCGCGATTACGGCAATGCCCCGGACGACGCGGTGCGCTACGCATTTCGCACGGCGGGCCCGGCCCTGTTTACGACCACGGTCGTGCTGGTCGCCGGTTTCCTGATACTGCTGTTTTCCCCGCTCATCCCTACTGCGCAGGTCGGGCTCCTGACTGCAATGATCATCGGGTTTGCGTTTCTCGCCGACCTGCTATTCCTGGCGCTGGCGCCGGGAGCTGGGGCGAGAGCGCAAACAGTCGACTTTTCGGGCACCCTGAGTCTTCAGAGCCGTTGGTATCCCGAGTCGCCGGCATTCGCCGGCCAGCGCGAGCATGCCAGCGGAGTAGTCGCCGAGCCGACGCTCTATTCGGAAAGCGCCGGAGGGGTAAGCTTTACGCTCACACCGTTCGCACGCTACGACAGCGCCGACTCGCAGCGCACCCACGCCGACCTGCGCGAGGCCTTCCTGCTGGCGTACGGAGACTGGGGCGCAAACTTCTGGGAACTTCGGCTGGGCGTGGACCGGGTGTTCTGGGGCGTTGCAGAGTTGCACAACCTCGTGGATATCGTTAACCAGTTCGATCTCATCGAGCACCCCAGGGAGGAAGCCAAGCTGGGGCAGCCCATGGCGCATGTGACGCTCAGCGGCGATTGGGGCGTGGCGGAGTTGCTGGCGCTGCCCTATCACCGCCAGCGTACCTTTGCGGGGCCCTCTGGCCGCCTTCGTGCGGGCCGGTTGATCCTGGATGATGCACTGTACGAGGACGCCGATGAAGAGCGCCACCTGGACGTAGCGGCGCGCTACAGCAACAGCGTGGGGCTCATGGATTTCGGCCTGAGCGCTTTCGCGGGCACGAATCGAGAGCCCTTTTTCGTTCCGGTAGTCGACCCCGGCCAGATCCCGGACGATAGTGCCCCGCTTATTCCCTATTACGAACAGATCCGGCAATTCGGCCTGGACGCCCAGCTCACGGTCGGGTCCTGGCTGTACAAGCTGGAAGCGATTCACCGCAGCGGCGCGAGTAATCTGCTCGGCCGGGAAGAGGACTACCGTGCGGTCATCCTTGGCGGGGAGCGCACCCTTTACGGTGTGTTCGGATCCGTAGCCGACCTGACGCTGTTCGCCGAATGGCACGACGACAGCCGCGGCCGGTGGGCGACCAGCGCGTGGGCCAATGACGTCTTCGTGGGCGCATTCTTCGCCTTGAACGACGTGGCTAGCACCGAGATCGCGGCGGGTCTTCTGGGCGACGTTAGCCGCAATTACCGTGCACTGAGCGTGGAACTGAGGCGGCGCCTGTCGAATAATTGGTCGATGCGCCTGGAACTGATCGCCAACGTAACGGTGGATCCGCGGGACATCACCTACGACGGCAGGCAAGACAGTTTCGTGGAGTTTAACTTCAGCTACAACTACTGAATCATGGATCGGGTGGTGGACGAATGAAGACCGCGATTGAAATGCGAGACTATTTTGTCGCCAAAGCCGAGGACAACAGCGCGTTTCGCGCGCGCCTGCTGGAGAACCCGAAGGCGGCAATCAAGCAGGAATTCGGCGTGGTCCTTCCGCAAGGCCATGCTGTTGAAGTACACGAAGAGACCGATAACGTCGCCCACCTGGTGCTTCCAGCGAAGAGCCGTTTCAGCGACGCTGACAGGAAGGCGGCGATGACCGGCGACACGTCACTGGAATATTTGCGCAAGGTGTTGCACCGTCCCGCGCCGCCGGCGCGTCCTCCCGTCGAGAAGCCGGCCTCCGCTGCGACCCGGAACAGGATCGCGACGCTTGAGGCACTTGCGGAGGCGGGCAGGGCTGCAATCCGGCGCGGCCTCGAGTTTCTGGAAACAGCTGTGGACAAGGACGGATCCTGGCACGCCATCCGGTACATGCTCTACAAACCCGACGGTCCTCGGCACTTTGAAACAACTCCTTTCACCTCCGCGCTTGGTGCGCTTGCCCTGGAGCGCTGCGGCGCCGCGCGGGCCAGGGCCATTTGCGCCCGCCCCGCCTTCGCGCAACTGCGGCCGGTGCTGGCGGACCGCATCATGGGCTACCGGGGCGCAGGAGGAGACTTCGGCGACATCCTGCTGACCGCCCAGGCCGTGTCGGCGCTGGACATGATCGGCAGCCTGAAAAGCGGACAAACACAACACCATATCGCGCGGTTCGTGGACACGCAGCGCGAGGATGGAAGTTGGCCGGAGCAGCTCGCGTGGGATGTCCCCCTGATGGGGTTCGCGTCGGAAGCGTTGGCCACCGCGTTCTGTATCGAGGCTCTGGAGCGCTGTATCCGGCCCGAGCGACCGGACCAGTAGGCAGCCTCCGCGCATGGCGGTGGGCTGGCTGCGCGCGAGCGCCGGGACCGTGCCGGCGCCCGCGAACCTACCGGTCTGACGTCAGGTGGGCGGGCATCGAACCCTGTAACAGCGTGAATACGTAAGCCTTGACCTGCTTGAAGCCGTCTCCGGTCAGCACCAGTTTGACGTGGTGAATGCCTCGCATGAGTACGAACGGACCGGACTTGCCGAACAGCGTGGTTGGCCCTTGCGACCAGTCGGTGAGCGCGGCAAGTTTCTCCGGTACCGCAAGCCCTTCCTCGCGCAGGGTGTCCACGAACGCGGTCCATTGGCCGGGCTTGTCCACCCAATAACGCGGGTCTTTCGGCTCCCGTTTTTTGGCGAGGATGCCCAGCCCCAGCGTCGGGCCGATCCCCTCGGGTAGCACGTCCAGGTTGGCTCACAGGTTGACGAAGGCGCCGCGTTCCTCGAAGCGCGAAAGCATGTCGGCGGCCAGGGCATGCGGACCGGACCAGCCGGTGCGCTTGAGAAACGCCATCAGGCCGCTTGCGGTGCTGAACCCCGTCACGGCAAGCCGCAGCGCCCTTTTTCGTGATGGAAAGGCCCCGAAGGATTCGATTTTCGTGTCCGGTTCCAGCGCCAGGTAAATTCGCTCGGACTGCCGGACCTCGGCGGGATCCGGATGCCACCCGGCCGCGCAAACCAGCGCGTCAAGAACGATGCCGATATCCTCGATTCCCCGGCTGCCCTCGCCGCCGAAGATCGGCTGTTCGCCGGGCCGCAGGAAAATGCCCGGGTCCGGGCGTGCGTCGCCCGGCGCCGCGTCCACGTCGAATTCAAGCATCAGCTTTCGCCCGATGATTCGGCGCAAAGGAGATTCCCGGGCCGCTGTTTCGGCCAACAGGTGCGCGATGCCGGCCGCGTACGAATCCGTGCTTCTGGACGCAGCGCTCTGTTCGAAGAACGCCGCCGGCCCCGTTCCGCCGACCACCGAGACGCCCAGATCGGCGCCAGGCCGCCGCGCATGCAACGGCAATTCGAATCCGAGTTGCCCGAGGGTTCCTCGGTCATCAGGGCAACCTCTCCGTTCATCACGCGCGTCGCTTCGCCCGGCATGGCGATTTCGACGGAAGCCCGCATACCTGGCTCGATGCGCTGCGCCACGCGTGGCGCGACTCGAACGATCGCCTTCAGCGACTCGCGTTCGCCTTCGCGAATCTGCGCAACGCGGGTGCCTACGGTCAGGAACTGTCCTGGAGCGGCCCAAAGGGCCATGATCTCTCCATCCGCGTGACTGACGAGCAATTCCCGTACCGTGCGCCGCGCCTCCATCTGCAGAATGGATTCACGAGCGGACGCCAGCCAGGGGCGAAACTGCAGTGTTCGCTCCGGCCTGTGCCACTTCCGTCTCAAGGAGATCGATTCGCTCACGCAAGGCAGTAATCTCGCGTTCCAGTTCCGGCAGGCTCTGCCGAGCGATCGGGCTGCCGGCGTCGACGCGGTCGCCGGGACCGACCAGGTACTCCAGGAGTTGACCGGGCTCCAGGGAAGCGATTTCGTGGCGGACGCCCGACTCCACCAATATGCCGTCGACGGTCACGCCAGTGGGTATGCGGCCGAAAACGGCCCAGGCGGCTAGCGCCAGCAGCGCCACGCCGATGCTGGCCAGGATGATGCGTTCGTGAGGCGCCGTGACCCTGAGGAGATGGTCAAGTTGCTGGCGCTGATTCCTGTTGGCGAGGGCTTCCCTGCGAAACGGACTGTTGAACACCGGCTGAATTCCCCAATTTTGCCCGCGGCGCCAGGACCCGGTTAGCCGACTGCGGTCGGTTGGGGCAACCTGACAGAAATCATGGGGGTACGGCACATGAGGTATGGACTGCCGGCGAAGTACCGGCGATTGTCAGCGGCACGGGCATCGTGGGCGGAGAGGCCATCAGTCACAGCGTCGTGATGGTCAGCGATATTGCACCTGCCGTGCTGGAACTTGCGGGAGTGGAGTATCCGGTCGGGTTCTGATCCGTTCGCTAGCCCGAATATTTCAGAACCCAAGCCGGACTGGCTGAGACGCATGAAAGCGAAGATGGCCGAGGACGGGAGCCGGGCGCACTACCGCTTGCGCAAGCAGACGGTGGAACCGGTGTTCGGGATCGTGAAAGAATCGATGGGATTTCGGCGGTTTTTGCTGCGGGGCCTGGACAAGGTTCCCGGCAGTGGATGCCGGGCGCTGGGGTTACATAAGCCCATGATCCACTCTAAACAACCGCAAGTCCGACAGGCTGCTAGTCCCATTCTTTCACGGTGCCATCCGCTGTGGTAATGAAGCCGAGCAGGCAGCCGTCGGAGCCATCACGGAGCGGATGACATTTGACGTGAATCTCGTCCCCTGCATTGAGTTCATCCTCGGCGATACCGCCCCTGGCAAGCGTCGTGGCGCCCGCGGCTTCCATGGCCCAGGTGGATGTGCTCCCGTCATCACCCACCACTTCCATGTAAATCCACGCGTGGGGATTGATCCAATAGACGTCGATGACCGTCCCGTCCAACTCGGTGTACTCGGTCATTCGATAGTTGCCGTGTGAGTGGTGCGCCCAGGCCTTCAAGGCGATGGCATGAGCCGTGACGATCGCAACGCCCAGTCCGAATACGGCGCGCGCTACGCGCGGCCGTTGCGAGGTTTGCGTCGGTGTTTGCATGAACAGCTCCCTGAGAACTCGTACGTAACGTGTATCCAATGTCATGACTAAATAATGTAGCGACCGTGCGGCCTAGCGATTTGGGTCGCGATCCAGGATCTTGTAGACGTCGCGGAAGTTGTTGTACCAGATGCGTTCGCCATTCTCCTGGACGAACTCGAACGACTGCTGGAACATGCCGCCGGTGGGCGTGCCGGGGCTGACGGTTGCCTCGATCGCGTACAGCTTGCTCCGATGCAGGTAGATGGCCGCAAAGGTACGGGTCCCGTCGGGATTGGTCGTGTGGAGCTGGTGCCCGTCGACGCGGGCGATGTAGTGGTAGGCATCGTATTCGACGGATTCCGCCCGGTCGCGGATCTTCCTTGCCGCAAAGGCGATGGAGGCGCGCACATCCACCTCGCCATAGACCGGGAGGTAGACATCGTTGAGTTCCTTGATCCGCACCTCATGAAGCCGCTGCGCATCGCGGTAATCCACCACGGTCACCGTGTAACTGCCGCCGTCGTTCTCGTGCGAGTAGATCCGTGCGGGCACGATGATGCCGTACTCCGACTCGAAATCGACGACCTGGATATCGAATTCCCCGGGCGCCATCATGCGAAAGGCGTCCTCGTCGCTGGTGAATTGCACCCACCGCTGTGCCAGTGCGGAGCCGGAGAAGAGCAGGATCGACAGCATCAAGGTAAGTCGCAGCAGGGCGGAGACTCCGAACTGGAATTGGCCCTGGATTTTGCCAGAAAGCGTACCGCTTGTCCCGACGCCCGGACCGCCCCAAGGCAGCGTCACCTGGCGCTAGCCACTGTGGATCGGTGAGCGATCCGCGCTACTGGTCACTCGCTGGAAATGAGGATTTCATAGGCGCCGGCAACGTTGTCGGCCCGGGAGAAATCGTATTCGATGAGATGATCGTAATCCTCCATCAGGATCGTCTCGACCAGTTCTTCCTTCGTCCGCCCCTCATCGATTCCTGCCTGAACGGCCGCCACCAGTTCCTCAAGGTATTCGCGCTGCTCGGTGACATGGGCCTTGGTGCCCGGCGATTCGTGTCCCGGTGAGATGATGTCGAAGTCCAATTGCTCCACGCGCCTGAGCGATTCCACCCATGCCGGTAAAAAACCCCCGTCAAGTTCGGTGCGGGGCGGTCGATTCGGCGTGAGGAAGTCCACCGTATAGATGGTACGTTCGTCGGGGAAGAGCACCACGGTCATGTCATCGCTGTGGTTGAGGCCGGTGTAGTGCAGTTCAACGGTCTTGCCGCCCAAACGCACCGACGCCCGTTCCGAATAGTAGATGTCGGGGGGAACTTGCTCCCCACCCAGGCGCACCGCCCAGATTTCCGCGCGGTTGAGGGCGCCGTCGCCGTCGGTATCGCGGCTGGCGAAGTTGGCGCCGCCGTACATCGTGCCCTCAGTCTCGTTTTCCTGGATCAGGCCGTCTCCATTCGCGTCCCAGAGTTGTTCGCGGGGGAGCAGCGGCGCGTCCTCCGGCGGGCGCTGGAGATTCTTGCGCATGTTCTCGTGGCCGATGAAGGTCGCGGTATCTGCGAATACCTCGCCGCCGCTGGCGTGATCGTTGTGGCTGTGACTGTAGATGACGTATTTCACCGGCAGGCCGAAACGCTCGTCGAGCTGCCCCTTGAGCCAACCGGCAAGCGCCGAGTTGGTGGGATCCACGACGATGATGCCTTCCGGCGTCACCAGGAACATGCCGATGTGCCGAGTCTGTCTGAAGCGGTACAGATCGCCGGTCACGTTGGTGATCTCGCGCTCCGGTTCGCCTCCCCCCATGCCCTGGCCGTGCGCGATCTGCGCCATCGCGCAGCACGCAAGGATCGTTACGGCTTGCTCGCAAAACTGTTTCATCGTCGATTCACCTGTTGATCTGTGGTGGCGGGCGACAGCTCCCGTGCGACGTCGCTGCCGCACATTCTGAATCCTTGACGGCCTGACGGCAAATTCGTTGCTCGCTTACTCCTGAAGTACCCTCTCGGGAGGCGATATAATCGCAACGGGTCACACGCGCCTGATCTCTTGGATCAGGCTTTCCGGGGGAGCAATGGATTCTGCGACGAGGGTTTCACGCCGCGAGTTTCTGGCGTCATTTGCCGGCTCGGCGGGATGCTTTGTGGCGATGGCGTCGATGACCGCGCTGCCCGGCTGTTCCCGGCCGACATCCGCGTCGGGTCGATTCGGTTTTCCCCAGGGTGTCGCTTCGGCCGACCCGCAACCGGACGCCGTCGTACTGTGGACCCGGGTGGTTGCCGCGGAAGACGATCCGGACAGCGTCGAGCTCCAGGTGCAGATCGCTCGGGACGCGGCTTTTGACGAAGTGATTCTCCAGGAGAACATCGTCGCCGTGCGCGACTTTGACTTCACCGTGCGCTGCTTTGCGGCGGGTCTCCAACCCGACAGCCGCTACCACTACCGGTTCCTGGCGCCCGATGGCAGTGCGAGCCGCACGGGTCGGACCCGGACGGCGCCGGCCGAGGATGCGGAACGCCCGTTGAACGCGGCCGTGTGTTCCTGCCAACACTACGAAGAAGGACTCTTCAGCGCCTACCGGCGGTTGTTGCTCGATGATGAACAGGCGCCGGAGGAACGCAAGCTCGACGTGGTCATCCACGTGGGGGACTTCATCTACGAGGCCGGCAACCGCGGCCCGCTCATGGATCTCAATCTCCGCGAGGTCGAACTGCGCAACCGCGACGGGTCGTTCCGCAGGGTGCCTTCGTTACCGTCCAAGGGCCCGGCCGGAGAAGCTGGAAACCAACTCGTTGCGGAAACCCTGGACGACTACCGCGAGCTGTACAAGCTATACCTGCTGGACCCGGACCTGCAGGATGCTCGAGCAGCATACCCCTTTGTCAGCATCTGGGACGATCACGAGTTCCATAACGACGCCTGGCAAAGCTACCATGCGGCCGGCCCGTCGCAACGGCGCAAGGTGGCCTGTAACCAGGCCTGGTTCGAATACATCCCGGCTGCGCTCGACCGCAACGGTTCCACGGACAATCCCGCGCGGGATTTTGCTCCGGTGCAAGTGGATGACGTCGAACTGGACAACTTTGACGACCATTACTTGAGCCGCGAGCCGAACAACCTGGGTGCGATCGGGAGTCTGTCGATCTACCGAAGTCTTCGCTGGGGGCGGATGGCGGAACTGTTTCTCGTCGACGGGCGCAGCTACCGTGCGCCGCGCGGTGTGGACGTCGACCTGCCCGGTGGCGAGTTCATGGCCAGCGCCCCGGTACCGGCGGCACTGGTCGAGGTGCAGAACGCCGGGCGCGCGGCCAACGGCGGCAGTCCTCCGGAGACTGTAAACGTTGCGGGCGTGGAAATGCCGAACGGACGCAAGGACATGCCCACCGGTTCTCTCCTCGGGGCAGACCAAAAGGCCTGGTTGAAGGAATCGTTGAGCGCAAGTGAGGCCAGGTGGAAAGTGCTCTGCAACAACGTGCCGCTGATGCGCTTTGGCTTCGACATGCGCTTTCGCGAGTACGGCAACCACGATGATTTGTGGTGGACCGACACCTGGGATGGTTATCCCGTCGAGCGTCGGGAGCTCATGGGACATATCGCCGAGCAGGGCCTCAGCAACCTGGTCTCGGTGACCGGGGACAGGCATGCGCACTTTGCCGGCGTGGTGTACGACGACTTCGATGCCGAAACGCCCCGGGCCGTGCTCGCGGAACTCGTCGGTTCCGCCATCAGTTCGGGTCCGCGAATCAAGAATCAGCACAATGGAACCCGGTCCGACCCGGAATTGAACGCATTGGTGCACTTCGACGGTTCAGGGTTCGGCTACGAGCAGGTCATGATGCCGGCGCTCAATGCCTGGTTGCTCTTCGGCGCCGATGCCGCGGCGCGGCTCGCTGAGACGGGAGACGCCGATCTGGCAGCGGAACGGGCGAGTGGCGACACGGTCAACCCGCATCTCGGGTACGCGGATACCGACGGTAGCGGTTATTTCCTGGTTCGATTTGCGCGCGATGGCGCCGATGCGGAGTTCGTCACGGTAGACGAACCGGTGACCGAGCCTGGACCGGAGGGCCCGCGGGTCCGGCGCAGGGTGAGATTCTCCGTCCCGGCCTGGTCCCCCGGCGAGGAGCCGGCGCTGCAGCACGGCGAAGTCGATGGGGAAGCGCCGTTGATGGGTCTGAAAGCCCGATAGACAGAATGCCGCACCGCTGGACGCCGGCCGGGCTTATCGATTGAAGCATTAACATTTCTTCAGAGTGCATGCGTTCGTCCTGGTGTATCTTCGGCGGGTTCTCGGGGGGGACGCGCCCGACTCTGTCCACGGGTGCGCTGGAATTTTGGGCCGAGTCGAGCCCGGCAAAGTCGGCAACCGATAACGTCGCATTGGGTGCGACGGGTTCGCATGGAGATCGCAAACCTTGATGCTTGAATCACATGCCCGTGCTGGTGTGCCGGCGATCTGCCTCGCCCTGGTCTGTGGTGCGTCATTGGCGCAGGAACAGTCGGGCCGAAAGATGACCGAAATCGTTCGGACCACGTCGCCACCACGCCTGGACGGCTTGCTGGACGATCCGGTCTGGCGCGACGCGGCGGTCATTCGGGACTTGCACCAGTACGAACCACTGGATCACGGCGAACCCACTGAGGGCTCGATTTTCTACGTTCTCTACGATGACGATTACCTTTTCATCGGCGCGCGTCTGCTGGATAGCGAACCCTCGGAAATCTCGGCTCGGCAGATGATCCAGGGGCAATCCGTGGGAGTCGACGACCGGATCGAAGTGGTGATTGATCCGTTCAACAACATGCGGACTGGATACAAGTTCCAGCTCAACCCCAACGGGGTTCGCCGCGATGGCATATTTGACGGCGCCACCAGAGTCAACGAGGACTGGGACGGAATCTGGTATGCCGAAGCGGTGGTTGACGAACAGGGTTGGACGGGCGAGATCGCCATTCCGTTCAAGACCCTCAATTTCGATCCGCAGAATTCCGATTGGGGATTCACTGTTGCCCGCGCCATACCGCGCAAGCAGGAACGGATGGCGTGGACGTCCTACGACCGCAGCATCAATCCGGGGTCAGCGGGCGTCCTGAGCGGCTTTTCCGGGCTCCAGCAGGGCAAGGGTCTGGACGTTATCCCGTCGATCAGCCTTGCCAGCAACCGGAACTTCGTCACGGCCGATCAGGCGACCCAGGCGGACCCGTCCGTGGATGTGTTCTACAACTTCACGCCGTCGTTGACGGGCGTTCTGACGTTCAATACCGACTTTTCGGCGACTGAAGTGGATGACCGGCAGGTCAATCTGACTCGATTCTCAACGTTCTTTCCGGAGAAGCGCGACTTCTTTTTGCAGGATGTGGATATCTTCTCCTTTGGCCCGGAGACCCAGGGTAACCGCGGGCGTAACGGAATCCCGTTCTTCTCCCGCCGCATAGGCTTGAGCGATCGCGGCCAAGCCGTGGATATCGATGCCGGCGCAAAACTGACCGGGCGTGTCGGCCGCCTTAACGTGGGCGTGCTGGGCGTCAACCAGGATGGCTACGAGGGCAGGGCAGGTTTCATCGACGATAGCAGTCTCTTCGTCGGTCGTGTCACCGCCAATGTCCTCGAGGAATCCAGTGTGGGAATGATTCTTACCGACGGCAATCCCCGTTCCAACGACGACAATTCCCTGGTCGGTGCCGATTTCCGCTACCGCAATACGAGCTTGCCTTCCGGCCGAACGATTGCGGGTACGCTCTGGTACCAGCAATCGGACACCCAGGGCATCGATTCCGACCAATCCAGCTGGGGGTTCGACTTTACGCTTCCCGCCAGCGAGGGCCTGTTCGGCAAACTCGAATACGATGTCATCCAGAGCAACTTCGATCCCGCGCTGGGTTTCGTCAATCGTTCTGACATCGAGCACACGCGGCTATGGGGTGGTAACCGGTACCGGCCGCGCGGGCATCCGTGGATTCGAAACGTCCAGACCTTCATTTCGCTCCAGGAGTACAGAAGTTACACGACGGGGCAGGTGGAAACGGCAAATATCTGGCTTCGGCCCGTGCGCATCGAGAACCATCGCGGGGATCAGTACAGCGTCCTGCTCCGACAAGAGCGGGAGGTATTGTTGGAGCCCTTCGAGGTCTCGGACGGTGTCATTATCCCCGCGGGCGACTACGAATTTTCGGGCTACTCCATCGACCTGGAATTAGCGGGCGAGCGGGTGCTGGCACCGTCCTTCTCCTACCGCGACGGCGGCTTCTACGGCGGGACAAGGATTCAGGTGGACGGGGGTATCGACTGGCGGCCGAGCAGCCGCTGGTACGCGGGTGCGAACTTCCAATACAACGACGTCGAACTCCCGGAGGGTGATTTCACGACGCGCCTAATCCAGTTACGCGCCAATCTGGCGTTCAATGTCAGGTGGTCCTGGGTCAATCTGGTTCAGTACGACAACCAGTCCCAGAGCGCCGGCATCAACAGCCGGCTGCGGTGGAATCCGCGCGCGGGGGAAGACCTCTACGTCGTCTTGAATCATGATTTCAATGCCCTGGCGGCGTTTTCCCGCCTCGATTCCAGGCAATCCGAGTTCGCCGTCAAATACAGCCGAACGTTCCGGTTTTAGCCCGTATCTTTCACCAGTGCTCGTCTCGTCGATGGATCGCGCCGAAATGGGCGACAAGTATCGACTTTACAACATGGATACTCGCAAGAACCGCCGGCGCACAGTCTCGCGACGTTCCTGCAGGTGAGCTACGCGGATTCAACCCAGGGAATAAACTCGCTCTGCGTTGCCACTGTAGATCAGCCGCTTGTCGGCCTCGGGTAGATCTACCGCATCGAACCAGGCCGTGTCGCGGGCATAGTCACCGAACGGATAGTCCACCGCGAACATGATGTTCTCGGCGCCCAGCACGGAGTGGCTGAACAGCAGTACCGGGTCCCAACCCATGCCGCTGGTGGTGATGATCATGTTCTCCCGGACGTAATCGCTCGGCCGCTTGT
>JAKZVH010000269.1:0-4977 GCA_047516145.1 Gammaproteobacteria bacterium
ATGCGTGGTCGGCGCGGATCGCCTCCCAATTCTCGCGCCTCGACAGCAGGCAGATCAGCGTGTTGCCGAGGAAATTGCTGACGATCTCGTGGCCTGCGAACGACAGGCCGTAGACGACGGATTCGACTTCCCGGTAGCTGAGATCATCCGGGTCCGCATTATGGCCGGCGAGCAATTCCGACGTGAAGTCGTCGGCCGGCTCTTGATGGCGGTGTTTTACAAACGCAACGCAGTACCGCCAATAGGCCAGCATCTTGGTGGCAATATCGACCTGTTCCTCTTCCGTTGCCTTGCCCCACGTAAATGCCAGCCGGTTCGTCGTCCACTGCTGGAGTTGCGGGTCGTCCTCGCGCGGGAAGCCGAGCAGGCGGAAGATCGTCTCACCCGGCAGGGGGTGACCGATCATGGCGACGAACTCGCTCGGCGCACGAGCGCGGAGCATCCCTTCCACGAGAGTCTCGCACCGTTCGCGAACGTAGGGTGACAGCGCCCGGATACGCCGCCCCGAGAAACCGGCCTGGGTGTACTTGCGGATTCGCGTATGGTCGGGCCGGGCCCGATTCGACATCACGGCAATGGGGTTGTAGTCCGAGGCGGAAAGCACGGCCGCGGCGGCATCGCAGATCGGCAGCACGGGGTCCTGGACGTTTTCCGAGGAGTAGATGTCCGGGTTGGTGAAGACTGCGGCCACGTCCTTCATGCGCGTGACGACCAGGTAGCCCAGTTCTTCGGAATAGAAAATGGGCGAGTATTCGCGGCGCTTGGCCAGTTCCGCGTAGGGGTCCGCGACGTACTCAGGCGCGAATGGCGAGAATGAACGATCAACCGGGCAGCCCGAAGGCGCGGGTGCCCGCTCTGTGCGAATCTTGTGGTAGGCCGTATCCGTCAATGGTTGTGCCGCGGTGATCGAAGTTCGGTCGAGTCGTGCCCTATCCTGCAGGGATTTTACCCAATCCGGCCAGTCGTCTGGACTTCAGTGAAACCATGGCCAGCGTGGCAAGCAAAAACGGCACGGCGTAGATCGGAAAGTTCATGCCTCGGGAGAGTCCGAGTCCGATCAAGACTCCCGCACAGCGCGTTTTTGTCACCACGGGAATTAGCTTGTATCGTTTCGATTGTCTGTTAGAACTTGAATGATCGCGTGTACTCTGTTTCGGCATAGGCAGGGCTTGAAGTGATTACATTGACAGTGAATGGCCAGGACCATCAGATCGACCCGGAGCCCGACACGCCGGGCAGCGCAGGGGAGTGTGGCGCGCCGCCGGCGCCGCCCGCACTGGCGAATACGATTCTTGCCGGTACCGGCAGGAGGCTGCGTTCGCTTCCATTCAGGAATCACGGCATCTCGTTTGCCTGAACTCACACGGAGTAGGCCATGCTAAAGATGAACCGCACGGTGCTTCTATCGACCTTTCTGGCGGCGCAGCCGCTGGTGGCCCATCACAGTTTTGTAGCATTCGATCTAGAGTCGGAAGCCTTTGTCCGCGGCACGGTGATGGAATTCCAGTTTCGCAATCCGCACACGTATCTGTTCGTCGACGTACCGCTGGGGGACGGTCAGGTTGAGAGCTGGAGGATCGAAGGCGAGACCCGCAATGACCTGTTTCGAAACGGCTGGCGTGACGATTCGTTCCAACCCGGCGATGTCGTCACAGTGCGTGCGCAACCGGCGAAAGACCCAACACGCCGCTACGCCCGCCTCCTGAGTATCGAGAAAGCCGACGGGACTGTACTGGCGATACCCAACGAGGAAGATGAGCGCGGCCGGGACAACGTGGTTGCCGCGGAAAGTCTTGAAGGGGTTTGGTTGCCCATCCAGGCTTTTCCGCAGTTCTTCGCAAAACTGATGCCACTCGCCAACGAGAACGCCCGGAGCGCGCGCGCGCAGCAGACCGGGTTGCCGCCGAATACCCTATGCATTGACATGGCGATACCCCAGCGTCTGGGACGCGCCCATGTATACGAAATCGAATTCGTCTCCGACGACCTGATCCTGATTCACGGTGAAGACGATGCCGAGCCTCGAATGATTTACATGGATGGGCGTGGTCACCCGGAATCGATCCCGGAGGAAGAGCAGTCCTATACCGGTCACTCGATCGGCCGCTGGGAGGGTGACACGCTGGTCATCGACACCCGCCACTTCAAGTACCACCCCGTAGGAAACGGTGGAGGTCCCTCCGGCAGCCGGAAGCATCTGGTGGAGCGATTCCGGCTGAACGACGACAGGACCCGAATCGCGATCGACTTTACGCTCGAAGACCCGGAGTACCTGATCGCTGCGGTATCGCATACCTACGAATGGCAGCATTCGCCGCACATCACCCGGTTGCCCCATAGCTGCGACCCGGAATCCGCCCTGGGCTACCTGGCGGCGGATTGATCGCCTCGTTTCCCGAAATCCAGATTAACGGGTTAGCGGCGTTCCGCAGCGAAATCAGAGCCCGACCATGGCCAACAGTTCTGGCGGATAGCGGCGGCGGGCTTCGACGTAGAGCGGTTCCACCGCCGCCACGAACGCCGCGCGCGCGGCGGCCGAGAGTGTCACGATTTCCCCTCCCGCCTCCTGAATCACCGTCTGGGCTTGCAGTTCCTCCGCGTCATGCCGTTCCCGTTGCAGGGCTACCGCTTCGCGCGCGGCGGCGCGCGCGGCCTCCCGCATGGCCTCGGGCCAGGCGTCGAACGTGGGTCGGTGGATGAAGATCGGGCGGGACAGGTAGGAGTGAAACGTGGCGGTGTGGTAGCGCTGGAACGGGTAAATGTTATAGGTCACCGTGTTGGCAAAGGGGTTCTCCTGGCCATCCAGCGTGCCGGAGCGTATACCTTCGATGGCCGCCACAAGGTCGATGGCCCGGGCGTCGGCACCGAGTAGTTCAAAGGTTCTGCGCTGCGCGCCGAGCACGCGAATCCTGAGGCCCCGCAAGTCGTCCAGCGACTCCACCGGGCGCACGCTGTTGGACACATGGCGAAACCCGTTCTCGAAATAGCCCAGGATGCGGTAGTTGTTCGCCGCTTCAAGGCCCGCGGTTGCCGACGCCCCCAACGGACCGTCCATGGCTGCTCGGGCCGCTGCGGTATCGGCGAACAGGAAGGGCAGGGCGGCCAATTCCAGTTCCGGAACGTCGGCAATGGTGGCGTAGGCCGCCGTCAGCACCCCAGCATCTACCAGCCATCTGAGATCGCCGCCGCCGTAACCGATCTCAAGTACGTTGTAGAGGTAGTCGACGTCCGCGCCAAAATCGGCCTGAAGCCGCTCGCCGATATGGGTCAGGCCGCGGCTGAAACTGGTCGTGGATGGCGAGTATCCGCCCATGCGAACGCGCCTGGGCCGGTCCGGGGCGCCCGATGACGGCGATTGCTGGGCGTTACCGGCGACGGGGCTGAGCGTGGCCGCCAAACCGCCTGCCCCCGCGAGGGCGATGGCTTCCAGAAGATGTCGCCTGGACGGATTCACGGGCATCCGATTTGCGTTCATTGTTGTGTTTCCAGCATGGTTTCGTAGTCCTTGCCGGTGACCTCGGTCACCGGCGGGTCGGCTTCGGTAAAGTCCCATTCGCCGAATTCCGTCCCGGGGGCACGGATCCAGTTTGCGGCGAGGTATGGTACCTGTGCGGTGCCCAGACTGTAAACGAGGGTCAGGGAGCCCAACACGATCGCCAGACAATTCTTCACGGTGCGAACGGCGGTTCCTGGCTGTTTCTCGGCAAATTTTCTCGACATGACCCATCGGCACAAGAGTTCAAGGCGGGGAGTATAGTAAAGTATCGAACGACACGGGGTGATGACCCGGTACTGTATCCGGGGTCCGGACGAGGAAATCAAACGTTACCGATGCGCGCTCTGATTCGTTTGCTTCCGGTCGCCGTGCCGTTGGCGTGGGCGTTGGTGTGCGAGGGGCAGGAAGCCCCCTCGACCGCCGATCCTGCGGGCCTGCCCACGACATCCTGGCTGACCAACGGGGGCGATCTCTATAACCGTCGCTACTCCCCGCTCACGGCCATCAATCGCGACAACGTCGACGCGCTCAAGGGTGTATGGCGCACCCGGCTTGGCGGTTCCGGGGTCGGCTCCCAGTATTCCGGCGAAGCCGAGCCCATCGTCCACGACGGCGTGCTGTATGTCGTCACCGGCGCCGACGACACCTTCGCCATCGACATCGACAGCGGCGAGATCCTGTGGAGCTACGAAGCTCATCTCGACCCCGATATCTCTACCATCTGCTGCGGCTGGACCAGCCGCGGGGTGGGATTCGGCGAGGGCAGGGTCTTTGTGGGTCAACTCGACGGCAAGCTCGTGGCGCTCGACCGGTACAGCGGCGAGGTCGCCTGGTCAATCCAGGCCGAGCGCTGGCAGGAAGGCCTGACCATCACCAGTGCTCCGCTGTACTACGACGGGCTTGTGATCACGGGATTTGCAGGCGCCGAATACGGTGTCCGCGGGCGGGTGAAGGCCTACGACTCGGCTGATGGATCCCTCGTCTGGACCTTCTATACGGTACCGGGACCGGGCGAGATCGGCCACGATACCTGGCCGGCCGACAACGACGTCTGGAGGTACGGCGGCGCGACCGTGTGGCAGACACCGGCAGTGGACCCGGAACTGGGACTGTTGTACTTCGCCACCGGCAATCCCGGTCCGGACTTCAACGGCGCGGTGCGTGCCGGCGACAATCTATTCTCGGTCTCCATCGTCGCGGTGGACGTGGAAACGGGCGAATACCGCTGGCACTTTCAACAGGTCCGCCACGATCTCTGGGACTTCGACGCGGCGAATCCGGTGGTCTTGTTCGATGTGGAGATCGGCGGCGTGGTGCGCAAGGCCGTGGCCGAGGTCAACAAGAACGGTTACATCTACATTCTCGATCGGGCCACGGGGGATCCCTTGCTCGGCATGGACGAGAAAGCCGTGCCCCAGGAACCCCGCCAGGCCACGGCCGCCACGCAACCCATTCCCCGCGGTGAGCCGGTGGCGCCGCTC
>JAKZVH010000270.1:0-2780 GCA_047516145.1 Gammaproteobacteria bacterium
GTGCGCACATGTCCGGCCAAATGGAGACCGACATTCAGCTGCGGTGGCAGGCGCGCTGGTAATGATTGGGGTATTGGCGGAACCGGGTGGAGTCAGGCGAACGCAGGGTTCGGCGGTGGCGGGCGCTGGCGCCAAAGGGGCGTGCGGCACATCGCTGCCGTCGCTGTTCACCACCGCCGGCCACCGTTAGCCTCCCCGGCGGTTGGCAGCCCGTCGTGGGTGAGCAGTAGCGTCAGCCATGGACAGGGCCGGGACGGTGCGTGAGTTCTACACGCAAATCGACAAGCTCGAACGGAGAATCGGCGGGCGGTGGCGGTTGCTTCACGCCGACGCCCGCCCACGGGCGGGCGCAGCCACGTTCGGGTCCGGCTGAAATTCGCCGGATCGCGACCCTTGACGCACCGGCGTGCTTGACGTTGACCGGGTTCGGAAACGCTCGAGCGTTGACTGGGGAAAATGCTCGGATCCCCTGTAATCCGAGGTCTGACCGGCGCGCGCCGGAGCGCAAAAGTCCAACGCCGACAGCGTGACACTGGGTAAACTGAAGGGCGGGCCAAGAAGCCGGACCGGACTGCAAGAAGTCCGCTTGTTTCCAACCGCGACATAAAGGGAATTTCGGTGCGCGATTCTGACGACAACGACGACGTTCTGGTGGAGTGGGCGGCCATCGGAGCCGCGGTCCTGGCGGCCCAGCGGATAGAATTCCTGCTCTAAGGCATAATTGCCCACGGCGAACCGGAATTGAAGGAGACTGACAGGAGATTCCGTCATCTCACGCCTGAGAGCTTCCTGCGGGGCGACAGATCTTCGGGCCACGCTCGGTCTGCTCGCCAAGGCGTACGGAACCCGGTTGCGGCCCTCGGTTGACGATCTCGAAGCGTTCGTCAAGAACAGGAACCTGATTGTTCACAACTACTGGCGATTGTGCAAAGCCAGCATTGGAGATGGTCAGACGCTGGAGAATCCGATGGCGTTCCTACGGGAATTCCTTGACGATTGCCAGCGATGGGAAGGAATCCTCCGGGGCGATCTGGCCGCTATGAGGCTGAGCGCCGCCGTGGCGAGTGGTGGCGAGCTACAACCTGCACTCACGCCGAACGACCTGGACTACATGATTCTGTTTGGCCAACACGCTCGCTCGCATCGGATTCGCAAATCGCAATGAGGGCTGGTGCGTAGCGGCTCGGAAGCAGGGGGCCAAACGGTTATGCGCGATCGAACGTCTTAAGGGTGATGGTCGTCATGATGACTATTCGGTCAGGCTGTGATGGTCCTGATGGGCGGTCGCAATGAACGGGCGCTGTGGCAGCAAACACGTCGGCAACCCGCTCGGACCTGGTGCGCCGGGCGGCGTGCATATAGAACGCTTACTAATATCCACGGCACAACCGAACGAAAACCGATGGCGGTAAGCGTGCCGTTAAGGGGGGATAGATGGCATTTGCTGGCTTACCGATTGGTTTTGGAGCCGCGCCAAGTCTTGGCTCCGCACTCTTTCGGAACGTGATCAACCCGAACTGATCCCCTCAGAACGGAACGCTTACCGATGGCGAGTACGCGGCGGAACGCTCGAATATGAATTAACTCGCTTTCGGTTTGATTACGGGTCGCGGGAATCAGAACGCGTGCGAGACTAGAGTAGTTCTATTGTGTGAGATATATCAGTAGTTTACTGGACTATCTGAATTGTCGGATAAATAGTAGGTAGAAAATCGGTGAGAAATCCAGCCTCAGCCGTACCGAAATAATCCGACAAATCCGTGCCGGAACAATCTGAGATACAACAGCGTCTCAGTGAATCGACTTCTCTTCATCGGCGTCTCCTCGCAGGGCTATCCTGCCCGAAAACTCCAACTTCAGCCTGTGTCACATATGGGGAAGCTTACGGAGCGTTCGAGGCGGTAACGTACTATGGTCATGGGCCTTGACGATGCGTTCGTCGCCGACGACGAACGCGGCGAGCGAGACGGATTTCGGGGCCACTCAGCCCGCGTGCATCAACGCCTCAATCCGGTCCGCGACCCGCTGTGCGGGCCCGCGAAGTTGCTCGACCGTCCAATCCGCCACATAACCCTCCGTGACGTCATCGGAGCGCGCGTGATTCACCAGCCGCTTGGTCAGCGAGCGCGGCAGTAGCAACTCCCGCTCGGCCACGGATATGAAACTGTTGCGCAGGCCGTGGAACCAGAACTTCGTGCCTCCCGCCCGACTGATCCCGGCATGGAAGCGTTGCACGTCCAGCACATGCCCTGACTTGCTCGCCCGGGAGGGAAACACCCATCCGGCAGGAGTGTTTTCCGCGTTCTCGCAATCGGCGCACCGGCGCTCGAAGATCGCGGCCAGCTGCCGCGTGATCGGCAACTCCAGCACTTCTCCGGTCTTGGTCTCGTCCACCCGCAGGATGCGGCGCTTCAAATCCACCCGCTCCCACCGGAGCGACGTGATCTCCCCCAGGCGCATGCCGGTGTAGACCCCGACCCAAAGGACATCGCGCGCAACCGCGGGCATCCTCACCGCCTCGATGCCCCTCCGCCAGCGCGGCAACACTTCGCCGGGCGCGGAGATCCGTCGCCTTCGCTTGCCGTGGAATTTGCCACCCCCAGCCAGCCACAGCTCCACCGGGTTTTTCAACCCCTCGTAGTCCACGCACGGGCGCCGGAAAATCGAACGCAGCATGGACATCGTCTGGTTGGCTGTGGACCAGCCGCGCTTCTCGGTGAGGCGATTGAATCGCGCCTCCACGTCCTTGCGCGTAATGCCATCCAGGGGTCGGTTCACCC
>JAKZVH010000271.1:0-7652 GCA_047516145.1 Gammaproteobacteria bacterium
AGCTGACACTATGTCGAAGCGGCTTGAGGGAGTACGGCCCGTCACCGCGAGCGGATCCGCGGCCGCAGCAGAAGATTGGTGAAATATGCGGGCTAGCCCAGGGCCGCTTCACCGGCCCGATGGCAGGCCACCCAGCTTCCCGCCAATGGCCTGAGTTGCGGGACGTCCGCCGCGCAGCGGGCCTCGGCGAACCGGCATCGCGTTCTGAATCGGCAGCCCGAAGGCGGGTCCATGGGAGACGGCAGATCGCCGGGCAGCAACTCCCTTTCCCGCGCCCGCTCCAGGTCCGGGTCGGGAATCGGCACGGCGCTGATGAGCGCCCGCGTGTAGGGATGTCGGGGCGCGTCGTATAACGCGGTCCGGGACGCCACCTCCATGATGTTCCCCAGGTACATGACCATGATTCGGTGGCTGATGTGGCGCACCACCGCAAGGTCGTGGGCGATGAAGACCAGTGCCAGGCCGAATTCCGCCTGCAGGTCCATGAGCAGAT
Organism: Gammaproteobacteria bacterium; assembly: GCA_047516145.1. Classification (GTDB taxonomy): domain Bacteria; phylum Pseudomonadota; class Gammaproteobacteria; order Steroidobacterales; family Rariloculaceae; genus UBA6522. The sequence goes on from JAKZVH010000271.1 coordinate 494, forward strand.
TGATGATCTGCGCCTGGATCGAGACGTCCAGCGCGCTCACAGGCTCGTCGCAGATAATCAGTTTCGGTTTGAGAACCAGGGCCCTGGCGATGCCGATACGCTGGCATTGCCCGCCGGAGAACTCGTGAGGATAGCGATTCAATTCCCGGCCGCTCAATCCCACGCGCTTGAGGACAGCGGCGACGCGCGCTCTCACCGTGGCGGCGTCGAGTTTGGGAAAGTGGGTCCAAAGCGGTTCGCTGACGATGTTGCCCACCGTCATCCTCGGGTTAAGCGACGCCAGCGGATCCTGGAAAATGATTTGTGCATCGCGGCGCATTTCGCGGATGGAACGCTTGTCCAGATCCCCCAGGTTGCGTCCGAGGAGGCAAACCTGCCCCGCCGTGGCCGGCACCAGCCTGAGAATGGCGCGGGCCAGGGTCGACTTGCCGCAGCCGGACTCGCCGACCACACCCAGTGTCTCCCCGGGCCGAAGCGTCAGGTCCACCCCGTCCACGGCCCGTAGCGGCCGCGTTTTTCCGAGCCAGCCGCCGGTGCGGACCGGGAAGTGGACCTTGAGCCCGTCGGTGCTCAGCAAGGCCTCTTCCGTCGGCACACCGCTCGGTGCGCTCTGCGGTACGCCGTCGCCGGCGGAGGGGGCATCCGCGGTCGATGCCAACCGCTCGACCCGCTCCGCATCCAACCTCGGCACGGCCTTCAGCAACGACCTGGTGTAGGCATGTTGGGGCCGGTAGAAAACGTCCCGAACGTTACCGCGCTCCTTGAGTTCGCCTGCGTGCATGACCAGGACCCGCTCGCACAAGCCGGCAATCACGCCCAGGTCGTGGGTGATGAGCACGATCGCGGTCCCCAGGCGGCGATTGAGGTCCCGCATCAGTTCCAGGATCTGCGCCTGAACCGTCACATCCAGGGCGGTTGTCGGTTCGTCGGCGATGAGGATTTCCGGGTCCAGGAGCAGGCTCGCGGCGATCATGACGCGCTGGCGCATCCCTCCGGAAAGCTCATGGGGATAGCAGTCGAGCCGGGCCTCGGCTTCCGGAATCTGCACGGCGTCCAACATCTCCTGGCAACGGGCGCGGGCCTCCCGGCGCGACGTCTTGTCGTGCTCGCGGACGACCTGGCCCATCTGCTCCGCGATCGTCAGGTACGGATTCAACGAGGTCATCGGATCCTGGAATATCATCGAGATGCGCCGCCCGCGCACGCGTCGCAACTCGCCGGCGGGCAGCGTGAGCAGATCCCGGCCGCTGAACAGCGCGCAGCCGCGGGCGGTGCCGTTGTCGGCCAGCAGCCCCATCAGGCTCAGCACGCTCTGGCTCTTTCCCGAACCCGATTCGCCGACGATTCCCAGCGTCTCGCCGGCGGCGAGATCGAAGCTGAGGTCCCGCACCGCGTGCACCTCGCCATCCGGTGTGGCAAAGCGCACGTCCAGGTTGCGGACCTCCAGCAGACTCACGCTTGCCGGTCCTTCGGGTCGAGCGCATCGCGCATGCCGTCGCCGAGAAAATTGAAGCAGAACAGCGTGGCGGCGAGAAATACGGCCGGAAACAGCAGCACCCAGGGCGAGCTTTGCATCTCGTCGGAGCCTTCCTTGACCAGGGCGCCCCAGGAGGTCATGGGTTCCTGCACGCCGAGACCGAGGAAACTCAGAAACGACTCCATCAGAATCACCTGCGGTATGGTGAGGGTCACGTACACGGCCACGATCCCAAGCAGGTTGGGCACGATGTGCCGGCGGATCACCGCGAACGTCCCCACGCCCTGGGCCCGGGCCGCTTCCACGAACTCCCGGTGCTTGAGGCTGAGGGTCTGGCCGCGCACGATTCGCGCCATATCCAGCCAGATGACGGCGCCGAGGGCCACGAAAATAAGCAGCAGGTTCCGCCCGAAGAAGACCATCAGCAGAATCACGAAGAACATGAAGGGCAGGGCGTAGAGAATGTCCACTACGCGCATCATCAAGTTGTCGAGCCGGCCGCCGAAATAGCCGGCCGTGGCGCCGTAGGCAATGCCGATCGCCAGGCTCACCAGGGTCGCCGACATGCCCACCATCAGCGAGATGCGCCCCCCATACAGTGTCCTCACGAACAGATCCCGTCCCAGGGTATCGGTTCCGAACAGATGGCCGGTATCGAGACTCGGGCCGATGGAAATGTTGCTCCAGTCGGTAAAGTCATAGCTGTAGGGACTCAGCCAGGGTCCGACGATGACCAGGACGGTCATGGCGCCGACGATGATGCCCGACACCACCGCGGCGCGGTTTCTGCGCAGCGTCCGCCAGGCGTCGATCCAGAGGCTGCGGCCGGCTACCGGCTCCTCGGCTGCGATGGCCAGGGCTGCGGCGCTCACGAGTACTTCACCTTGGGATCCAGCCAGGCATAGGCCAGGTCAACGAGCAGGTTGAAGGCAATGATCAACACACCATAGAACACCACCACGCCCATCACGAGCGTGTAGTCGCGGTTCAGCGCCCCCTGGACGAAGAACCGCCCCAACCCCGGTATGCCGAAGATCTGCTCGATGACCACCGATCCGGTGATGACCGCGGCCGTCGCGGGCCCCAGGTAGGAAACCACGGGCAACAGGGCCGGTTTGAGCGCGTGGCGGAGGATGATCGTCCGGGTGGGCAGACCCTGGGCCCGGGCCGTGCGGATGAAGTTGCTGCGCAACACCTCGATCATGCTCCCCCGGGTCAATCTGGAGACATAGGCGATCTGGGGGAGCGCCAGCGCGATGACCGGCAGGACCATGTTGCGTGGCGAGCCCTCCCCGAGTCCGCCCGCCGGCAACCAGCCCAGATAGACCGCGAAAACCAGTATCAGAATGGGGGCCATGACGAAGTTGGGGATGGAGATGCCGGTCATGGAAACGAACATCACCGCGTAGTCGGTGCGCTTGTTCTGACGAAGCGCCGCGATGCTGCCCGCGGCGATTCCGAACAGCAGCGCCAGCGCCATGGCGCTGCCCCCCAGCCTCAGCGAGACCGGGAACCCCGTCATGATCAGCTCCGTGACCGAAAAGTCACGGTACTGGAAGGACGGACCGAAATCGGCGTGCAGGAGACCCCATGCATAACGGCCGAACTGCCGGTACAACGGCTCATCCAGGTGATAGGCCGCCCTGAGGTTGGTCTCGATCTCCGGCAGCAACGCCCTTTCCGAATCGAACGGGCCGCCCGGCGCCATGCGGATCAGGAAAAAGGCCGCCGCAATGAGGATGAAGAGCGTCGGCAGCGCTCCGAGAAAGCGGCGGGTCGCGTAGCGTAACACCCGCTTATACTCGTCCTTTCCTACCCAATTGCCCTACCAGGACCCCGGCCGCGACGGTTGAACTAGTGCTTGAGAATATAGAAGTTTCGGGATCTATGGTGATCCATGATGTTGGGGGTATAGCCGCCCACCCAGGGTTTCACCATGCGCGCGGTGACGTAGAAATAGAGCGGCATGATCGGCAAGTCCTCCAGCAATACACGCTCGGCCTGCTGGAGGAGTTCCGCGCGGCGTTTCAGATCGCCTTCCGCTGAGGCTTCCCGAAGCAGTCGGTCGTAGTCCGGACTGGAGTATCCAGTATGGTTGAGCCCACCTCCAGAGGCGAACAATTCCGCGAATGTGTAGGCATCGTTATAGTCGCCAATCCACCCGCTCCGATAAATTTCCGTCTCGATCTTCTGCTGGCGCGTATCCAGGAAGACCTTCCATTCCTGGTTGAGAATCGCGACCTCCACACCCAGGGTTTGTTTCCACATGGACGCGATGGCGACGGCGATACGCTTGTGATCCTCCTGGGTGTTGTAGAGGATCCGCGTGCGCAGGGGATTCTCCTCCGAGTAGCCGGCGAGGGCGTAGAGCCGGCGCGCCTCCGCGACCCGCTCTGCCTGGGTCCAGGCAGCCTCGGGCATTTGCTGGCCCGTGTAGTTCTGAACCGGCGGAACCCAGCCGTAGGCAGAAACCTCACCGGCATTGGTAACCTGTCCCGTGATGATGTCCCGATCCACGGCCAGGGACAGTGCCCGGCGAAGTTCCGGACTGTGCTCGAATGGTGGACGGGTCGTATTGAAACCAAAGTAGTAGACGCCCAGATAGGGCGAGATGACCAACTCATCGGGTAGGTTTTCGCGAATCCAGCCCACTTGCCGTTTGGGAATAGCGTAGGAGAGATCCAGTTCGCCGGCCCGAAATCGGCTGCGTTCGGCCGTCAGATCCTCGGTGGGGTAGTACCAGACCTCGTCGATCGTCGTATTCCCGTTATCCCGGTACTGGGCATTGCGGACCAGCTTCACGTGGGACTGCACCACCCATTCGTCGAGCCGGTAGGCGCCGTTGGACACCAGGTTGCCCGGGCGGCCGTACTGATAGCCATGCGCTTCGACGCTGGGCGGATGAACCGGATAACTGGCGGAATTGGTCAGTAGTCCGAGGAAGTACGGCGTGGCGTTCTCCAGTTGGATTTCCAGGGTGTACGTGTCGAGCGCCCGGACCCCCACCTCGGAAGTGGGTAGCCGCCCCGCCGCCACCGCCTCGGCGTTCACGATCGGATTCAGGATGAAGGTGTAGCGGGACAGCGTCGCCGGGTCCAGGCTGCGGCGCAGGCTGTAGACGAAATCGTCCGCGGTGACCGGATCGCCGTTGGACCACCGTGCCTCGGGGCGCAGCGAGAAGCGGTAGATCTTGCCATCGTCGCTGACCTCCCAGGACTTCGCCGCGCCGCCGATGACGGTCCCGTCCGGTGCCTCGCTCATGAGTCCCTCGAACAGGTCGCGGCCGATGTTGGAGCCGGGGACGCCTTGTGTGCGGTGGGGGTCGAGGGATCCCGGTTCCGCGCCGTTTCCCCGTCGCAGAACCTGATTCTCGGCGAGTTCCTCGCCACTCGCGCCGCCCACCGCCACGGTATGCTCCGGTTCGCCCCCACATCCCACCAGGCAGGCTACCGCGAGCGTCGCCGCTATCCGGAATTTCGTTCTCATGGGTTTGTTCCCGTGTGCGCTCATGCGCTCTTGCGGTGCTCGCGCTTTTTCAGGTAAATCAGGAGCAACGATACCGCCGCGGGCGTGACCCCGGAGATTCGTGCCGCCTGGCCGATGTTGGCGGGGCGCACGCGAGCGAGCTTCTCCCTGACTTCGTTGGACAACCCGCGCACACCCGAATAGTCGAGCCCGGCAGGCAGCGGCGTGCTCTGGTGCTCGCGCTGCCGCTGGATCTCCCGTGACTGGCGCTCGATATAGCCGTGGTAGCGAGCCTGAATCTCAAGCTGCCGGGCTACCTGATCGTAGATCTCGTCGCTGAGTTGCCCGGCTTCCGGGCCGGCGCCCAACCGCGGCAGCGCGACCAGGTCATCGTACCGGCACTCCGGTCGCCGCAAGAGCTCGAGGGCTGGCGCATTCCGCCGCAGCGATCCGATGCGGCTTCCGGACGGCACGTCTTGCGGGCGCACGACAACCGCGGACAACCGCTCGGTTTCCGAGCGAACCGCGCGCTGCTTCGTTTCGAAGCTGCGCCAGCGTTTATCGTCGACGATCCCGAGTTCCCGGCCCGTGGGGGTCAGCCGCAGGTCGGCATTGTCTTCCCGCAGGGACAGCCGGTATTCGGCGCGGGACGTGAACATCCGGTACGGCTCCAGGGTGCCGTTGGTGACCAGATCGTCGATCAATACGCCAATGTACGCCTCGTCGCGGCGCGGCGCCCAGGGCGGCAGGTCCAGGCTCTCACGCGCGGCATTGATGCCAGCGACGATGCCCTGGGCGGCCGCCTCCTCGTAACCCGTGGTGCCATTGATCTGCCCGGCGAAATACAGACCCGCCACGGCCTTGGTGCGCAGACTCGATTCCAGTTCCCTCGGATCGAAGAAATCGTATTCGATCGCATAGCCGGGACGGGTGATGTGTGCATTCTCGAACCCCTCGATCGAGCGCACGAACGCCCGCTGCACGTCGAAGGGCAGGCTGGTGGAAATGCCGTTGGGGTACACCTCGTGGGTGTTGAGTCCCTCCGGCTCCACGAAGATCTGGTGCGAATCCTTGTCCGCGAAACGCACGACCTTGTCCTCGATCGACGGACAGTATCTCGGCCCGGCGCCTTCGATCGCGCCGCTGAACATGGGTGAGCGATGCAGATTGGCGCGGATAATGTCGTTGGTTCTCTCGGTGGTGTGAGTGATATGACACGACACCTGCCGGGGGTGTTCCGCCCGCTTCCCGAGGAAGGAAAAGACCGGCGCGGGTTCGTCGCCCGGTTGCTCGGCCAGCCGGCTGAAGTCGATACTGCGCCCGTCGATCCGCGGCGGCGTTCCGGTCTTGAGGCGATCAACCTTCAGGCCCAGCTCGCGCAGGCGCTCCGCCAGCGTGACGGCGGCGGGGTCGCCCGCACGGCCGCCGGCGTGGTTCGATGCGCCGACGTGGATGCGCCCCGCAAGGAACGTGCCCACGGTCAACACGACGGTTCGCGCGCTGATCCGCAGCCCCATCTGCGTCATCACGCCCTGTACGCGCCCGCCCTGAATCAGCAAATCGTCCGCGCCCTGTTGCAGCAGGCTGAGCCCCGGCTGGGTCTCCAGCATCCGGCGAATCGCCTGCCGGTAGAGCACCCGATCCGCCTGCGCGCGGGTCGCGCGCACGGCCGGACCCTTGCGGGCATTCAGCGTGCGAAAGTGAATGCCAGCTCGATCCGCCGCCACGGCCATGGCGCCGCCAAGCGCATCCACTTCCCGTGCCAGATGACCCTTGCCGATCCCGCCGATGGCCGGATTGCAGCTCATCTGGCCCAGGCTGTCCAGATTGTGGGTCACGAGCAGCGTTTGCGCGCCCGCCCGCGCGGCCGCCAGGGCCGCCTCGGTTCCGGCGTGGCCGCCGCCCACCACGATGCAATCGAATTTATCTGGATAGTCCATGGCACCATGCGTCCGCAAGCTTGAACCTTAGCTCCGTTGCAACCGATAGACGAACGCCGGCGGCACGTTGAATGGCGTGAACCCCATGAGCGAGGCCTCAAGCCCCAGGCGGCAGAGAACGGTGCGCTCCACCGGGCAACGACCGCCATAGGTAAACTGATGCAATGCCCCTTCCGGGCGGAGCGCGGCGAACACACGGGTCAGCAGGCGGAGCTTTCGTCCCGGCGAAAACAGCACCAGCGGCAGCCCGCTCACCGCGAAATCCGCGGGCCCGGCA
>JAKZVH010000272.1:0-2537 GCA_047516145.1 Gammaproteobacteria bacterium
AATATCGGCAGCACGTACGCATTGCAGACGGTGGTGTAAGTGCGCTCGTACTCGCCGATTTCCGGCATTACCTCGCTGGAGATACATACGACCAGATCGGGTGCTTCCCGATGGATGATGTCCCGCACGCGGCGCTCATGCGCCGGGTTACGAAATCCGTGCAGCAGAGAAACCGCCACGGCATCGACGCCGGCTGAGGCGATCTCGCGGGCCGTGGCCGCGACCGCATCCTCATCGAGGGCCTGCAATACATTGCCCGCCGGACCCATGCGTTCCGGGACCTCGAAGCGCCGGTGCCGCGGCACCAGCGGTTCCGGCACTTCCATGAACAGGTCGTAGGTGTCGTAGCGCCACTCGGTGCCGATCTCCAGGATATCCTTGAAGCCGGCGGTAGTGACCAATGCAACACGCGCTCCGCGACGCTCGATAATCGCGTTTGCGACCAGAGTGGTGCCATGAATGACATGCCGCACCTGGCCGGGTTCCGCTCCGTTGCGGCCAAGAATGTTCTCCAGTCCTTCGAGCACGCCGATGGATGGATCCTGCGGCGTTGTCAGGACTTTCTCATTGAAGAGGCGGCCGCTACGCGAGTCGAGCAACACCAGGTCGGTGAAGGTGCCGCCGATGTCCACACCGACGCGAAAGGGCTCAGGCGCCACGCCTTTCTCCGGATGCTGTTTTCGGACCGTAGGCAGCAGCCGCGCCTGCCGGCGTTACCAGTCCGCTAACCATGTCGGCTTCCAGCCTGGCCGTATCGCGCTCCCCGGGTGGACCCAGGCCACCGCCCCCCGGCGTGTCGAAAGTCACTACGTCATCGGGCTTGAGATCCATGCGCACTTTCGCTTCTATCCGTTTCCCGTTGACGTAGTCGCGGCCGGGCGAGCCCGCCAGCCCTCCCAGCAGGCCGCGTGGCGGGAATTTGACTCGTTCGTGCCGAATTGTCATTGTGACGGGGTACTCAGAGGTGACCTTGAATTCCACTCGCTGTGCCGGCCCGCCCCGATACCGGCCGGCGCCGCCTGAGTCCGGGATCAGCGACTTCTCCGTTATCAGCAGGGGCACGCTGTTTTCAAACTGTTCGACCGGCACGGTGGCCACGTTGCTGGGAAAACTCAGGCAGGCCGGACCGTCCTGGTGGGGCCGCGCGCCGTGGCCCCCGTTCATGAAGAACATCTTCACGAAACGACCGCCATCCTCGCGCCGACCCGCGAAATAGACGTTCCAAAGCGGTGATCCGCAGTCGGCGATAACCCGCTCCGGCATCAATTGAGAAAGGGCGCTGAAGATGACCGGCGGCAGATAGTGTCCCGAAAGATGGCGCGCCCAGATCGGGGCCGGCCGGCGAGGGTTGATGAGGCAGCCTTCGGGGGCCGTGATCGTGACCGCCCGAAAGGAACCATCGTTGTTGGGTGTGGTTGGATCGAAGACGCATTTGATCGCGTAGGCGCTGTACGCGCGAGTAAAGTTCATGGCGGAATTGATCGGCCGGTTCACCTGCGGCGAGGTGCCGGCGAAATCCACCGTGAGATTGCTGCCCTCAATGCGAACCTCGCAGCAGATTGTGAGTGGTTCTTCGAAGCCGTCCACTGTGATCCGGTCTCGATACACGCCATCGGGCGCCGCCTCGATAGCCCGCCGCATGGCTGCTTCGGAGCGGTCCAGGATCTCTTCGACCAGCGCATCGAGGTCCTGGATTTGCTCGTCTTCGAGTATTTTCAGGAATCTGGCCTGACCCATGTCGTAGGCCGCGAATTGGGCCCGGATGTCTCCCAGCGTTTCCTCCGGCGCGCGCAGATTCTCGCTAATGAAGGCAATGACATCCTCGTTTTCCACCCCTTCGCGGACGATCTTGCAAACCGGGATGGTCAAGCCTTCTTCATGCGAATCGCGGGCGGTGACGGATGGCGCGCCACCGATGTCCACGGTATGAAATACGCTGCCGACAAAGCAGATCAGATGCCTGCCCCTGAAGATCGGGCGAACCATGGTGATGTCGTTCAAGTGGCCGGTGCCGTGGTAGCCATCGTTGGATATCAGCACATCCCCGGGGTTGAGTGACGAGTGGGGATAGCGCCGTAGCATCACGGCCAGGGTGCGGGGCATCGTGCCTATGAAAGACGGGATGCTGCGCGACGATTGGGCGAACTGGCGCCCCTGGCTGTCCATCAGCCCAACCGCAAGGTCCCAGTTATCGCGCACCACCGACGAGAACGAAGTTCGCACGAAGGTCTGGGCAGTCTCGTCCATGAGACCGTTGAAGCGGTGCCATGCGACGCCTAACTGCAGCGCTGAAAAATGTTCTGCTGGCAAGCGGGTTTCCGGGGTCTGCAATCTGTATTATGAACTGATTAACTCCGGGTTGTTCATTGGGATGCAGAAATACCAGTTGTACATTGACGGCGCTTGGTCCGATCCGCTCTCGCAGGAATGGATCGAGACGATAAACCCGTATACCGGCCAGGCCTGGGCGCGAATTCCACGCGCCGGCGCCGCCGATGTCCAAGCCGCCGTGGAAGCCGCCCACAACGCTTTCAAAC
>JAKZVH010000273.1:0-3599 GCA_047516145.1 Gammaproteobacteria bacterium
ACCGAGGCCGTGGAGGGTACCGAGGCCGTGGAAGGTACCGAGGCCGTGGAAGGTACCGAGGCCGTGGAAGGTACCGAGGCTGCGGAAAGTTCTGAGGCTGCGGAAGGTTCTGAGGCTGCGGAAAGTTCTGAGGCTGCGGAAGGTTCTGAGGCTGCGGAAAGTTCTGAGGCTGCGGAAAGTTCTGAGGCTGCGGAAAGTTCTGAGGCTGCGGAAGAAAATACCGGGGCTGCGGAGAGTTCCGGGGCGTTGGAGGATCCAGAGGATTCGGAGGATTCCGCGGGGGAGTCGCCGGACGACGGTCAATCCAAAGCGGCGTCGTCTGACAATTCATAGGGAGAATCGATATGGCACGTTATTTCAGGCGTAAGAAATTTTGCCGTTTCACAGCTGAAGGCGTGAAAGAGATCGACTACAAGGATCTGGCGACGCTAAAGCAATACATCACCGAAACCGGCAAAATTGTTCCCAGCCGAATTACCGGAACACGGGCAAGTTATCAGCGGCAACTCGCCACGGCCATCAAGCGGGCGCGATTTCTGGCACTGTTGCCGTATACCGATCAGCACTGAAGCGTTCGGTCCACGCTGGAGTGGACCAGACAATGACACGATTAGTTCGATGGTTGCTGCAAGCGCGTTATCGATTGGTGGTTCTGGCCGCGATTTTGGCGCCGATTCCGCTGGCTGCCTGTGTCTCCACGGCACTGACCACGCTCGAAACACTGCATCGGGGTCCCCGGCAGGGGCTTCTGAGCGCCGTTGCCGCGACGCTGGGCGTATTTGTCCTGACCTTTGTGTGGGGTGGCAGTCCTGGCGCAACCGTGCTGGCGGGCGGCGCTGTGCTGCTTGCCGGCACCGCGCTCGGCGCGCTGTTGCGCAGGGTAGGGTCGCTGGCGGTCGCGTTTCAGGGCGTGGCGCTGTTCTGCGTGTCAGGCGCTTTTCTCGGCGCGCTGATTTGGCCCGAGCCCGGTGGGTGGGTGACGACCACGGTGGAGCAACTTGCCGACGTGGTGCGCGCGACGGGCGCTACGGAACAGCAGGTGAGTTCGCTGGCCGACGCGTGGGCGCGCTTCCTCGTCGGGCTGATTATCGCGTCAATATTCCTGCAGTTGATGGTTGCGCTTCTCCTGGGCAGTTGGTTGGCTGCGCGGGTGCAGCAGAAGTCGCTATTCGGTCACCAGTTTCGCCAGCTTCGTCTCGGAAGGATTCTGGGTATCCCCGCGACGCTGCTGATGGCAAGCAGCCTGTATGTGGACGGGGCCATGGTTCGCAATCTGTTTCCGCTGGTGTTGATCGCGTTTTGTTTCCAGGGGCTCGCGGTGTTACACGCCTGGGCGTGGACGAAGCAATGGAATTCTGCTTTTCTGGCACCCATGTACGTGCTGCTGATGTCGCCATTCACGGGAATCCCCATTCTGGTGCTGGCCTCCGTGGGTCTGATGGACAATTGGATTGAATTGCGCGCGCCGTTGCGCGCCAACGTTGACGGGAGGAAATGAAGTATGCAGATCATACTGTTGGAGAACATCGACCATGTGGGCCGCGTCGGCGATCAAGTCACCGTAAAGCCCGGGTACGCGCGCAATTACCTCTTTCCCAAGGGCAAGGCTACGGTGGCGACGCCCGAGAACATCGCCAGGTTCGAGTCCCGGCGCACGGAACTCGAACTCAAGGCGGCTAATGAGGTCGAGAAAGCCCAGATTCGCGCTCGAGAAATCCAGGACATGGTAGTTGCCATTCAGGCCAACATGGGACCCGAGGGCAAGCTCTTCGGTTCGGTGAGCGCCAGCGACATTGCGCAGGCCTTCGAGATGCAGGGGATCACGGTCGAACGGAGCGAAATTCGCCTGCCGGATGGGCCCATTCGAGTCGCCGGTGACCATGCGGTCGAGGTGCACCTGCATGTTGATGTCGATATCCAGTTCACGGTGCGCGTCGAAGGCGGGCCTGGTCAGGGGGCGCGCGACGAGTCGAGCAGCGCACCGAGTGCTCGCGACGAGAGCGAATAGTACCGGTCGACGACTGCCTGGATGGCATCGGATTGTGGATCGCGTATGCTAAGCTGACACGACCCTGGAAGCCTTCCTGCCATGGTCGAAGTCCTGTCCACATCCAAGCTTGGTTCTCGCACGCAATCGCTGCGGCAACCGCCTCATTCCGTTGACGCCGAGCAATCGCTGCTGGGCGGTGTGATGCTCCTCCCCCGGGCATGGGATCAGATCGCCGATGTCGTCTCCGCAGACGATTTCTATCGCGCGGACCATCGGCAACTGTTCACCGTCATCGGAGAACTGACCGAACAGAATCAACCTCCGGACGCGGTCACCGTCGGCGAGTATCTGCTACGGCAGGGCAAGCTGGATGACGCCGGCGGTCAGGCTTATCTGGCACGTCTGGTTCGGGATACGCCCGGTGCCGCCAATATCCGCGCCTACGCCAGGATCGTGCGCGAATGCGCCATGCTCCGCCAGCTCATCGAGGTAGGCGGCGATATTGCCGCGAGCGCCTACGACACCGAGGGGCGGGCCGTTGCGGAACTGGTGGATCTGGCCGAACAGCGTGTCTTTGATATCGCTGACCGGGGGCAACGCACCGGGGCGGGGTTCGTACCCGTCAGGGACATTCTTCCTGGCAGCATCGACCGACTGGACATCCTGGGCCAAAGCAAGGACGGAATCACGGGCGTTGCCACGGGCTTCAATGAGCTCGATCAGCGTACGGCCGGACTACAGGCCGGCGATTTGATCGTGGTTGCTGGCCGTCCTTCGATGGGCAAGACAACGTTGGCCTTGAACATCGCAGAGAATGCGGCCATCGGGCATCAACTGGCGACCGGTATTTTCAGTATGGAGATGCCCAAGGAGCAGGTCACGTTTCGCATGATCGGCTCGATCGGCCGCGTGCATCAATCGCATCTGCGCACGGGACGGCTGTCGGACGAGGATTGGACACGAGTCAATTCCGCCGTCTCCATGATGTCCGGTGCGCCGATCTTCATTGACGACGCGCCGTCATTGACGCCTACGGAGGTCCGTGCCCGGGCTCGGCGCCTTAAGCGCGAACATGATCTGGGGTTGATTGTCGTGGACTACCTGCAACTCATGCAGGTCAGCGGGTCCACCGAAAACCGTGCGACGGTGATCTCGGAGATTTCTCGTTCGCTGAAGGGCTTGGCCCGGGAACTGAGTATTCCGGTGATTGCACTGTCGCAGCTCAATCGAAGCGTCGAACAGCGCAACGACAAGCGACCGGTCATGTCGGATCTGCGGGAGTCGGGTGCCATCGAGCAGGATGCCGATGTGATCATATTCATCTATCGGGAAGAGGTATACGATGCCGGGACGCAGCGGAAAGGCATCGCCGACATCATCATCGGCAAACAGCGCAACGGACCTATCGGCGAGTTTCAGCTGACATTCAAGGGCGAGTTCACACGATTCGAAAATTACGTACCGGAAGCCTATAGCGAAGGCGTCTATGGGTGATTCCGGCGGGGCCGCTGGGCGGACCTGACCAGACTACGGCAGCGGCGTCTCGTACTCGCGGTTGACGCAAGCAAGATATGCGGCCGGCCCCGGACGCTCTGGGTGCTATGCTCCC
>JAKZVH010000274.1:0-5319 GCA_047516145.1 Gammaproteobacteria bacterium
CTTCTGGCTACGCCCTTGAAGCAGGCTTCCACCATGTGGTGGGCATTGTAACCCTCGACGTCGATATGAATCGCTGCGCCCAGCTCTTCCGCCAGGGAGCGGAAAAAATGCGGTACCAGTTCCGTCGGCCGTTGTCCGACGGTTTCCCGGGGGAACGAACCACGAAACACGGCATAGGGTCGTCCACCGAGATCGATGGCGATACGTGCCTGGGCTTCATCCATGGGCAATACGAATCCGTAGCGGTGGATGCCGCGCTTGTCACCGAGGGCTTTGCGAAACGCCTGTCCCAGAGCGAGTGCGACGTCCTCGACGGTGTGGTGCTCGTCCACTTCAAGATCTCCATCGCATCGAACCCGCAATTTGAAACCGCCATGTTTTCCCAGCTGCTCGAGCATGTGGTCGAAGAAACCGATCCCGGTGCGAACGTCCGCATCGCCTTCCATGTCGAGGTCCACGGAAACCTCGATCGAGGTTTCACGCGTACGCCGCTCGACCCGAGCCTGGCGCGGATTGTCCAACAGTTCGTGGACAACCTGGTCCCAACGTTCGCGATCCGGGCCGTCTGCGGTTACCTTGAAGCCCCGCAGGCCAAGATTGGCCGCGAGCTGCATATCGGTATCCCGGTCGCCGATAACTGCCGAGCGGGTTCGATCCAGGTCCGTAGCGGTCAAATATGCCTTGAGTAGGCTCGCTTGCGGCTTCCGGCAATCGCATCCGTCCCCGGGGAAATGCGGGCAGAAGAATTCATCTGAGAACGCAATGCCCTGCGAAAAGAACAAGGTACGAATAAAATCTTGAGTGGTTTCAAACTTGCGGATCGGAAAGCTCGGGGTACCCATTCCGTCCTGATTGCTGACAAGTACGAATTCGTAGCCCGCTTCCTTGACCCGCAACAGCGCCGGGATGACGCCGCGCATCAACCGCACCTTGTCGATGGCATCCACCTGCTTGTCCGCGGGTTCCACCACCAACGTGCCGTCCCGGTCCAGAAACAGCACCTTACGCATCGTCGTCCGCCTGCCCGGAGGTTCGACAGCGCTGCGCCGAGACGGACTGCAATAGCAAGTCGTTGTGTTCCGGCCGGCCGACGGTGATTCGAACGCACTTCTGTAAGCCGGTGTGTTCGGCAAACGTTCGTACCAGAATACCGGCGCGCCGCGCGCCTGCCGCAAATGAACTCGCGTCGCGAGCTTCGATCAACAGAAAATTGCCATCGCTGGGCCAGACCCTGGTCACCCCGTGAACCCGCTTGAGCGCGTCCGACAGGCGTTCCCGTTCGTGACGCAACAGCGCGATTCGGTCGCTGGAAATTCCCAGCGAATCCGTTGAGAGCGCCTTCAGCACCAGTTCGATGGATGGGGTCGGAAACGTGTAGGGGGGCAGCACGCTGCCGAGAAATTCGATCAGGCGCGGTGCCGCGATGAGCGCGCCGCAGCGCACCCCCGCCAACGAGACAAACTTGGAAAGCGTCCGCAGCCGCACCACATCGTAGCGTCGTCGCAATGACTCGAAGTCGTGACCGGTCGAGAACTCCACATAGGCTTCATCGAGAACCACCAATGCCCGTCCCCGGGCTGCCCGGCAGACGGCCTCCACGGACTCGACGCTCATGGACTGGCCGGTGGGATTGTTGGGCGAACAAATGAAGATGAGCTTGGTATTTTCGTTCAGCGCCGCGATGAGGCCCCGGGTGTCCAGGGTGAAATCGTGCCGCGGATCGGCATCGCGCAGCAGCGGTACCTCGATCAACTCGGCACCCTGAATACCGGCGTACAGCCGATACATGTCGAAAGTAGGCGGACAGACGATGACCGCATCCCGGCCCGCTGTACAGAAGGCCCGGATCAATACATCGATCGCTTCGCTGCTTCCGCGGGTGATCAGGATCTCGTCGCGGGCTACGGCGTAGTGTGCGGCGAGACGTTCGCGCAAGGCCTCGGGCCTCGGGGGCGGGTATCGATTGAGCCCACGCGACGTTTCGTCTCCCGGCGCCCGGTACGGAGATTCGTTGGCGTTCAAGCGCACGCTGCCCGGTTCGAACCGGCCGGGCGTATATGGAATCAGCGACCGCAGTTCCGGACGGGCCAGGTCCAGGATGTCCTTCTTTGAAGCGGTGTTCACGACAGCACCTCAAGCCGTTCGCGGACTGCCTGCCCGTGAGCGTCCAGACCCTCGAGGTTGGCCAGACGTTCGGCAATGGGACCTACGCTGCGTAGTCCGTCCGGCGTCAGGCTTTGCACCGTCATGGAGCGCAAAAAGTCCGCCACCCCGAGGCCGGAATAGGATCTCGCGTAACCGTAGGTGGGCAGCACATGATTGGTGCCACTGCAATAGTCGCCCACGGACTCCGGGGCCCAGGGACCCAGAAACACGGAGCCCGCGGCGATCACTCCGTCAAGACTCTTCCGGGGGCGCTCGACCTGCAAGATCAGGTGCTCGGGCGCGTAGCGGTTCGAAACCTCAAGCGCGGTGGGCAGGTCGTCGACCAATATTGCCCGGGCGTGAGCCAATGACTCACCAATGACCGCACGCCGGCTGAGCCGGGGCGTCTGCGTCTCGATCGCCGCGAGCACCCGGTCGAGAAGTGTGTCGCTCGGGGTCAAGAGGATGACCTGGGAATCCACGCCGTGCTCGGCCTGGGACAGCAGGTCCGCGGCGACAAAGGCCGGATTCGCCTTGGCGTCGGCGATCACCAGTACCTCTGACGGGCCCGCCGGCAAATCCCGGGCTGCGCCTTGAGGGTCGGCGGCCACCTGTTCCTTGGCCGCTGTCACCCAGCTATTGCCCGGGCCGAAAATCTTGTCGACCCTCGGCACCGTTTCTGTGCCGTAGGCCATTGCCGCGATGGCCTGTGCGCCGCCAACCCGGAAAACGGTGGAAATTCCGCAGAGACGTGCCGCATAGAGTACGGCTGCATCTACACGACCGTCCGGCCGTGGTGGGCTGCAGAGTACGCGCGTCGGACAGCCGGCCAGGTGAGCCGGTACGCCCAGCATCAGTGCCGTGGAGGGTAGGGGAGCGCTTCCGGCAGGGACGTAGAGCCCGACCCTGGCGATGGGGCGAGTGAGTCGTTCGCAGACGACTCCCGGCGTGGTTTCCACCGACAGGGGCCGGGGAAATTGGGGTCGGTGAAAGCGTGCGATATTGACCGCCGCCATACGAATTGCGGTCCGATCGGAACTCTCCAGTGAGGCCGGTGCCGCGTCGAATTCACGTTGGGAAACCAGGATGTCCGCGAGATCCACGCGATCGAGTTCCCGGGTAAGCTCCCGCAACGCCTTGTCGCCCCCTGCACGCACCCTTGACAGGATAGCGGCAACTGCGTCGCGTAGCCGATCGTCAACCGCCAACGCGGGCCGTCGTAACAGGTTGTCCCGTTCCGCTGGACTCAGGTTTTGCCAGACATATCGTTTCATGGGTCCTCAAGCGAGCATCTTTTCCACCGGTATGACCAGGATCGCACTGGCTCCGGCTTCTTTCAGATCCTCCAGTGTCTCCCAGAAGACATTCTCACGGCAGACGGCATGGACGGCCACCTTGTCATCCCGGCCCTCCAGCGGAATGATCGTGGGAGCTTCGCTGCCGGGGAGCAACGCCCGGACCTCCGCCAGCGCACGCCGCGGTGCGTGAAGCATGATGTACTTGCTCTCGCGGACCTGGAGAACGCCTTCGACTCGCTGCAACAGTCGTTGAATCCACCTGGTTGTTCCGGGAGGAACCTGGACCGGAGTTTGAATGATCGCCGCACGACTCTCCAGGATCGTATCGGCTTCGTAGAGGCCGTGCGCCTTGAGCGTCGCGCCGCTCGATACCAGGTCGCAGATCAGATCCGCTTTCCCCAGGCGGGGCGCGAGTTCCACGGCGCCGGAAAAGGTCACGACGGTGCCGGTCACTCCATGGCGTGCCAGGTACTCGCCAAGGATGCGCGGGTAACTGGTGGCGATACGCTTGTTGGCCAACGACCGTGGACCGTGGTAGCCGTCGCCATCCGGTACGCCAAAGGAAAGCCGGCAGTGGCCGAAGTCGAGCAGGCTGACTCGATCGAACAAGTCGGTCGTACCCTGATCCCGAAATTTCAGGCGAGCTTCCTCAAGGACATTCATGCCGACGATGCCCAGGTCGCAGATACCTTCCTGTACCAACCCGGGGATGTCATCGTCGCGCACGAGGAGAACATCAACCGGCATGTTCTCGCCGTAACAGATCAACTGGTCTCGGCCCCGGGAGTAGCTCAAACCACAGCGCATCAGCAACTCCATGGAATGATCCGTCAGCCGGCCCGATTTCTGCGCGGCGATCTTGATCCGTGGTTGTTCCATAGTCTTGTTCCTGCTGAGCGTTGTTCCCCGGACATGCGGGGGATCAACCGGTGGCATTCTCGTGCCGAAGGAGTGTCCGAATTTCAGAGTGGGCGCAGCCGTTTCAATACCGTTCGATAGCCGTCATTGCCTGCCGAGAGGAAACGCGCAACACGGCTGATAGTTGTGACCGAGACTCCGGTCAGATCATGGATCTTGCGGTAGGGCAGACCCTCGGCCAAGTGGGCGACGACCGCCCAGCGATCGACCAGCGCTTCCAATTCCGCGGGTGTGCAAAGGTCCGAAAAGAACTTCTGGCACTCCCGCTCGGTGCGCAGCGCCAGGATTCCACGGTAGAGGCCGGTCTCCGCCCGGGCTGCTTGCCTCGAACTCGATTTGCGGTGAGCTTTCATAATGCACTAACAAGCTAATGTATTAATCGGATAATACATTAAAACAAAATGCCGCGTGCGTCCACCCGGTGAGGCGATCCGAATCAGAGTTGCAATCGGGCGACCACGGCGTCCCCGAAGGATTCGGTGCCGATCGGTTGAACGTGTGTGTCGGCGACCAGATCCGCGGTTCGCAGCCCCGCTTGCAGCGTGTCGCTGACGGCGGCTTCAACCGCCGCCGCGGCGTCTTCCCGCGCCAGTGAATGGCGCAGCATCATGGCCGCGCTCAGAATGGCGCCGCACGGGTTGGCGACGCCTTGCCCGGCAATGTCCGGAGCGGAGCCGTGTATGGGTTCGTAGAGGCCCGGACCGTCATCGCCGATCGAAGCGGATGGGAGCAGCCCCAGCGAACCGGCCAGCATTGACGCTTCGTCGCTGAGGATGTCGCCGAACATATTGTCCGTCAGCAACACGTCAAACTCGGCCGGACGACTCAACAGGTACATCGCGGCGGCGTCTATATAAATATGTTCGAGCACAACTTCCGGAAACTCGCTGGAGAATACGCTTGTGACCGTCTCTCGCCATAGTCGCGACGTATCCAGCACGTTGGCCTTGTCCACGGA
>JAKZVH010000275.1:0-13257 GCA_047516145.1 Gammaproteobacteria bacterium
CGACCGCTGCTTCGAAATCTGCGTGGAGCAACGCGTTCATGGTGAAGCAGTATAGTGGCATAAAACATAATAGCAATCGTCACCGGCAAACTAGCCGGTGACGATTGCTATTTCAACCTACTTGCCGATATTTCCCGTTGCGCAGCGTACGATAAACCTCACCGCAGATCGAAATTCACGGCCACGCCGGCATAGGCGTTGCGCCCGGGACCCGGTTCGAAGAATCGGCCGCCAAATGCGTTGATCCGAATATTGGAGTTGTATCGCTCGTCGAAGAGATTGTTGATACCGACGAACGGCGAGTAGGTCACCCCTCCCATGCTCGCATCGAAACCCAGGCGCAAATTGGAGAGCGTGTAGGCGGCGTCCGCAACGGTGTTGGCGTTGTTGGCGAACTGGTCACCGACAGTCAGTGCATCGAGGGCGCCGAACCAGCCGGCGGGATGGCGGTAGTTGATTTCCGCGAACAGCAGTTGTTCGACAGTACCGGGGATCCGATTGCCGGAGTAGTCGCGCCCGTTGTCGTCCACGAAGTCGGCGAACTCGAAGTCCGCGTAGGTGTAGCTCAGCGTGACGCCAATGCGATCGGTGGGTTGGGATACCAGCATCGCCTCGACGCCCGTCCGGTTGGAGCGGCCGGCGTTGGCGAAGAAGTCGCGGCCAGGACTGCTGGGAATCTCGTACGGTATCAGTTCGTCGTCTACTTCGATGTCGAAGACGGCCAGTTCGTAGCGGGTTCGGCGCCCCTGACCGCCCCGGAGTCCGATTTCCAGGTTCGTGGCCGCCTGGGGCTCAAGCAACGGATTGAAGCCACCGGCGCCCGAGGGGTTGGCAAATTCAGTCGTCGTCGGCGTTTCAAAGGATGTGGACATTGTGCCGTAGATGCTTAACTCTGGAGAAAGTACTGCCAGCAGCCCGATCATGGGGCTCGCATCGTCCACCGTGCGCACCCCGGAGTCGTCGCCGTTGCCGAGAAAACGGTCCCCCACGTCGAATTCCACTGCATCGAAACGCACGCCAAACGATAGTTCGACGTTGTCCGTGATGGTGAGTGCGTCCTGCACGAACAAGCCCGTGCTGGTCACGTGCTCGTCCTGATCCAGGGTCAGCGCGCCCGGCACGCCCATGTTGTTGTTGAAGCGGCGCCGGTGGTCGTCCTGATCGTCGTAGTCCAGGCCAACGATAACTCGGTTGAGTTTGCCCGCCAGACTGCCCCGATGGGTATAGCTGATTCCCCCGCCGGCGAAGAAGCGCTGCAAGTCCACTGCTCCACCGCCGCGGAACGGCAGTCGATTGTTGAAGTCGCGCGAGACATAGTAGTTGCGCACTTGCAGTTCGCCGCCCTCCCCCGTGGGCAATGTATAGACGAAACCGATGCGGGTCTGTTCCAATGCCTCGCCGGAGTCGAAGCCAAGATTGGCATCCCGGGCGGACCGCGGGTCGGCCTGGGCCTGGGCGAGATTGATACCGCCGGGATCGTTCGAAACGGGTTGATCGGTGTAGTTGGCCACGGCCAGCAGGGAGCCGCGGTTGCCGAGATCGAACTCCAGGCGCCCGCTCAACTGCGTGTTTTCGGTTTCGCTGTGCACGCGGTAGCCGTCGACCCGGGAGTCGGACACGCTGACGAAGTAATTGACGCGGTCCGCCTGGCCGCCGGTCTTGGCCTGAAATTTCTGCGCGCCGTAGTCGCCGGCGGTGAGGCGCACGTTGGCGAACGGAGTTTCCGGCCCACGTTCCGACGCTACGCTGATCACTCCGCCGGAGGCGTTGCCGTATAGCGATGAACTGGGCCCGCGGAGCACTTCGATCTGCCGGGTGGCACCCAGATCGATGCTGTCTACCTGTCCCTGGCCATCGGGCAGCGTCTCCGGAATCCCGTCCACCAGGATCTTGACGCCGCGAATTCCGAAAGCGGACCGGGCACCGAAACCGCGGATCGAAATCCGCAAATCCTGGGCGAAGTTGTAGCGGTTCTGCATGAACAGCCCGGGCACGCGGTTGAGCGCTTCGTCGAGCCCGAGTTGCTGCCGGCCCAGTTGAATCTCGGTCTGGCTGACGACGGTGACGGCGCCCGGGACCCGATCGAGCGGTCGGCTCATGCGCGTAGCCTGGACGACGATCTCCTCCAGATCGTCGTTCGCGCCCGAACCATCCTGTGCCCCGACAAGCTCCGGCGCCAGCAGCGCAGCGGTCAGTACGAGGATGTCACCTCCGCACTTCATTGCCGGGCGCACGCGTCCCACCGCCCGCTTGCCGGCCATTCCCCGGCAACTTGCTTCCATGCCGCACCCACCTTGCTGCCCTCGCTATTCAAAGATATCCAGCGGGAGTATCGCGGTCACCCCCACATTCGGCACATCCACCAACTGTCCGATCCGCAGGTCGACCGCGACGCTGGCGACGACATACGCCTGCTGCGGCGTCAGGCCGTAGGTCGCGACCATGTAGTCGATGATCTCCAGCAACGCGTTCCGTGCCGCGAGATTGATGTCTTTCGAGAGATTCGCCAGTTCGCCCGCCTTCGCCGACTCCAGGTAGGCCATATCCGGCGGCAATTCGCCCGCCGCCTTCAGCGGCAGGCCTGTTGTGGCGTAGAAGCGCCGCGAGGGTATGTCCATCAGCCGGGCGGTACCCTCGTAGTGCGGGCCGCGGTCGAGCGCCGGCCCGTCCTCCATGATCGCGGTGGTCAACGTCACCTCGGCGTCCATTTCAATCGCCGTGCCGGCCACCTCGCCGTCACCCTGGGCAAAGTGCAGGTCGCCGACCCCCAGACCGCACCCATCGACGTAACAGGGAAGGTAGATCGTGACGCCGACTCCCAGGTAGCGGATGTCCATGTTCCCGCCGTGTTCCCGCGGCGGACCCGTGCGCAGGCAGGCGTCCCGGTGGCTGCCCTCGGGTCCGCAGACATCCGCGGGCGATGCGTGGATGGGCTGCGGCAGACTGACCGCGCCGCCCGCCGCCGCCAACTCCGCCTCCCGGGCCAGCGCCGCCGCGTGTTGCTCGGGCCCCGGCAACACCGTCACGATACCGGGAAAACTCGCGTTCGGGATGCGAATCCCCGGTATCGCGTCGGCTACCGCCTCCTTGCGATTCAGTCGCCAGGTGACGCTGTACGGCCCGGAAATTTTGTCTGCAACGAACGCATTCGATGTAATACGCGTGGCGCCAAAGGGTCCCGGATCGATATCGAGGATGGTTACGGCGAGCACGTCTCCGGGCTCCGCACCCTCTATATGGACGGGGCCCGTAAGCGGATGCACCGTGCCGCGAACCGGATCCGCGTCGCGGGGATCCACGTAAGTACTCTCGGGATCCAATTGCAGGTCGGCGGAGTTTCGGGTCTTCAGCAGAATCGTTTGGCCCGGGCGGGCCCGCGCGGCCATGGGGATGGCCGGGTGCAGGCGGTTGAAACATTCGGGATCCTCCCCGCAGTGCCATCCCGTGCCGCCCAATACGAGGACCTCGTCCTGCGCCGCGGCGTGTCCGGGTATTACGAGGGTTGCGGCTGCGACGAGCGCCATTGCGCCGCTTACCTGTCGCGCCCGAGAAATCCTGTCCATCAAGTATTGCCTGTCCGCCGTTTGCATGCGCGGATCATTGTACCTGCCATTTCCGCCGACACGGATATTTCCACATCCGGGCGTCGAGCGGAAACTGCACGCGATCTCTCGGGCGAAGGCGCCATGCGGATCACGGCCAGTGCTCGGGAGTCATTCCGGCCCGCGGTGCTCACGGATGTGCGTCGCCAGGGCGCCCAGGCGGCAATCTTCAAGATTGTTCGCACACTCTTGATAGTTCTTCAGACTTCTGCACGCACACTTTAGACCCCGCCGCGTAAGGTAGCACCAACTTCGATATGCACTGAACACAACGGGAGCCAGACATGAACACGACCAAACTGACAGCGATTGCGACGCTACTTTTCCTGGGCGGCCACACCGCGGGCGCGGAGACCACGCCGGCCTGGATGGAGGAAGGGTTCGTGATGGAGGAAGTGGTGGTGACCGCCGAGGCGCCGGCGCATCTTTTCATGGAAGAGATCGTCGTCACCGCCCAGGCGCCGGCCCATCTCTACATGGAAGAGATCGTCGTCACGGCGCAGGCTCCCGAGCACCTGTACATGGAAGAAATCGTGGTGACGGCCAGCCAGACGGATCTGCGTGACCGGATGCTGGCCCGGATTCGTGCGATGCGGCCCTTGTTCCTCAACCGCGGGTAACCCCTGAACCCATCCCGCCGGAGCCCGGGCGCGGCGCGCCCGGGTTTTTTTTGGCGTGCGATTTGCCGTGCCGCAATCATCTTGACCGCAAGGGGCAGATAACGCGATAGAATGACCTGTACCGCGAATCAGCAGGGTCACCAACTTGAAGAACATACGACCGGGACATTTCTCCCTAGCCTGGATATCGCGCCGATTTTCTGCCGTGGCACTCATCGCGAGCCTGTCCGGGGCCGGCGCCGCCCAGACCTCAATCCACGAGCCGCTCCCGGACTACGAGCCCCCGCGCACGGCCCACGGAACCCCCGACATCAGCGGGATATGGCAGTCGTTCACGACCGCGAACTGGAACATTCTCTCGCACTCCGTACAACCGGGCCCGTTTGCCGAGATCACGGGTGCCTGGGGGGCCGGGCGGGCGGGGTTCGGAATCGTCGAGGGCGACGAACTCCCCTATCGGGAATGGGCGGCGGCGGAGCAGAAGAGGAACTACGAGAACCGGGCGGTCGTCAACGTGACCAACGATCCCAGCCGCTTCGACACCGGCGATCCGGAGTTGCAGTGTTTTCGCGCCGGTATCCCGCGGGCCAACTACATGCCGTATCCGTTCCAGGTTTTCCAGACTCCG
This sequence comes from Gammaproteobacteria bacterium, assembly GCA_047516145.1. Lineage (GTDB taxonomy): Bacteria > Pseudomonadota > Gammaproteobacteria > Steroidobacterales > Rariloculaceae > UBA6522. The sequence goes on from JAKZVH010000275.1 coordinate 4,851, forward strand.
GAACAGATGCTCATCGTCTACGAGTACAAGGGCGCCTATCGGACAATCTACATGGACGAGGAGCGCCCGGCCTACGACCAGTCGTGGATGGGCACCTCCAATGGTCATTGGGACGGCAATACCCTCGTCGTCGACGTGCAGGGGTTCAACGAACATACCTGGTTCGACCGCGAAGGCAATTTCGCGAGCGACGGGTTGCGCGTCACCGAACGGTGGACACCCGTGAGCCCCTGGCACATGCGGTACGAGGCAACCATCGAGGATCCCAATGTTTTCACCCGGCCGTGGAACATCGGCTTCATGCTCTATCGGCAGGTCGCGGCGAACGCCAAGCTCATGGAGTTTCAATGCGTTCCGATCGTCGAACCGATGCTGTACAAGCCGCTCGGATTCTATGCAGAGGATGTCTCGGAAGAGTGATGTATCCTATTTGAGCACGCTGGGCTGGAGAGAATTGAAATGACCACCCGAACGCCCCTTGCCGTTGTGACGGCCGCGATGACAGCCGTCCTTCCGATCCTGCCCGCAAGCAGCCAGTCCCCGCCACCGTCGGCCCTGGTCAACCAGGCGTCCCGCGAAACCGTGGAAGCGGCTCGCGCCGCCTCCCCGCATACCTCCGAATCGACCTACGCCTATTTCAGGGAGGAAGCCGAGGCATTCCTGACCGAAGCCACCCGGCGCATCTGGAATCCCGCTGCGCCGCGGGAGGAGCCGCCGCGAACGCCCTGGGGCGATCCGGACCTGGCCGGCTACTGGCTGAACGTGGCCTACGTGCCGCTGGAGCGCCCGGATGAAATGGCGGGTAAACCGCTGTATACCGAAGAGGAAGCCATCGCGGCCTTCGTCCGCTGGGCGACGCAGGACGCCGCCGTGGACCCCGCCACCGTGCATTACGACTGGACGGAGTTCGGGATGGACAACTGGCAGAGCCCGATCCGTCCAAACCGCAGGACATCGCTCATCGTGGATCCCCCGAACGGGAAGAGACCCCCGCTGACGCCCGCAGGGCAGGCACGGCTCCACGAACAGGCGCGCCGCCATACGCTCGAATCCCGCGGCTTGTACGAGCGCTGCATTCAGGGTAACCAGGGACCGCCGCGGGTGCCGTTCCTGCAGAATACCGGTCAATCCCAGATCGTGCAGACGCCCGAGGCGGTGATTCTCATCACCCAGGCCAACAGCGACGTGCGAATCTTTCACCTCGACGGTTCGGCCCACACCCCGGAGGCGGTACGCGGCTATCTCGGGGACTCGCGCGCGCACTGGGACGGCGACACCCTGGTCATCGAAACCTCCAATTTCCACGAAAACCGCAAATGGGACGGCTCCGCCGGAAATCTTCATCTTGCGGAACGCCTGACCCGCGTCGCTGACGACACGTTGCTCTATGAAGCCACGATGACCGATCCCACCACCTGGGAGGCGCCCTGGAGCGTCGAGGTCCCCTGGCCCATGATGGACCCGCCGGGGCTGTTCGAGTTCGCCTGCCACGAGCAAAACTATGGCATCATCAACGTTCTTCGAGGGGCCAGAGTCCGCGCGGCGGAGTATCAGGCCACTCAGGAGGCCGAGTAACCAACAGGGGAGCGGAGAATGAAGAAAATACTCGGATTGGCCCTGACGATCGCGGGCATTGCCATGTGGCTCGCATCGGGGTCCGTATCGGCGCATCACTCGTTCGCGGCGGCGTACGACGAAAACGCACCGCTGAACATGGAGGGTGTGGTCACGAAAGTGGAATTGACCAATCCCCACTCCTGGCTGTGGGTGGACGTGACCAACGACGACGGCACCGTCACCAACTGGGGCTTCGAGGGCGGTCCGCCAGTGAATCTCTTCCGGCACGGCCTGACCAGGGATACGCTGCCGGTGGGCTCGGAGATCAAGGTCTTCGCGTACCAGGCCAAGAGCGGCGAGAACAAGGGCGTGGCCGTATTTTTCGAGTATCTCGACGGCCGGAAAGTGTTCATGGGCGGTTCGGCGCCCGGGGCCGACGGCCAGCCACGACCCGATAGCAATCATTAGCGGGTTCCCGGACCGCCACGGCGAGCGAATCGGCGGTCGCCGCAGGGCATCCGCGTGCCGTACAGGCTAGCAACCCGTGGTAACGGTTCCGCGTCGCACCGAGACCGGCGAGGCGCCCGGCAAGAATCCCGTGCTGGCCGATGTCCCTGCTTGAAATCTGCCAATGGCTGGCGGCAACGCCGGCAAGCGTTGCCTTACGCGAGTCCCACTATCTCTACCTGACGATTCTGGCCACGCACGTCCTCACGCTCGGCGTGTTCCTCGGGACGGCGCTGATCGTCGATCTGCGCCTGATGGGCGTGGCCATGCGGCGGGTGCACGTGTCGGAAATCCTTTCGCAACTGCTGCCCTGGACCGTTGGCGGGTTCGCGGTGATGGCCGCCACCGGATCGCTGATGTTCCTTGCAGCACCGGTAGACAAGTACGCCAACCTGTTCTTTCGCGCCAAGATGGGGATGCTGCTGCTCGCCGGAATCACGGTATGGCTGTTTTTCCGGACCGTTCGGCGACGGCTTGACGAATGGGATCGGGATCCGATGCCGCCTCTCGCGGCCAGGGTTGCCGGAGGCGTGACGCTGGTGCTGTGGATCGGAATGCTCGCGGCGGGGCGCATGATTCCCTATCAGCAGTACTGGTTCTGACGATGTCGCTGCTGGAGATCTTCTACTGGCTGGAATACACCCCACTGCTCATCGAGATGCGCAGCTCGGCGTGGCTCTTCCCCGCCATCGCGACGCTTCACCTGATCGGCCTGGCGATCATCGGTGGCGCCGTGCTGGTCGTGGACCTTCGGCTGCTGGGCCTGGGTCTGACCCGTCAACCCGCGGCGCAACTTGCCCGCGGCGCCGAACCGTTGCTGCTGAGCGGTATCGCCATCATGCTGCTGACCGGCCCCTGGCTCTTCATGTGCTTTGCAACCAAGTACTACTACCTGACGCCGTTCTGGATAAAGCTGGCATCCCTCGCGGCGGTCCTCGTGTTCACGTTCACCATTCGAAAGCGTGTCGTGTCGGGCCCCGGGACTACCGGCCCGAAGCACGCAATGGTAGCGATCGCTTCACTGTCGCTCTGGATCGCCGTGGCGCTGGGTGGGCGATTGATCGGCTTTCCCTGACGCGCCGCTTGTCCGTGCGCCCCGTCACAGCGGCGCCGCCACGCTCTGGCGACGTTAATCGGCGAGCGTCCCGGACTATTGCTCCGAACCGACCACCGGGTTGGTGAGCGTACCGATGCCCTCGATCTCGCACACCGCCGTATCGCCCGCCTGCATGTAGACCGGCGTCTCACGCGCCGTGCCGACACCCGAGGGACTGCCCATCGCATAGATATCGCCCGGTTGCATGGTGGCGATGTGCGACACATAGCTCAACATGTCGTAGATATCGTGGGTCATGCGGCCGGTATTGGAGTCCTGCATCACGTTGCCGCTCAACGTCAGCGTCTGCTTCAGGTTCATCGGCTCGGGCACAAACTCCCTGGGAACGATGAAGGGTCCCAGCGGTGCGAACGTGTCGTGGTTCTTCTGCAGGAACCAGTCCGTTCCCATGCGGCCATCGCCCCTGCCCCCCCGGTCCGAGACGTCGTTTTCAAGCGTGTAGCCGAAGATGTACTCCTCGGCATCCGCCACGGCGACCCGGCTCGCCGGCTTCCCGATCACGACCGCAAGCTCGCACTCCCAATCCACACGCGTGCGCTGGGGCGGGACACGGATCGCCTCGCCGTCCGCAATGATCGTATTGGCCATCTTGAGAAATATGTAGGGGTTCTGCCTGCGGTCGTCCGGCGTACGCTCCCAGATGCCGGGAATCGGATCGGGTATCGGCCCCTCGACGATCTCCCCGGGGCGCCCCGACATCTCGGCGGAGTGCAGCGGGTAGTTCGACGCCGCGTTATAGATGATATGCGGCCGCATGGGCGGCAGCACCCTCACGGCGCCGACGTCCTTGACGTACGCCGCCCCGGTATCGGTCGCCGCGGCGGCAGCGATCGCGCGCAGGCGGGGCGCCAACTCATCGTATCGAACGATGAGATCCGTCATGTTGGACGGGATCGCCGGGCTTTCGCCGCCAAGCGCCTCGCTGGCCTGTGCGATGTGGGCAACACGGGAGTCCTCGAGAACCAGTCCCAGGTATCGCTCGCCGCCGTCCTCGAACGTTCCGAGCTTGAACGGCACAACGCCCTGCGCCTGGACGAATGACGGCGCGGCAAAGATCACAACGGCAAGAATTGTCGAACGGCTCATGGGTTCTCCCCCGGATTGTTGTGCGTGAACGAGCCCGCGGACGTTGGCGCGGTTTTTCCCTCTAGACCTCATCCTCCAGGGCTCGACGAATAATGTACAGGATATTCTGAGTGTGCGCCCGGGTCTCCAGGTTGCCGCCGCGCTTGCCTCGCAGCATCTGCTCCACCTGCCGCAACTGGTACAGCGCCATCGACTGCGACGGGTAGTCGTGATCGCCGCCGTTGACGATATCGGTCAATCTCGTCACGTACTCGACCTGCAGATTCTGGCGGAACGTGTTGACGTCGCCGCGTCTGTCCGCGTCGAATATCGTAGCCGTGAGATCCCCCATCATGTCCGCCAGCGCATAGTCGTTACCGTAGAGGCGCGAGTCGGTAATGCGCGTCATCACGGTCGGGTGCAACAGGTGGGCCAACACGCCGCGCTGAATCGACAGCAGGCCTCGATGGAGCTTCGGGTCCTCGGTCGTGCCGAAGAAATCCCACAGCCGGCGCTGCGCCTGCAGGTAACCGTACAGCTCCCCGGATGCCTGCAGCGCGCCCGGAGCGAACAAGTGGTTCGCAAGCACCTCCATGGCCCGTTGCTGATTCTCAAGACTGACGGGCTGCAAGGGCACGTCGGCGCCGGGCTGGCCGACCACGGAGCGATTCACGTACACGCCGCCGACCTGGTGCGCGAGCACGCCGATGGAACGCGAGAACTGGGCCAGCATGACGGCGTAGGCGTCACGAAGCTGATGATACGACTCGCCTTCCGTGGAGTTCTTTTCCCTGGCGGTGCCGAGCAACTCCTCGATCAGGTTCAAACGGTCTTCCGCATAGCCGACCGGATCGCTGGTCATGTCGTACCAGTGCACGCGCGGGTCCATGGCCCAGCCCGGGGCCCGCATCACGTGATCGTCGGTGCCGAAGAGCAATTGCGGTTCGGTTGAGCGGTCCGCGATCGCGCGCAATCGCTCCGCCTCCGCCGCGGGATCGGCCAGCGCCGGCGAATAGCCGTATTCCACGATCCAGTCGTCATAGGCGCCCGTCCTGGTCCCGAAGTACGCGGTCTGCTCGCGCCCGTTCGTGGCAATGTGGATATCGGTGTAATCCATCACCGATGCCTGCAGGCTGCGCTCGGCGACCAGCTCCGGGTCGTGGATCTCGTCCAGCGTCAGCATGTTCGATGCAGCGAAGTTGTGGGCGAACCCCAGCGTGTGCCCGACCTCGTGCAACACCAGGTCGACGAGATATTCGTGAACCAACCGCTCTTCCGCCGCGGAACCCATCTGCAGGGCGTCCACGGCCAATCGACCGAAGACCTGGCTCAGGTGCAGTTCGTGCCCGAAGGAGCAATAACCGGGTTCGAGGCGCTCCGGCACCTGCGAATTGTCCAGGTTGTCGAGAATGCGCTGGTAGTGCACGCGCCGGGTGACGCCGGAATACTCCAGCATGATGTCCGCGGCGATAATCTGCCCGGTACGCGGATTCGAGAACGACGGCCCGTAACCCGAAAACGGCGGGTTGGGAGACGACGTCCAGCGCAGCACGTTGTAGCGGATATCCCCGGCATCCCAATCCGCATCGTCGGGTTGCACGCTGACCTCGAGGGCGTTGCGGAAGCCTGCTTTCTCGAATGACCGATTCCAGCCGAGGACGCCCTGGCGAATCGACTCGCGAAACTCCATCGGCGTGGTGTTCTCGATCCACCATACGACGGGCTCCACCGGTTCGGATATCGCCGCGGTGGGGTCCTGCTTGACCAGGTGCCAACGCTGCACGAGATCGCGAAACGGTGTCACCGAGTCATCGGTAAGGTCGGTCAACTGTTCGGCGAAGTAGCCCATGCGGTGGTCGGTGAATCGCGGCTCGTAGTCGTTCTCCGGCATCTCGATCAGCGAATGTTGCAGGTAGATGCTCACGTAGCGGCTATCCGTGACCTCCTCGTCGCCTGAAACCACGGGGGCGGGATTCTCGTATACGTATTCCACCTGCACGTCCGTATTCAGCGGGTAATTGCGAATTTCCGTGATCTTGCTCTTGTCGCCGCTCAGGTCGCCGAGTTCGAACTCGTCCCGGTCGCCATCCGGATTCGGCGAACGCTTGACCTGGGACAGCGTTTCGCTGGCGAAGAGATCATCCACGGCGATCAGCATGGCGCCCGTGTCTTCGTCCTCGGCAAGAATGGTCTCGGATGCGATGAGCCCCGAACTGATGTTGGCCTCGGCCGCGCGGCTCAGCGGGCTCTCGGGATCAAAGTAGAAGGCCGCGTTCTCGGCGCGAATTTCGACGCGGTCGAAATGGCGGCGGAGGCTAAGGATGCGGTTCTCGCGGTAGCTGCCCCTGAAGTGTCCGCCCTCCACTACGCCGTCGATTCCCACGGACACGTAGAGATACTCCCGGTTCAACTGCGCCGGCATGACAGCCATGTGCGTCTCGCCCGAGTCGCGGTCCCGGTAGAGCGTGAACAGGCCGTCGAAGCGGTCGCTGTTTTCGGTGAGTTCGGCAATCGTCTCGCGATCGTCGTCCTCGGCCTCGTCATCGTCATCGTCCTGTGCAAGAGCGGGTGCGACCAAAGTCAGCGGTACCAGCCACAGCAGGAATTGAACCGGGTATGGGTGCTTCATGTCGTAACTCCTCCGACAGGCTGCGGGCGCGATGTGTCCACGCGGTTGATTTATTCGGATACTGCCACAGTCGACGCACTGGTGAGTACAATCTAGCAGTATCCATGTTGTCGAATTCTGTTTTTCAGGGGATGTTCATGCGAAGGTGGTTGGTGTGCCGGGACGGGGTTTCAAGCGCACGTGCCGGTGGGACTGGGCGTCCACAGTCGATCTTGGCTCAGCAGCGCGTTGGCCAGCACCAGCAGTTTGCGCATGATGGCGGTCAGGGCGACCTTTGGCGGCTTGCCACGCGCGCGCAGCTCGGCGTACTTGCGAGCCAGATCCGGGTTGTGCCGGCTGGCGCTGACGGCTGCCATGTAGAGTATTCGCCGCGGTCGCGCCCGACCGCCGCGGATGAAGCTACGGCCCTTCCACTGCCCGGACTCGCGCGTCACCGGGGCCAGGCCGGCGAGGCTGGCGACCGCCTTGGCGTCGATGCGGCCGAGTTCCGGCATCACCGAGAGCAGGCCCGCCGCCGTCACCGAGGCAATGCCCGGGATCGACATCAGCACCTCGGATTGCCTGGACAGTCGCTCGTCGTCGGCGATCCGCTTCGCGATCTCCTCGTCCAAGGCCTTGAGCTGCCGGCGGACTTGGGCGAGTCGGTTCTTCAGCTGCCGCTTAAGTAGCTTATGGCGCGCGTGCTTTTGCCGGTTCAACGCCGCTGTACGGTCCTTCACCAAGGCGTCGCGCGCGCTGTGCAGTTCATCGAGGTCACGACGCGTGGGCGAACGCGGCCTGGTTTGGCGCAGTGGCATCGCCGCGCCCATCGCCGCGAGCACCTGGGCGTCCACCGCATCGGTCTTGGCCTGCTGGCCCATCGCCTGCGCGAAGCGCCGCGCGCGCGCCGCGTTCACGCACGCCACCGGCAGCGTGGCGGCCAGCGCCTCCTCGAGCGCCCGGTGCCACGGCCCGGTGGACTCGTACACCACGCACTGCACGGGTGCGCCGATCCACTCGGCCAAGCGCTTGAACCCGCTGGCATTGTTGGCGAAGCGCGCCGCGCGCCGCGAAGGCAACTCGTACGCATCGAGATAGGCTTTGGAGATATCGATGCCCACGGTGTTGGGAGTATGATTGTTCATGCTTTCCTCGCTCCTGTGCTTGTCATGCGAGCCTTCACGCTCTTGTATCCATTCAGGTCGTGGGGAAAGACGGTGGCGACCACACTGCTAAACGGCTCCGAAAGACCAGCCCGTGGACGGTCCGACCACCGCCAACCCTGGGCGCCTCTGGCCAGAGGCGCCCAGGGCTTGGATCCTCCCAAAAGACCCAATACCGCAGTATTTAAACAGACAAGCCCGTGGCAAAAGCCCCCCTGCATTCGACCGCCGATGCATCCCGCCCGGCGGCGTTGCTCGTCGCTCAAATATACCCAATATTCTCGCTCCTCGCGCCTTGCCGGGCGGGCGCCTCGGCGGTCTCGGTGCAACGCGGGGCTTTTGCCACGGGCTGCTAGCAGTAGCGGCGGGCTGGACGATGCGCCGCAGAAA
>JAKZVH010000276.1:0-10009 GCA_047516145.1 Gammaproteobacteria bacterium
ATTGAAAAGGCCTTCGGCGTGAAGATGGACACCCTCATGCGCATGCAGGCGTCCTACAATATCGCTCGTACTCGTAAGCAAGAGGCATCGATCACCGTCCGCCCCTACCATCCAATCCAGGCGAACCAGTAGGGCGGGGGATCACTGTGCTGGATGGACCTTGAACTGGTTCGCTGCCTCACGAGCGACGCGGCGTAACGGCCGAGACGGCAATGACATCCGCTCGCGTCTCCGCCGTCATGCCGAGGACCGTGCAACCACTTAGATCCGGCCTATGTCGTGGGCTAAGGGGGCCGTTGAAGCCGCTGCCATCCCTCAACCTCGGCAGCAAGCACGATGCGCGCGCACGCTTCCGCGTCGGACCCCGCGTCGTGGTGACGTAGTGGGATGCGAAGCCGGCGGCAGACGTCGGGCAACCTCGTCGGGTAGATTCCCCACAGCGAGCGGGCCAACTGGACCGTGCAGGTGAATGGCACCTGCGGCACCCGGATACCGTACGTAATGCAACACGTGTGGAGGACACTACTGTCGAACGGCGCGTTGTGGGCAGCGATAAACTCAGCGTTACCGATCCAGGCGTGCAGGGTTGGCCAGAGTTCGCCGAAGGTGGGCGCGTTGCGGACGTCTTCCCAGCGGAGGCCATGGACCCCGGTGAACACGAACAGGGGTTCCGGTGGCCGGATCAGGAACGACCGCGCAACTTCGATCCGGTCGCCACGAACCACGGCTAGGCCGACTGCGCACGCGCTGTCACTGTGGTGATTGGCGGTTTCGAAGTCGATCGCGACAAAGGAACTCACGGTGATGTCCAAGGATAAAGCCAGTTCCTACGGAAGCTTAGCACAGGCATGGGCAAAGTCCCCACATAGGCAAGGAACGATTGGTTCGGGATGGCTCAGTCTTGTCGACCACTCGATTGATGTCGCTGCCGTCGCCGAAGCGCTACTTCACCTGCCGACGGTCAAGCTGCGGCTCGGCAAGTTGGCTGGACATACGCTGTCGGACATGGATGTCGACCGCCTCTGCTTCCTCGCTGGGCTCCACGACGCCGGAAAGGTCAATCATGGTTTCCAGGCCAAGCTGCGGGGAGAGAAACCTTACACTGGTCACATCGGACCACTGTGGGCCATCTTGGGGCGCCGATCGCATTTCATCGAAGCACATCGCACGATTCGCCGAGAGTTGCGCCGCGCTCTCAGGGCACCGCAATGGAGATTGTGGTTCCAGAACGACGCTGAAGAGCACGAATATTGGGCTGTGATTCTCGCGCATCATGGCAGTTTGTCAGCGATTGACTGCGTGCAGCCTGAACCGTGCCTGTGGCTCCCGCACGGCGGCTACGATCCAATCGCCGCCCTCACGGAGTTGGCGGAGATCGTGGACAGGATGTTCCCTGACACTCTCGCCGAACATAATCATGAGCCGCTGCCCGGCCAGTCACGCTTCCAGCACGCATTCGCCGGATTCATGACGCTGGCCGATTGGCTCGGATCCGATGAGACTGTGTTCCGGTTTCCGAGCGAGGGCGCGCCCTCCGGCACCGAACGCATCCGGTGGGCACGCGATCAAGCTGCAGAGTTAATGAGCCGTCGCTGGCTCGACCCCAGCCGCGCGCGCGAGGCGGCTACGCGGCTTGTGGTGGACTTTCCGACGCTCTTCCGCAATCTCGCCAAGCACGGTCACCTGCCGCGACCAGCGCAGACCGCGTTGCTGGAATTGCCGCTTCCGAAGGCCGGTCAGGTGACCGTGCTGGAAGCGGAGACCGGCTCAGGCAAGACCGAAGCTGCCCTCATTCACTTCCTGCGGCTATTCCAGGAGGGACAGGTGGATGGCCTCTACTTCGCGCTGCCAACCCGCGCGGCAGCCGTCCAGATCCATCGACGCATTACTGACATCATCAATGGATGGTTAGGCGAAGCCGCACCGCCGGTCGGCTTAGCCGTGCCCGGCTACCTGCGAGTCGACGGTATCACGGAAGGAAAACGGTTGCCGGACGGACACGGCGTCCTATGGCCGGATGAAGATGTTCGGGACCGTGCGTGGGCGGTAGAGAACGCCAAGCGCTATCTCTCTGGCTCCGTGATGGTTGGCACGATTGATCAACTGCTGCTGGGCGGACTCCGCGTGCGGCATGCGCCGTTCCGGTCCGGCCCGATGGTGCGCCTGCTGCTGTGCATCGACGAGGTTCACGCCTCCGACGCCTACATGACGGAACTCTTGCGCAACGTGCTCGACCAGCACACGTCTGCCCGCGGGCACGTGCTTCTGATGTCGGCAACGCTCGGATCACTGGCCCGGCTGCGGCTACTAGGTGGTCGCGTCGAGGCGCATCAGGCCCCTGGCCTGTCCGCCGCGGCTACGCTCGCGTATCCCTCGCTACAGCGTAGCGGTGAGGAACTGCAGAAGCTCCAGAGTGCTGACCAAGCGCCTTGTGAGAAGCGAGTGACGGTGGAATTGATCGACCCGAAGGCCGACCCCGCTTCCTTGATGCAGCGATTGAAGGCGGCAGCTGACATGGGGGCTGCCGTGCTGTTCATCCGCAACCGGGTCGACGATGCCAGGGAGACCGTCCTGCGTCTTGAAGCGATTGGCGCGACGCTGCTGCAGTGTAGGGGCGTACCTGCCCCCCATCACGGACGCTTCGCACCAGTGGATCGCCGCCTCCTCGATGAAGCTCTTGAACAAGCGTTCCGTAAACGTGACGGCGTCGTCGCGGTCACCACGCAAACCGCCGAGCAGTCGCTCGACATCGATGCCGACTGGCTGGTAACTGACATCGCTCCGGGCGATGTGCTGCTGCAGCGAATAGGCCGGTTGCATCGGCACAAGCGCTCCCGACCGACGAAGTTTGAAGAACCGCGCGTGACGGTGCTGGCACCGAAGCCGGAGCAGCTCGCCGCCACCTTAAACCTGCGCGGTGGCGTCACGCGCGGCCGTACGCTCCTGGGCATCGGCAGCGTCTACGAGAATATCGTCGGTGTACTTGCGACGCGCACGTGGCTGGACAAACGTGGTGTGATCCGCATTCCGGCCGATAACCGTGCGGTCGTCGAGGCGGCGACGCATCGCGAGGGACTCGCCAAGTTCGCAAATGACCTCGGCGGTGTCTGGCCATCCCATCTGCAGGAGGTGGAAGGCAAAACAGTGGCCGCCGCAGGGACGGCGAAGAACGTCGCCATCAACTGGGAAGCCCCACTGACCGAGAACCAACCCATCCCAGACTTGCGCGCCGAAACGCGTCTCGGCCTCAAGGATCGCTGCGTGGAGTTGCCCGAATCTCTACCCGGCCCCTTCAGTAAAATGGTGAGAACACTTCATGTTCCCGGCTGGATGGTCCGCGATGAACCAGAGGATGCCATCGTCACCAATGCTACCCACCACGACGGTGAAATTCGCTTCCGCCTTGGATCGAAGTCCTTCCGCTACGACCGGCTCGGGCTGACGATCGGCGCGGAGTAAATTCTTACCCAGTCATTTCTAATCGCAACCCCGCCGGTGCGGGGAATCTCCGTTTCCGCTTGTGACATGTAACAAACAGCGGGTCCATCCCCACGTGTGCGGGGCAGTTGCTGACAATCAGGATCGTACCAAGTCTGTTTCACATCAATACAACGTAAAATATTTTACATATAACATAAAGCATTACATATTAATATTTCTGGTGGTACTTTACTGATCGTGTCGCAGGCCAGGAGGGGATGCGGTTTCGGCCATCTATTGGAAAGTGAAGAGGATGCATCAATCATGTTCGACTTGTTGACCGACCAGATGGTGCCCGTCGAAACCGGCGGTGACAGGGCGGCACTGACGCTGCCCGAACTCTTTGGCCAGCTTGGGCGAGATGCCGTCGACAGCTTCCCCGGACTAGCGGCGCATCAAGCGCAAGCGTGGTACCAATTCCTGGCTCAACTCGGAGCACTTGCGCTACTCCGTGGACGCCTGGATGAACCGCCCGAAGACCCCAACATCTGGCGGAGACTGCTGGCAGACCTTACCCCGGACTGCGCCGACACGGCCTGGAGCCTGGTAGTCGAGAAACCGACGAGCGCGGCTTTCTTGCAACCGCCAACAGCGATGATCGAAAAATTCTCACTCGCGGCCGAAACCCCGGATGCGCTTGATGTACTGGTGACCGCCAAGAACCACGACCGCAAATGCGCACAGGCGGTCGAGGGTGAACCGCATCTTTGGCTTTACGCCCTGGTCACCTTGCAGACAACACAGGGATTCTCCGGCCGCGGGAATCCCGGAATCGCTCGCATGAACGGGGGATTCTCTAGCCGTGTTCTGGTGGACCGGCGGCCGAACCCACGCTGGGGGCCGAGACTCCGGCGGGCGATGCGGATGCTGCTTAGCTGCCGCAAAGAGCAAATGAGGCACGGAAGCGATGACCTCTATCGATCCGACGGCGGTCTGGCGTTGACGTGGCTTCAAGCATGGGACACCGATGCGCCACTCCGCATGGCGGAACTGGACCCGTTCTTCATTGAGGTCTGCCGGCGAGTTCGGCTAACCGCCCAGGCGGCAGCCCGGATCGCGGCGCTGGTACGGCCGGCGAATACGCCCCGGGTGGATGCACAGGCGCTGAAGGGCAACTTGGGTGACCCGTGGGTACCCATCAATCTGGACAAGAGCATCTCATCTTCATTGACGGTCAGCGGAAACGGTTTTGACTACCGCCTCGCGCAGCGCATCCTGTTTGACAGGGAGTTGAAGAAACCCCTCGCACTGAAAGCGTTACCTGGAGAGAACGACCACGACAGTGAAATCCACATGGCGGTACTGGTGCGCGGGCAAGGCAAGACAGAAGGGCTGCACGAGCGAGTTATCCCGCTGCCTGGATCGGTTTCGTCGCATCTGTCATCGGATGCGGAGGAGGACGACGACCCGGGAGCGATGATCGCCGACCTCTCCAGAGAAATGGTCCGACTGGCCGGCGAGGCCCGAAAGGTGCTGCGCCAAGCAGTGCTAATCTATTTGCAAGGCCCCGAGCACCCGAATTTCAAGAAGCCGGACGCCGCACCGGTTGTCGCTAGGTACGACCGCTCGATCGACGAGCAGTTCTTCCAGCGCCTGTTCGTCGTGCCGGACATCGGTTTGGAGCAAACCATTCGTGGCTGGCAGCGATTCCTCCAAGACGAAGCCGTCAAATTGGCGCGCACCGTATGGGACAAGATGGCGCCGCCGAGCGTACGCCGAGAGAAGGCCCTTGCGGCGTCGGAGGCGGTATTGTTCGGAGGACTGCGCAAACAATTGCCTGGTGCCTTTCCCGAACACGACGCCAAGGAGACTTCCATATGAACATTAAGCAGTTAGCCGAAGGTCCCCGGGCGGACGAATCCGCCGAAGCTCAAAGTCTGGGTCAGGTGATTGCGGCGCTATCGCGCCAACTGAACGCCGAGAGGATCGGCACCGGATCCCTGGCCGAGCTTCGCCGGATTACGGACGATAACCTTCCGCCAGCGTTTTGGAAACAGTACCTGAAGAACGTCCCCCCGGAATGGCGAGAACTCGATGGTCCCGTCAACGCACGTGTTGATCGGGCATGGGCCGCGATTGTTCGCGCCATGGCCGAGATGGCGCCAAACCCGCATTCGTTCGATCGGCCGTTCGGCGAGGCACTTGCCGCCACGAAATACTCAGAACTTCGTTTCGTCCGGTTGTTGCGCGCCGAAGGTGAGGATCTGTCTCGCGAACTGCGTGTCGCTGGCGCTTGGCTCGCGCGCGCAGGGGTTAAAGCCAATTGGGAGCAACCCGCTCACCTAATGCTCAGGCATCTGGGTCTAAAAGTCCACCATCGGATCGCCAGCCACCGGATGGCGCGGGATTATTTCCGTATTGCGGCCTAGCGATCATCTAACTAGTAAAGGAGCTCACGATCATGAACCCACGCTTTCTCCAACTCCACACCCTCACCGGTTACTCCGCGACACTGCTGAACCGCGACGATGTCGGTCGGGCGAAGCGCCTGCCGTTCGGCGGCTATGATCGCATTCGCGTCTCGTCGCAGTGTCTCAAGCGGCACTGGCGGGAAACGGCAGGCGAATGGTCACTGCAGGAATTGGGCACCGGCAAATCCACCCGATCACGACTCGTGTTCAGCGAAGTGATCGCTGGCCGGCTGCTGAAACGAGGGCTCTCTGAAAACCAGATTATCAATGTGCTCATGCCGATACGGGCTGCGGTGCTGGGCGAGAGTATCAAGGCGAAACAGGCGCGTAAGGAGAAACCGGGCGAGGGCACCAACGCACTTGATGTCTTGCTCACGGAACAGGTGATCGTCCTGGGCGAGCCTGAAATTTCTTTTCTCACCTCCTGTGCCGCTGAACTCGCTGACGATGATGCCGAGGCGACCGCCAAAGCGGTCGACGCCTACTTCAAGGACAAGGCCAAGAAGTCGAATTTGAAGGCCCTGGCCATGGGCTCCGGTCTTGATGCCGCAATCTTCGGGCGCATGGTGACCTCGGACTTGATGGCGCGGTCCGACGCGGCCGTGCACGTGGCGCACAGCTTCACTGTTCAGGCTGAGGAAGCAGAACCCGATTATTTCTCGGCGCTCGACGACCTGATTGCGGCTAAGGGAGAACTCGGCTCCGGTCATATCAACACAAGCGAGTTGACCAGCGGGTTGTTCTACGGGTACATCGTCGTCGATTTGCGCCAGTTAGTCGGCAACCTGTCCGGCGACCGCGCATTGGCATCGGAAGTTCTCCGCAGGCTGATTCACCTGATCGCAACGGTCTCCCCAGGCGCCAAGCGGGGAGCGACCGCTCCGTACGCCTGCGCCGAACTGATGTTGGCGGAAACCGGTGCACGGCAGCCCCGCACACTCGCGAACGCCTTCATGAACCCCGTCCCAAAGAAGGGAGCCAAGGAGAAAGCGGCCCTCGCGATAGGTGAGTATCTTGGCCGTTATGACGCCATGCACGGCGCGCACGAGGACCGCCGCATCGCGACCATGATCGAGCCAGCACCAGCCAGTGCCGGAGATAGAGTCACAGTGGGCGCTCTCGCGCAATGGGCTGCCGATCAGGTAGGGGAGGCTGTTTGATGGAGGTACTGATTCTTCATTTACAAGCGCCCCTGATGAGTTTCGGCAGCCCCCAAGTCGACCAGATTGGACCAACCGCACGGTTCCCGACGATAAGCCAGATTACTGGTCTGCTCGCGAACGCGCTCGGCTACAAGCATGGCGACTTCGACCGGTTGCAGGCATTGCAAGAGCGGTTGTCAATCGCCAGCGCACTCGTGCGCGAAGGTGAGGAGTTGCAGGATTACCAGACCGTGGATCTCGGACAGACACACTTGCGTAACCCGGCCTGGACGACACGCGGACGCACTGAACATCGCGCCGGCGGTCCGGACGCACGGTACGGGACACATATCCGGCTCCGTCGCTACCGGGCGGACGCCATCGTGCTGAGCGCAGTGGCGCTCCTGCCAGCGGAGCCGACACCAACGTTGAGGGAGGTTGGCGACGCACTGATGATGCCCGCGCGGCCTCTGTTCATCGGACGGAAACCGTGCCTGCCATCGAATCTACTGTTCGTCGGTATCATCGCCGATGTAGACAGCCTTACCGACGCACTGACACGTGTGCCCGGCACCTTCCCCGACCGATGGTCGGAGATCGCGGGCCGGGATGGCCGCACAGAGGTCATGGCCGAGTGGCCAGTAGTCGATCGTGACCTGCCAGCCGATGCGCGGCGCGCAACGCATCGCGTCATCGACCGGCGAGACTGGCGAAACCAATTGCATGGCGGCGAGCGGGTTGTGGCGCGTGGCACCATCGTTCTGAACCGCATTGATGCGGCGGCCTCTGGAGGCACATCATGACCGACTTGCACCTGGTTCGCATGCCATTGGACCTTCGCGCCTTTACCGCCTGGGCGCTTGGCCGTGGTTACCTTGACACTCCGCCCGGCGATAGCTGCGGGCGGCCGCGGGACGCTGAGATCGGTTATGCCGTGCATGCCGTTCTGACCGGCCTGTTCGGAGATCAGGCGCCTCGTCCGTTCGCTATTTTATCCAGAGGTCGCGGGCGTCGCTACACCGCGTCCGCACCGGAGCGCCGTGTTGGTTTCACCGACGTGTTCGGCTATACACGTTCATCCGCCGAGACCCTTCAAGCCCTGGCCCAACTCGCCACAGATGAGCTTCAGGTCATGATCGACTGGGACCGGATACGGTTTAAGCCGATGCCCACCACGTGGCCACAGAATCTGCGGCTCCGCTTCGACCTTCGGGCTTGCCCAGTGCGGCGGATCATGAAACCGCTCAACACGCGGGAACGCCCGAATCTTCCGGCGAAGACGTTCTGCAAAGGCAAAGAAGTGGACGCCTTCCAGGTAGCCGCCGCGCGCGCACAGGACAGCAGTGAACCGATACCCACACGTGACCGGATCTACATCGAATGGCTCGGGGAACGGTTTGCGACCCAGCCAGAACGGGCGCAGGCTGTGGTGCTGGTACCAGATTCGGTGCGTGTGGAATCTTACCGTTCCGTCCGCCTGTTGCGCCGGACTCGGGAGGCTAAGGGGGGTCGCTCTCCCCAGTGGCTCACGCGGCCGGAAGTCCACTTCACGGGCTTGTTGGATATCGCCGACCCAGCGGCCTTCCAGGCCCTTCTTACACGCGGTGTTGGCCGCCATTGCGGCTTCGGCTTCGGCATGCTGCTCCTCAAACCGGCGTGATTGTCGGAAGGGCGGAAAGAGTCTGATCAATGGTCCTTGTCGGTCGTCTCGGGCTCGACACTGCGCGCATCCCGCACGCTGATCGCCACGGCCTGATTTGGCTCTCACGCGGCCACTTGTCGGCAGAAGACGGCACACTTCACTTTCAGACAGCAGGGAGCAGCGGCCTTGAACCGGGCGACTATGCCGTTCCATTTCAGATGGTCTCCATCCTGCTCCTTGGTCCAGGCAGCACGGTGAGCCACGACGCGCTCAGGCTCTGCGCCCGGCACGGCACCTGCCTAGTCGCCGTTGGCGAGGACGGCGTGCGAGCGTACACGGCACCACCTCTCGGACCCGATCGCTCCGCGGTCGCCCGGCAGCAGGCTACGCTGTGGGCCGACCCGGAGACACGGCTGGCCCTTGCCCGCCGTTTGTATGCCTGGCGGATGGGGGAACTGCTCCCACACTGCAAACTGGAAGCGCTGCGCGGTATCGAGGGAGCGCGGGGTACCTCGAGAAGTGCGATACAAACGGCAACGGCAAGATTACCTGCGCGGAAGCTCGCAAATGCGGGTTGAAGACGCCCATCACCAAAGACCATCCGGCCTACAAGTGCATGACGGACCGGGACAAGGATGGGATGGTCTGCGAGTAGGCAAGGCTAATTCGATTTTGCGGAACGTCCGCTTGAGCGGTTGAGGATTGCGACATGAAAAAACCCTTCTGTACAGTGTTCTTGTTTCTGTTCTCCACTATCATCTTCCCCCAACGGGTAAACGACCTCAAGGAAATGATATCTCCACAGGAATTCAAAGCTGCTGGCCTCCACAAGCTCACCGAGTCCGAACAAAAGGCATTGATGGATTGGATCTACAAGTTCACCAATAAGGCTATCCAGTCAGCTAGGCACACTCCGGTTGGAGGGTGCAGTCCTGCCATCGAGAGCACTATCGATGGTGAGTTTGAAGGGTGGGAGGGAGAAACAATTGTTAAGTTGATGAATGGACAAATCTGGCAGCAAATAGACTACAGCTATGAGTACAACTATAACTACCTCCCAGATGTTCTGATCTACTCATCTGGCGGTGGTTGCAAGATGATGGTGGAGGGAGTGGATGAAGCTGTCAGGGTCAAGAGGCTTCGCTGAAAAGAGTTACTACGCAGACAGCATGAGTCAGTTGAAGCCTGCCTGGACCGTCAATAACGGAGATGGGTTTTTGTGGAGAACTTCTGATAACCAGACCATGCTCTATCTCCTTGCCTTACCGACAACCCATCTTTCGACACAACAACGTTTCTGCACCAGACTGGCAATCCCCCGCCCCAGGATTTCT
>JAKZVH010000277.1:0-3866 GCA_047516145.1 Gammaproteobacteria bacterium
TACCAAACCGCCGCGCCGCCTCCCGCTGGCTCAAGCCATCACGATGACAGGCCAGCCGTACTCTTAGATAAAGCTCCACGTGATACATCTCCCCGCCTTCTGCCCGCTTCGAACAAAAAACGTCAAAATGGCGGAGTTTTAATCCGCGACAATCAGATTATCTGATCGCTTCCGTGGACCACTATTGCTCCGGGATTTACACATGGGGGGGTCAATTTTGGACGCCGATTACCCCCGATAGGGGGGTCAATATTCCACGCCGATCAACACACGTTCGTAAGCCCGTGCTTGACCTCTGCATCTCCGGCGTCCATCGGCGCGGGTTGTCGTTGCCGTAGTGAACAGGAGAGAACATTGGAATACTCAATCAACGGACTGTGGATTGTCTGGTACGAGGATGTCCCGGGCGATCGCCGATCAGGACCGAAAACCGCCCGCCGATCACCCGCGGGCGCCCAGATATCTCAAAATGTGGGCGGCAATATGCCGTGCGTCGTCGCCGACACCATACAGCAGACCCGATTTACGTTTTACCATCCAGTTGAGGCCCATGAAGTAGAGGCCCGGTACGTTCGTCGCGCCGCGATCGGTTACCGGATACCCCATATCGTCGAACACGGAAAACGCGATCCATGAGAAGTCGAAAGAGAAACCCGTCGCCCATATGACAGTGGTGACGTTCTCGTCCAGAAGGTCTATCGAGGGAACGTGTGGAACCGACCATTCGCCATTCGGCGGTTCGCCTTCCAGTTCCTCGGCGCTCGGCGGGGGCGCGTCGATGCCCTTCTTCTCGACCAGGGCGTCCACACCCTCGCGGAACGTCCGTGAGAACCGGTCAGCGTTCTCGATATTGTGCCGAAGGTCGTCGGCAAACCGCATCTTCTCGCCGTCCACGGCCGTCAGCTTTCCGAGCAGTTCAACACCGTCGCGACGAAAGCAGTGCGGGCTGATCGTGCGTCCGCCTCTACTTCCGCTGAGCTGGACCTCGGCCCGGAACCGCTGAGCGGGGGAATCCAGCATGTCCGGGGTCCGGTCGAAGAAACCGAGTTCCGCGAGCCACGCGGCACAATCCCGCCCGCGGTATCGGCGCGGAACGCGCCCCGCCCCTCCCACGCTCAGCAACACCCTTCGGCCCGAAAGCCGCAGGTCGTCGGCAACTTGTCCCCCCGTCTGACCGGAACCGACGACCAGAACGGTTCCGGGAGCGAGATCCCCGGGATTGCGGTAGGTCTCCGCATCGAGCTGCTGGACGCGAGGCGAAACGAACGCCGCAAACCCCGGTCGGCGGGGTGCCTGCATCGAGCCGGTTGCCACGACGACCGTCGGCGCTTCGAGGAGACCAACCGTCGTATCGACGCGCAACCGCCCGTTCCCGCCGCGACCGAGACCCGTCGCGCTGACGCCTGTTCGTACCGGGCAACCGAAGCTCTTCGCCCACCGCGCGAGATACGCCGAAAATTCGTCCCGGCCCATGAATCCGTCTGGGTCGGGCCCGTGATACTCCGCTCCCGGGAGGCGGATGGTCCAGTTTGGAGTGACCAGGGTGAAGCTGTCCCATCGGCGCTTCGACCAGCTGTCCCCCAACACCCCCCGCTCCAGCACCACATGGTCTATACCGTGGCCGGACAGGTAGTAGCTGGTGCAAAGCCCGGCTTGGCCGGCCCCGATAACGATGACTTCCGGTCCGCGCACTGCTTCGTTTCTCCCTTGCGTCCACGCCCGCGAATGCTCTACGCCGGATATCGTCCTCGATGGAGCTTCCATGTCCCGGGTGGGTTAGTCGCCGAGGCGCAATTCGAAAAAGCGTCCCTCCGCCTGCGCTCAGCCGCCGATCTTCATGCTCAAACTCACATGGTTTCGGCCGTTTTCGCGCCGGTAGCCGAGTTCGTCGACAAACGTGCGCACCAGAATCAAACCGAGGCCGTCGACGACCGTTTCCTCCAGAATCGTGTCGGCGCTCGGCTGGAATATTAACGAATTGGGATCCAGCTCTCTGCCGTCATCGACGATCCGGATAACGAGGCTCCGGTTGTCGTTCATCTCAAGCGAGACCTCGATGTTGTGCGCGGCGGCATCGTCGTAGCCGTGCTCCACGATGTACGTGAGTATCTCTTCGACACACAGTTGCACCTGGAACCGGTCCTCCTGCGCGAACCGGCGCCGATCCGCGAACTCATCGAGCGCCGCCGCCACCCGTTCCAACTCGAGGCTTTCGTTACGTAGGGCCAAACTGAGGCTTTGGGCCGACACCGGGGCTCGGTCTGTCAGCAGGTCGCGGCTGCCGTGGTCGTCACGCGGGCCGGCTTCATCCGGAACACCGCGTGCCGTTTCTCCGGATGGCTTCCCACCGGCAACGAGCGCCTTCAACGCCATGATATCGATTGCCTGTTCCACCGAGTGCTTTGCGCTCTTGGGCGGCCAACTCAGGTCCCCGTCCTTGAGGATGAACCCCTTGACTGTGTTCGTCAGTTCGACCACCAGCGGCATTTGCCGCAGGACGTTGAATGCCCAGGCTTGCTCCGGAAGGAGCAGGTGCCGGAACAGAACGGGATAGGGAACGATGTCGTCGCCGGCGAGGTCGAACACACCCATCGGGGACGCCGGGTCTTCGGGCGAGAGGCCCGCGGCGCGAAGCAGGCAGGCCAGTGCCTCCCGGGTAACCCGGTCTTCGTCGATCCCGTCCACCATTCTGCACAGAGCGCCAAGCAGGGCGAAGTAGTCCGGCGACGGCGGCTGGGTGAACGACCATAACGGGCGCATCGCGTCCGTGAGGTAGCGCGGCTCACCGCCCTGGTGACGCCGCAGCATGGAGGCATTCCGGTGGGGGAAGCGTCCGAAGAGGAGCAGCGCCTCGGCGTGTTCGATTGCTCCCTTGACGACCGACCAGCCCACGAATTGATTGATCCTGCGCCGTTCCGGTGGCGCCTCGGCGAGCAGGTCCACACTCCAGCGGGTGAGTCTCTCAATCGAGAGTTCCTGAATCGACAGGTCCTCTGCATGGGCGAGGGGGATATAGATCCAGAGGCGCTCGACTATGTTGTACTCCGTGATATCTCGACCGGTCTCGCAGATTTGTCGAGCCATGGGTCCAGTAATCGAGTCGTTCATGAAGGCCAGCGACGTCCCGCGATAGACGCTCCGCGGAAACTGGTCGAGGATGATCAGCTTCGCCAGCCAACCCTTCGGCGTCTCCCAGGCCGGATCGCGGAAGAAGCGGTCCAGCCCCTCCCGGTGCATCTGCTCGCACCATTCGCGCTGTGCTTGAAGAACAGTCTGGTCTTCGGCGCTTCTGGCGAACGGCCCCATCCGCCACCTCAGCATGCCGTGCTGCCAATTCTCGCGGGAGGTATCGGCCGCGGTCCGCAAAGGCCCGAGCCAGAAGCCGAGCACGGCCTCCGGGGATCGCTCCGGAAGTGGCATCGTCCCGTTGGGTTTCATGGCATCTGCCGGCCCGGCGCTTGGAGAAAAGGCCTCGCAATACGCCGGAGCAGCAGCCGGTACGAACATAGTTCGGTTCTCAACTCTCGGCTATCAACTTTCAAGAGACCAATCGCTGTCATGTTGCCCTCGTAGATTGGAGTGGGCCCCTGTGGCCAGACAGTTTCGGGCGGCCACAGGGGCCCACTCCACTTCCTGGACACTTATCGAGCCCCAACCTCGTGCGATCGTTATTACTCCGCCGGGTCCGTCCACCACGCGGAGCACTGGCTGGCGAAGGCCATGCCGA
This sequence comes from Gammaproteobacteria bacterium, assembly GCA_047516145.1. Lineage (GTDB taxonomy): Bacteria > Pseudomonadota > Gammaproteobacteria > Steroidobacterales > Rariloculaceae > UBA6522. Next base: position 3,728 of record JAKZVH010000277.1, read on the forward strand.
CTGTCTCGCCGTCTTTCGTGAAGCGGATCAGGCCCATCTCGTTCTCGGGCATGACCACCTAATCTGTCTTGACGGGTATCTTGTTCCCTGCCCCTAGTGACCAGATAAGAGACGCCGCGGCACCTGTCAACGACTTTGT
>JAKZVH010000278.1:0-6600 GCA_047516145.1 Gammaproteobacteria bacterium
AGATGTCCTCTCCGTCCAGGTGAATCTCACCGGTCACCCGGGCGCTCTCGATGGTGTCGTTCATACGGTTGAGGCAGCGTATGAAGGTCGATTTACCGCACCCGGAAGGCCCGATCAGCGATATGACTTCGTTGGCACCGACATCCAGATTGACATTCTCGATGGCATGGTTGTCAGCGTAGAAAACATCCACGTTTCGAGCCTGGACGACCGGTGTGGCGGACGTGTAGTCGCCCACGGTCCGATAGGCATCTTCGACCGCCTTGATGTCCGGCCCGGATTGAGCCTCTGCATTCGGTGCAGTATTTGAGACAACCTGGGACACCTGCTCTCGCATTGCCGTCCAAACCCGGTTCACAGTCTACTCCAACGGGGGCCGGCGAGCCGCTACCAGCGCCGTTCGAAGCGCTTTCGCAGCCAGATCGCGCTGGCGTTCATCACCAACAGAAATGCCAACAGCGCCAGTATCGCCGCCGACGTTCGCTCGACGAACGCCCGCTCCGGGCTGTTGGCCCAGAGATAGACCTGAACCGGCAGGGCGGTAGCGGGATCCAGCGGACTCTCGGGCACGTCGACGATAAACGCCACCATTCCTATCATGAGCAGTGGAGCGGATTCGCCCAGGGCCCTCGCCATGCCGATGATCGTACCGGTGAGCATCCCCGGCAACGCCAGGGGCATGACATGGTGGAAGATCGTCTGCATCCTGGATGCACCGACACCCAGCGCCGCTTCACGGATGGACGGCGGAACGGAAGTCAATGCCGCCCGGGCGGCGATGATGATGACCGGCAACGTCATCAGGGTCAGTACCAACCCTCCCACCAATGGCGCCGACCGCGGCAAGCCAAATAAATTGATGAACAGCGCAAGACCCAGCAACCCGAACACAATGGAAGGCACCGCTGCCAGATTGTTGATGTTGACTTCGATGATATCCGTCCAGCGATTCTTGGGCGCAAACTCCTCCAGATAGATCGCCGTTGCAACCCCTAGCGGAAAGGACAGAACCAAGGTCACGAGGAGCATGTGGAACGACCCTACCGCGGCGCTCCAGATGCCGGCCATCTCCGGATCGCGGGAATCGCCGGCGGTAAAGAAGCGGCGATTGAATCGCCCATCGACGCGCCCGTCCGCCTCCAACTGCTCGATCCACCCCAGTTGCCGGTCGCTGATGCGCCGCTGCGATTCCTCCGCCGAGCGATCCATGTGACCCTTGACGAGCATGTCCACGTCGTCGTCGGCCACCACCCACAGACCCAGTGTCTCGCCCACCAGGCCGGGGTTCTGCATGACGCTATCCCTCAGCTCGAACTCCGCCCCCGGGCTGACCAGCGCGAAGAGTTCCCTTAGATCGCCGCTGGTGTCGACATCGGGGAACCGGGCCCGTAGCGAGTCTCTGATCAAGCCCTGGTAGTTTGCCCGCGCGAGGGACTGCGGATCGAGATTGCCGTCGGGATCGATGACGCCGGCGCTCAACTCCACCTCCAGCAGGATGTGAGTTTGCCAGAACGCCGTATAGCCGTTGCCGATCAGCGTAACGAAGAAAAAGCCGAGGAACGATATCCCGACGAGCACCGCGCCGAGGCCCGCCCACCGAAAGTTACGCTCCCGCCGATACCGTTTCGCAATACCGTGCGCCACCCGTTCCTGCAGCCTCGAAGCGCCGCTATTCATACTGCTCCCGGTAGCGGCGCACGACGTGCAGCGCGATGATGTTCAATACCAGGGTCGTCAGGAACAACAGCAGTCCGAGGGCGAATGCCGCGAGGGTCTTCGCACTGTCGAACTCCTGGTCGCCGACGAGCAACGTCACGATCTGCACCGTCACCGTGGTCACGGCCTCCAGCGGGTTCGCCGTGAGGTTCGCGGCGAGGCCCACTGCCATGACGACAATCATGGTCTCGCCGATGGCCCGGGACGCCGCCAACAGCACCCCGCCCACGATACCCGGCAACGCGGCCGGCAACACCACCTGCCGGATCGTCTCCGAATGGGTCGCGCCCAGCGCGAATGAGCCGTCCCTGAGGTCCTGCGGCACGGCATTGATGACGTCATCGGAAAGGGATGAGACAAAGGGGATAATCATGATGCCCATCACCAGGCCCGCCCCCAGCGCGCTCTCCGATGAAACGCTCAGCCCCAGCCCCTCGCCGAATTGGCGCAGGAGCGGACCGACCGTCAGCGCGGCAAAATAACCATAAACGACGGTGGGAATTCCGGCGAGCACCTCGAGCATGGGCTTGGCGACGGAACGGACCTTCGAATGGGCGTACTCGGCCAGGTAGATCGCCGACATCAGTCCGACCGGTACGGCCACCAGCATGGCGATACCTGAAATCAATAGCGTGCCGGCAAACAGCGGCACCGCACCAAACGCTCCCGAAGAGCCGACCTGGTCCGGACGAATCGCGGTTTGCGGACTCCACGTCAGGCCGAAGAGAAAATCCAGCGGCGAGACCTGCTGAAAGAACCGCAACGCCTCGAACAGAACAGACAGGAAAATTCCCGCCGTGGTGAAAATCGCGATCGTGGAGGCGCCCATCAACACCAGTTCTATCGTTCGCTCGACCTTGTTGCGGGCGCGAAGTTCAGGCCGCACTCGCCTGAAGGCCCAGCCCAGGGTCGCCAACCCAAGAACGAGCACGGCCACCGCAAGACTCAGATCGCTGATGCGCTGAAGCGTCGTGTAACGCTCCGCCGCCGCAACTATGGCCTCACCTGGTTCCCCGGAGACGATATTCCCCTCGACCAGATTCCTGATGTCGTTGTACACCAGGCCGAGTTCGGCCTCCGGCAGTTCGAGAATCTCCGCCGGTAGCGCCGCAAGGACTTGTCCCCGAATGAGACCGGGTTCCGCCAGTTGCCACAGGCAGTAGAGCAACAGGGCCGGCAGCGCACACCAAATGGCTACATAACCGCCGTAATAGCCCGGCAGGGAGTGGAATCCACCGGCGGAACCCGCCGCCGCCGGCCGCCACCGCCCCAGGGCGAAGGCCAGCAGAGTCAGGCCCAACAACGCAACCAGAACCGTGGAGGATGACATCGGGAGGGCGTTCTTCCGAGGATCGCTCGGAGGTCAGTTCACGGCAAGCTGAACGTTCTCCAGACCCCGAACGGCCGCGAGGACCGCCTGGCGTTCGGATTCCGGTAGCGGGATCAACCCCCTGTCGGATAGATAACCGAAATCCCCCCAGGCGGCCTCGCTGGTAAGCTCCTCCAGAAATTCCTCGATTCCGGGAATCTCACCCACATGCGTTGCCTTGACATACGAATACAGGGGGCGCGACACCGGGTAGCTGCCATCGGCGATGGATTCGAACTCGGGAGCGACTTCATCGATGAACGAACCCTGAACCTTGTCCTGATTCTGATCGAGAAAACTGTATCCGAAAATGCCGAGCGCGGTCGGATTGGCTTCGAGTTTCTGGACGACAAGGTTATCGTTCTCACCGGCCTCGATAAAGGCTCCGTCCTCCCGCACGGTGTGGCAGGCGGTCTGGCGGGCGTCTCCATCGAGGTTTTCGATCACCGGAAAGGCCTCGCAACCGGCCTGCATGACCAGTTCCACGAACGCGTCCCGGGTTCCCGACGTGGGCGGAGGGCCGAGCACTTCGATGCGAATCGCCGGCAAGTCGGGGTCGATGTCGGCCCACGTCCGGTAAGGATTCGGGACAAGGTTGCCGCCGGCGGCATCGGGGACGCTCTTGGCCAGGGCCAAAAAGATGTGTCTGCGCGTCAGGCGGTACGGGTGGGCGCCGTTGAAATTGGCCAATACGATGCCGTCGTAGCCGATCTTTACCTCGACGATTTCCTTGACGCCGTTTGCAGCGCACTGGTCGATCTCCGAGGGCCGCACGCGCCGGGATGAATTCACGATATCGGGAAACTGGACACCGACCCCCGAGCAAAACAACTTGAATCCGCCGCCCGAGCCCGTGGATTCGATTTTGGGCGTCTTGAAGCCCGTTGTCCGTCCGAATCGCTCCGCGACTACCGTCGAAAAAGGGTACACGGTCGAAGACCCGACGATGCTGATGTAGTCTCGGGCCGTTTGAGCATGCGCCGACTGGATGAACGCTGTACAGGCCAGACACGCAAAAAATACGGTGAAGTACCTACCCATCGGATCTCCTGGTGAATTGCTGAACTCAAGCAGCGTGCCAGCGGAATGTTAAGGAATCATTGCAGTCGAGTCGAGAGGTTTGAGCGGGCCTGGCGACCGGTGAGCGAGCCAGGCGGCCACGGGCACGATACACACGGCCCCCGCCGGAGTGCGTCGGGCCTTCGGCAGGCCAAACGCGTGTCGACTTTTGCAGTCGTATTGATCCAATATGAATCGGGTTGTCATGTGAAACATCCGCAATGACCGACTCGAACAATGCCGTCTTGAACTTGACCCGGGAGCTGATCCGGCTGCCGTCGGTGACTCCCGTGGACGCCGGTTGCCAGCAATTGATCGGCGGGATCCTGGGGAGCCTGGGCTTCAGGGTGGAGCACCTGCGGTTCGGAGAGGTGGACAACCTGTGGGCGCGCCGGGGCGACCGCAGCCCGGTGCTGTGTTTTGCGGGCCACACCGATGTCGTTCCACCGGGCCCCGCCGAACAGTGGCGGGTCGATCCGTTCGCCGCCGAAATCCTTGACGGCCGCTTGATCGCACGGGGGGCGGCGGACATGAAGTCCGGTCTCGCGGCCATGCTGGTGGCCTGCGAGCGCTTCATCGGCGACCATCCCGGGCACCGCGGCTCCATCGCCTTTCTGATCACGAGCGACGAAGAGGGCGAGGCACGGGACGGCACCAGGAAAGTCATGGAGACTCTCGGCCAACGGAACGAGCACCTCGACTGGTGCGTGATCGGCGAGCCTTCAAGCACCCGGGTCCTGGGCGACACCATCCGCATCGGCCGCCGCGGCAGCTTGACGGGCTTGATGACGCTGCGCGGCATTCAGGGTCACGTCGCCTACCCGGACGAGGCCAGGAACCCCATCCACGATCTGGCGGAACTCGTCAGCACGCTCAACCGGCAACCCCTGGACGAAGGCAATCGGCACTTTCCGCCGACAAGTTTTCAGATGGTCAACGTTCATAGCGACACGGGGGCGACAAATGTCATTCCGGGAGAACTCAAGTGCCGGTTCAACTTCCGCTACTCGACCGAGTGGACTCAGGAAGCTCTTGCCGGGCACGTCGAGTCCGTGGCGGCGGAACTGGGCATCGACTGCGACATCGATTGGCGGGATGTGGGCCGGCCGTTCCAGACAGCGGAGGGACGGCTTACCGCGGCAGTGTCCCGGGCCGTCCGCGAACAGACGGGCCGCGACCCCGAGTTGTCCACCAGCGGGGGCACATCCGATGGGCGGTTCATGGCGCCCTGCGGCGTAGATGTGGTGGAAGTCGGCCCGATCAACCGCACCATTCACAAGGTGAATGAGGAAGTGCGGGTGGATGACCTGCCCACCCTTCAGGGGATCTACTACCGGGTTGCCGAACTGTTACTGGTAGAACCCGGTGCGGACTGAAGTTATCTGAACCGGCGACGTCCGAAAACGCTCGCCCGAGGCACAAAGGACCAGTTCGCCACCACCGCGAGGGCGCCCAGCAGAACGAACCAGACCAGCGCCCAGGCGGGCATGCTGAGGCCGAGGAACGACCACACCACGTCTGCACACTCTCCGGACCCGGTCAGGACCAGTCGGAGCGTGTCCATCGGCGGAAAGGCGTCCATCAGGTAGTCCAGGCCAGGCCCACAGGCAGGCACCTGGTCGGCGGAAAGATTCTGAATGTAGACGTGCCGTGCGGCGATGGCGCCGCCGACGGCGTTCGCAGCCAGCGCCGCCAACCCGTAGAACCGGGCATTTCGGGGGGCGTGCAGGGCTGCCGCGAGAAACACGGCGCCACCGGCGATATAGGCGACGCGCTGGAAGATGCACAAAGGGCAGGCTTCAAGGCCGAGCACGCGTTGCGCGAACAAAGCGTAACCGATCAACCCGGCGACAATCGCGCAGCCGGCCAGATTTGCCAGGCGTCGGTGTAGACGGGACCCGATCAACGCGCTGCTTCCTTCCATTCGCCGGCTTGCGCGACTTCGGCCTCGATGTTCTCCAGGCTCGTGTGACGAATATCCTTGCCGTGGGCCATGTAGACGACGTACTCGCAGATGTTCTTGGCGTGATCGCCAATCCGCTCCAGGGCGCGCGCGGCCCAGCTCAGGTCCATCTCCCGGGTGATCGTGCGGGGATCCTCCATCATGAAAGTGAGGCTCTGGCGATAGATGGCCTCGTACTCTTCGTCGACCACCTCATCCGCTTTCACCACCTCGAGCGCGCGCTGGACGTCCCAGCGCGCGAACGCATCCAGCGCGCCGCGTATCATCTCCTTGACGTGGCGAGCGAGGTTTCGCAGCTCGCGGAAATTGGTCGATGGGCGCTCGATCATCGCAAGCCTGGCCGCCAGTTGACCGATCTTCTCCGTTTCGTCGCCAATACGCTCGAGATCCGTGATGGTCTTCATGGCCGCCACGATCAGGCGCAAATCCCCCGCCGCGGGGGCGCGGGTCGCCAGGATCCGCCTGCACTCCTCGTCAATGCGCACTTCCATCT
>JAKZVH010000279.1:0-2995 GCA_047516145.1 Gammaproteobacteria bacterium
CCCTCCCGAGCGTAGCCAACTCCTCCTCAAATGCTTCGGCGATCCTGCCCTTCACGGGGCGCCCCTCGGCATCGTAGTCGCGATAGTTGGCGACCCGGTCGATGAAAAAGAGGCTCAGGACTTTAATCCCGCGCTCCCCTACCTGCAGTTCCTTTTCCAGATGGCGCCTGAGAGTGTGTTTGATCTGAGCGCGCCACACGTCGTCGCGCATGCCTCCCGATTCCTCGCCGAGGTGGAGCCTGCGGCCGTTATTGAACTGCACAAACTCGCCACCAGGCTCGGCGTTTATCTCCACGATCGAAAAGCCCTGGGCATAGCTTTGTCGTTCGTTCGAGAGCGCGAAAAGATCGGCTCCGTTCGATGCCGGTTCTTGGTGTAAACGAATTTGTTTTTCTCACGTCGGATCCTCGATTCTCGTCGATGTGAGACGGTCGAATTTGACTCCAGTCATCGACTGTAGTGGCGCCGCGACCCGCGGGCTCGGCCTCAGTGATGTCGTCGAGCTGGTGATTGAGCCTGGGAACGCTTTGGAGGTCCTACGTCGCCGCCTACGCTATGAACATCGGTACAACCAACGACCTCATTAGGCGCTTGCAGGACGATGCGCCGCTACGGTTCATTTGCGGTTTCGGTCGCCGATGTCTCGTCGACGTCCATTCCGCAGACGGGGTCCTTTGCCGTGTCGTTAACTCTCTTTAGTGTCGATATCGATCAGACTCGAATAACGCCCTTACCGGGCGCGAAGGATCAGGAGCGGAGCTCCTGGCGCGGACGTTGGTACGCGTCCGCCGTGATCTCGCCGCGCGCCAGCCGCCTCTTCAGGATTTCGTCCGGCGATTGCTGCCTGTCCTCCCCGCGAACCAGTCGGGTCACGGTGATCCAGGCGAGTAACAGGACTCCTCCCCAGAAGACCACCATCATCGTTATTCCGCCGATCGCCCAACCCCAATGAGCTCCATCGCCCATCCAGACCACGAGTGGAAACCTCCTTTCTCCTCCTCTAATTCGTTTCCGTTTCCCGACCGTGGCACCTTCGAAATCGAGTCACCGAAAGAGGCCGGATGCGCGCGTGATTGCCCGGAATCTTGTATCGAGATTGTGCGGGTCATCGACCCGGGTAACCTGCACAGGCTGTATTGACAGGATCACCAGCGTCCCGGCGCCTGCGAAGGCCGCTCCGAGCCAGTAGGAGGCGCCCGGCTGCGCAAGCCCATGAACGAACACGGCCGCGCCAATCAATGCGATGGGGAACATGAGCAACGAGACCGACGCTTTGAACGAGGCCGGCACACGAGACCCTGGCCCCGGCACGCCTTCCCGATGGAGTCGTGCGGCCAGTGTCACCATTACCCCGACGCCGGTAAAGACCGAGCCCCCAACCGCCGCCCCCGCGGCGACATTAGACCAGGCTATCCGTCCGGGCAGGACCGCGAGGGCCGGCCACATATGCAACGTCGCGACGAGGCCAACCCGAAAATGGTGGAGATCGCGGCGATGCCCGTTCGGCGCGGTCGCAGACGTACGGACGATCGAGTCATCCGGTCGCCTGCCTCGGCGCGAAGCGCCGCAGGCGCAGGGAGTTCGTGACCACGGAAACCGAGCTCAGCGCCATCGCCGCGGCGGCCAGGATCGGGTCAAGGGGCTGACCCACAGCCACATAGGACAGCCCGGCCGCCACGGGGATGAGCGCCACGTTGTAGGCGAAGGCCCAGAATAGATTCTGCTTGACCACGCGCATCGTCTTCTTGCTCAATTCGATGGCCAGGACTATGCCGCTGAGATTGCCGCTCATCAAGGTGATGTCGGCCGCTTCCATCGCGATGTCGGTGCCGGTCCCGATGGCGACGCCCAGGTCGGACTGGGCCAGCGCGGGGGCGTCGTTGATTCCGTCGCCCACCAGGGCGACGCGTTTGCCGTCCGCCTGCAGCCTTCGCACCTCCGCGGCCTTCTTGTCCGGCAGGACTTCGGCCAGCACGTGGTCGATGCCCACCTCACGGGCGATGGCCTTGGCCGTGACGTCGTTGTCGCCCGTGATCATCACTACGTCCAAGCCCAGCCGCCGCAGTTGCCCAACGGCCTCAGGCGACTCCCGCTTGATGGTGTCGGCCACACCGATCACGCCCGCGGCTTCGTCGTCGATGGCCACGTAAATGGGTGTCTTGCCCTGGGCCGAGAGCCGGTCAATGATGTCAACCGAGTCAGCGGCCACGTTACGGTCAGCGAGCAGCCTGGCATTTCCGGCGATGACCTGATGGTCTTCCACCCACGCCACAATGCCCTTGCCCGTCACGGAGTCGAATTCCCGCACTTCCGGCATGTCCAGCCCCTTGGCCAGAGCCGCTTCGACTATCGCCTCGCCCAACGGGTGCTCGGAGACCCGCTCGGCGGCTGCGGCCAATCGGAGAATTTCGTCATCGGGCGCGCCGTTGAGGGATACCACGTCAGTGACCCTCGGTTGGCCCTCAGTGAGCGTACCGGTTTTGTCGAGGATGACGGTATCGACTTTGTGCGCCGTTTCCAGGGCTTCGCCGCCCTTTATCAGCACGCCGCGCTCGGCCCCCTTTCCGGTGCCCACCATGATGGCCGTCGGTGTAGCCAGCCCGAGGGCGCAGGGGCAGGCGATGATGAGGACTGCAACGAAGCTGATGAACGCCAGCGTCATCCCCGGCCCGAATAGCGCCCACGCCGCGAAGGAGATCAACGCCGCGACGATCACGGCAGGCACGAAGTAGGAGGCGATCACGTCGGCCAGCCGCTGGATCGGCGCTTTGGACCCCTGCGCGTCCTCCACGAGCTTCACTATCTGCGCCAGGACCGTTTCCCGCCCCACTTTCTCAGCAACAAACCGGAAGCTCCCATTGCGGTTGATGGTGGCGCCCACCACTGAGTCGCCCGGCGCTTTCTCGACGGGAATGCTCTCGCCGGTGATCATCGACTCGTCCACGGCGGAGTGTCCAACGAGCACCGTCCCGTCCACGGGGATCTTCTCACCGGG
>JAKZVH010000280.1:0-10955 GCA_047516145.1 Gammaproteobacteria bacterium
CCTCGGGGGCCGCCATGACCGCCGCTTCGACCGCAACCTCCACCGGGAGCGCGCCGTCGTCGATGGAATCGTCGCTCAACGTGATCGCCAGGGCGCCCCTCGGAGCCGACGGCACGTTTCGGGTGGAGGCGGCGGTGGATACGCCGCGCGAAGTGTACTTTTACGTTCTGGACGCGATGGGGCACGAAGGACGGCGTTATGCGCCGACGAAGGGCAACGAGTTCATCCTCGAACCGGGCAACCTGCGATTGCACATGACCCGGCGCGGACGCTTCTACATCGAGGGAGGACCGTACAACGACGCCGTCTATAACTCCTGGCGGCGCTCGGATGAGTACGCCGCGGCCGAAGCGGAATACCTGCGGCTGATTCCCTCGGTGGACGGGGAGACCGAAGACGAGCGGCGCGCCCGCGTCGACGGCTCTTCGGCAGCCTTCAACCGCATGCTGGAACTCGAGACCGAAGGCCGCGCCCGGGTCTCGACCACCCATCCGGATCCGCTGGTACGCCGTCTCACCATCGAATCCGCCTGGCTGGGCGGTCCGTGGATGCTCGACGCCTGGCGGGGACTCGCCGAAATGACCCCGGACGATCCCTGGGTTCTCGATCGGCTCGCGCGGGCCGAGGTGGCCGAGGCGAAATGGGTCGAGGAGCGGCGGCGTTTCGCGGTCGGCGCGGACATCCAGGACTTCGTCGCGGACACCCTTGACGGCGATTCGATCCGGCTCGCCGACGTGCGCGCGGGGAGCGAGCTGGTGCTGGTGGAGTTCTGGGCCTCCTGGTGCGGTCCCTGCCGGGCCGAGATTCCCCACATGAAGGAGGCCTACGCCAAGTTTGGCGACCAGGGCTTCGAAATCTTTTCGTTCACCGTCGACGACGACCGCCTCGACTGGGAGATCGCCTCCGAGGAAGAGGATCTACCCTGGCTCGATACCGGGATGGGGCTGGAGCACGAGGCGGCGCTTGCGTACGGAGTGACCGGCGTGCCGAAAAACTACCTGGTCGAATCCAGCAGCGGCAACATCATCGCGAAGGGTCTGCGCGGCCATCACCTGGACATCGCGCTGGAGGAGTACTTCCAGTAATACGCCGGGGAATCGCGTTCCGCCTCGGGCTGCTGACGCTCTTGTTGGCCGAGCCCCTGACGGCTCAAACGTTAGCGAACGGCGGGACGCGCATCACAGCCGCCGGGGGCCGCGAGGTCATCGTGCTGTCCGCTCAAGCCGCCTCGCAGGCGGCGGCGCAAACGGACACGGACACCGCCGGGTTCGCCGCGCAGTCGCATGAAACGGCCACGCAGCGGATTCATGTCGTCACATTCGAGGGCGAGACGTTCACGGCAGCGACCCCCCTCGACGGTCCCTGGTCCAGGATCGTCTTCGATCCCGCCCGGCTGAGCTTCGTACCGCTGTTGCCGAGTATCCGCGTCGAACTGAGGGACGGCGTGCAGATCGAGGCGGTCGCCGCGGAAGTCGGCGCGACCGGCATCACCGTTTTCGAGTCCCTCGGATTCGCCTTCGTGGATCTGCCGGAGGGATTGCACCCCGCCGATGCGGTGGCGCGAGTGTCAAACGTACTCGGCCAGCCCGGCGCCTCGGTGCGGCTGCGCGGGCCCCGTATCGAATGGCGATGACACGACGCGCGACGAAGCGCTTTGAGTGCCCGCCGAGGAAACCCGGATCGACGGTGCCTCAAGCCGCGGCGGGCAGGGCCGTCACTGCCGCCGTGCTCGGCTGCGTGGTGGCCGTCGGTTGCCAACAGGCCTATCGGCCGCCGCCCCCGCCGACGGTATCGCTTTCCGCGTCGGCCGACGCCGTCGAGGAGGCGGACAACCGCACCGTGCAGGTGGCGGTCGAACTGGACTCGCCCACCGCGACGGGCGTGACCGTACGGCTGAACTTCGCAGGCTCGGCCACCCGGGGCCGCGACTACGCGATCAGTAGCGATGCCATCGTCGTGGCGCGGAATACCTCGTCCGGCACCGTTGACATCGATGTCTACAGGGACTTTGACGCCGAGGGGGACGAAACCCTCACGGTCGGCGTGGCCCGAATCGCAGGCCATGCCCGGGAGGGCGGACGTTCCTCGGTCACGCTCACCATTCTCGACGGCGAAGCGGCGACGGTGGACAAGGCTCCGCCGGAAGACGGCGCATCGGAGTTGTTACTGTTGCCGTTTTTCTTCGGCGTCACCGAGGACGCCGTTTCGCTGGTGGTCTTGGCGCTGAATGCTTCCTCCGACGGCACACCGGTGCCCCTGGTTGCGGAGTGGTCCACGGATTTCGGCTTCGCCGCTGACGTGCATTTGCTCGGCTCCATCGAGATCCCCGCCACCGAACCCGACCCGTTTGAGTTTGTGTTTGGGGGGATACACGAATTCGTCCTGCCGCTGGATCGGCTGGCGCCGAACCGCAGTTACTTTGTCCGCGTGTACCTTGGCGATGCGCCACCGACTCTGAATTCCGGCGAACGGGCGGAGAATGTGTTTCTCGAGGGCTTCGCGACAGACGCCGACGGGCGGGTGAGGACGCGCTGCGAAGCGCCCGAGAGGACGCCGCACGCCTCGGGAACGGACCCGCTTTTCGGCGAGCCATGGCACCTGAGCAACACCGGTCAGACGGCTTTCTCGAACCGGGCCGGCACGGCCGGCGCGGACCTGCGCATGAGCGGGGCGATCGGCGCGGGCCAAAACGGCGCCGGCGTGAAGCTGGCGGTCATCGACACGGGGCTCGAGATCTGCCATCCCGACCTGGCGGCCAACACCGCGGCGGGGGGTTCGTTCAACCTCGCCCACGAAGGCACGCCCGGCGCCTTACGCACCGATCCGTTCAACCACAGCATTCTCGGCGACCACGGCACGAGCGTCGCGGGGGTCGCCGCGGCCGCGGCGAACAACGGATTCGGCGGGCGCGGGGTGGCGCCGGAGGTGACGCTCGTGGGGTTTAACGTGGGGGCGGCCGGGGATCCCGAAGCTGCGCTGCTTCGCAGCCTGGGCGCAAGCCACAGCGATCCGGACTCGGCCAGCGTGGACATCTTCAACATGAGTTTCGGGAACGTGGTGCCGTCCGAGAACCCCTCGGAGGATTTCGTGCGGCTGATGAAGATGGGCACGTCGGCGCTCCGGCAAGGACGCGGGGCGTTGTACGTGCGGGCCGCCGGCAACGGCTTCGAGTTCTGTGACAGGCCGCACCCGCTTAACCGGGAGGTGGGCTGTATCGGCGCCAACACCGATCCGGAACAGAACGTGCCCTGGATGCTCAACGTGGGAGCATTCAATGCCGACGACGTCAAATCATCCTATTCGGGCGCCGGCGCTAATCTGTGGGTTCTGGGTCCGGGCGGCGAGGACGGTATCGAACAGCCGGCGATCATCACCACGGACCAGGCCGGTGCGGAGGCGGGATTCAACCTGTTTCAACAGAACCCCCTCACAAGCGCCCATCCGCTGAACCGCGACGGCGACTACGTCAGCGCCTTCGGCGGCACGTCATCGGCGGCGCCTGCCGTCGCCGGTGCGATTGCCGTGCTGCTGGGGGTCAACCCGGACCTGACGTGGCGGGACGTAAAACACATCCTCGCGGTCACGGCGCGCACGATCGACCCTGGCCGCAGTGAAGTCCGCGCGGCCTTCAACGGCGCGCCGTACGTCGCGCAGCACGCCTGGCGGACCAACGCCGCCGGTCACGACTTTCACAACTGGTACGGTTTCGGGGCGGTCGACGTCGACGCCGCCGTGGCGCTGGCGTCGAGCTATACGCCCGGCAGCCTGGGGACGTTCATCGAATCGCCGTGGTTCGAGACCGGCGCGGACGCGGCGTTGCCTCTGCCTATCCCGGACGCGGACGGCGCGGGCGTGAGCGCGGCCATGGAGGTGGCGGGCCTGCCCGAGGCCGCCGACATCGAGGCGGTCGTGCTTGAAATCGCGGTCGAACACGGCAACGCGTTCGATCTCGGCGTCACCCTGCGCTCGCCCGCCGGCACGTCCAGCGTCGTCAATCCGCCGTTCAATGCGGTGCTCGACGGTTTCCCCGGGTTGCGAAATTGGCAGCTGTTGAGCAACGCGTTCTACGGCGAGAACCCCAACGGCGCCTGGACCGTGCAGGTGGCGGACCTCGCCGCGGAGGACACCGGCCGCCTGACCGGCTGGCGGCTGCGGTTCTACTACGGCGAGCACCCTTGGAAGTCCGATTGACTGACAAGTGCGCGGAGTCCAGGCTATTCGTGCATTGCCGCGTCGTCGGACCAGACGCCGCGATCGATGCGCCACTCGTCGCCGTCGAGCCTCCAGATCTGGGCGAAGTGCCCGGATCCCATGGCGGCGCCGACGTCGCGGCTGTTGAAGGCCTGCGCCTACAGGTCCGCGAGGGCCTGCGCATCGGATGGCGAATGGGCATGAAGACCGGCGGATGCCAGCCCGATGGCTCCGGCCGCGGCGAGTGCATGCAGATGTTTCATTGCTTTCACGGTTTGTCTTCTTGATGAATGTATGTCCGTTGTGTTATTGGATCAGCCGGTTTGGCAAAAGGTTCCGAACGATGTCGATTGTGCAGCACCTGATGGCAATCGAACTGCCCCGGCTTGCATGGCGGGACCTGGTGGTCCTCCCGCTCTTCGTGCCGCTCCTTGCCTCGGCGGACATCTACCGTCTTCCCATGCTGCCGTCGGCATCGGATGCCTTGCGCGCAGGGATGGTTCGCATCGTCAACCACTCCGATGAATCCGGTCGGGTGGCGGTCACGGCCATTGACGATTCGGGGCTTGCCTTCGGACCGATCGTTCTCGAGGTAGAGGCCGGGCAGGCGATCGGTTTCAGCTCCACGGATCTGGAACGGGGTAACGATGCGCTGGGGATCGCGACAGGCATCGGCGGCGGTCAGGGGGACTGGCGGCTCGTGCTCGACACGTCGCTGGATATCGAACCGTTGGCTTACGTGCACACCTCGGCAGGCTTCGTGGACAGCCTCCACGATGTGGTTCCGCGCCGGTCGTTCTACCATCGGGTGACGCTGCTGGCGCCCGACAACGGTCTTCCGGATGGCAGTGCGGTGCGGCTCATCAACCCGACGGACGCCGGGGCGGAAGTCACCATCTTCGGCGTCGACGATGAGAATGCGCTTGCGCCGGGCCGGGTCTCCATCGTATTGGCGGCCGGGGCAGCGCGTACGGTCACTGCCCGCGAGCTCGAAAACGGCGCGGTCGGGCTGCAGGGGCGCCTCGGTGACGGCGCGGGCGACTGGCAGTTGCTGATATTCACGAACGCAGCGATCGAGGCGATGACCCTACTCGATACGGCCTCGGGCCCGCTGGCCAACCTTTCCTCAGCGCGAGTGGAGGAAGGGACGGTGCTGTTGTTCCTGTCCGCCGGCGATGCGCTGAACGAGGGTCGACTGCGCATCACCAATCGATCGGCGGCAGGCGAAATCCGGATAAGCGGGATCGACGATACCGGTCAATCCTTCGGCCCGGTCACGATGACCGCTGACGGGAGACGGACCGCGACGCTGAGTTCCAGCGACGTTGAAACCGGTAACGCGACGAAGGGACTGCCCATCGGTCTTGGCAGTGGCGAGGGCGATTGGCGGCTGCGGCTTGCGAGCGAGCTGAACCTCGACGTGTTCGCGTATGTCCGCTCGCAGGACGGGGTGGTCAGCATCGCTCACAATGTGGCCGCGGAGGGCCGTCGGCGCCATCACGTGCCGTTCTTCAATCCCGCCGGCGAAACGCAACAGCAGAGTCGGTTGCGGCTGATCAATCCGTCCGAGGGCGCCGCGCAGATCGAAATCCGGGCGTGGGACGATGCCGGCGATGAGGCGCCCGAGGGGGCAGTGAGCCTCACCGTGGCCGCAGGCGCCTCGACATCCCTGAGCGCCGAATCCCTTGAAGACGGCGCCAGCGGACTGAGCGGGAGCTTCGGGGAAGGCGAAGGCGGCTGGCGGCTGGCCGTTCAGGCCGATCGGGAGATCCAGGTCATGAGCCTGGTGGAGGACACGGCCGGGCACCTGACCAATCTGTCCACCAGTTCGGCACGACCGTTGTTTCTGGACCCGTGCGTCGGCGGTCCGGAGGATGCGGACGGCGATGGCGTGAGCGACCACTGTGACAGCGAGCCGCACACAAGGCGCATACTCAACCGGTGCAACGATGGCAGCTTCGTTACCGATCCGGATGGCAATCCCGGACTGGTTCGCGATTGCCGGGTCCTGGTGGGGTTCGCCAACTACACGGCCCAGGGCGAAGGACTGCCCGGGGACCACGCTCTGCGCCAATGGGGCATGGGCGCGCGGACGCTGATTGATTCCTGGGTCGGGATCGAGGTATCCAACGGGAGCGTCACCGCAATTCGTCTATCCGGGACCGCGGATGAGCCCGGGGGACTGACGGGTCGTATCCCGCCGGCGTTGGGTCAGTTGACCGGGTTGACGGTGCTCGATCTCTCCGGCAACGAGCTGTCGGGCCCGATTCCCTGGGAGTTCGGAGATCTGGCCAACCTGCAGACCCTGAACCTCTCCGACAATCAGCTGACCGGATCAATTCCCCCGGAACTCGCGAATCCGGCCTTTTTGAGCGGTCTGTACGTGCAATCCAATCGATTGGCGGGAACTGTGCCCCGGGCGCTCTGGGAGCGCATTGCGCGCCGCGAACTCGTGATGCGATACGACGGAAATGCGATTCGCGGGTTCGAGCCTCCGCCGCAAGACCCTACGCGTCCAGTCTGGTCGGAAAATGCCGCGGACAACGGCAATGCAGCGCACCATTCGGTTGCCTACTATCAGGGACCGCTGGTGTGGGAGTGGAACTGGCGCGACGACCCGCAGGAGCATCAGCGGCCGATCCTTGGCCGTTGGGCGGCGTTGGCGGTGAGAGTCGACCATGACGTACCGGAGCCGCCCTTGGTCATCACACGCGTGCTGGACAGCCAGGGCAGCGTGCTTTCCGAACGTCTCGACCAGGCCGCGCCGCCGACTACCGTTTCGACTGCTTCGGGCGGGTGGCGCACCGAGTATGTGTTCGAGCTGCCGGGCAGCCTTTATCAGTCCGAAAATCAGCTCATTCATGTCATCGATCCGGACGACGACCTTGCCGAGACGAACGAGGAAGACAACACAGGCGAGCCGATCCAGTTGTACGGCGAGGAACTGTCGCCATTTCGAGCGACGTTCATCCCCATGTATTTCCCGGGCGACGAACAGCCGACCCTCGATGCTGAATCGCTGATGTCCGGATCCAGGGCGTACCTGCCGATCGCTGACGATTTCCACGTGGAAATCGCCGCCGCGCGCCAGTCGGATGCGGCAGACCTGGCCGAACTCCTGGACGATATCCGCGCACTCTGGAACGCCGAGGGGGATCGGGATGAGTACTACCATGGCGTTTACGTCTGGCCGTGGCTGGGGGACGATTCGCGCGATGCGCGAACCGCCGGCCGCGCGGAATTGAACGGGAACGTCGCTGTGAGCACGATCGCCCCGCCCAATGTCATTCCGCACGAATTTGGACACAACCTCGATCTGCGTCACACGCCGGGATGTGGCGCAACATCTGTCGACGGGAGCTACCCCTACCCAAGCGGCGAACTTGGGCCGGTCGCCGGTTGGGATGTGAACCGGCGGCGATTCGTTTCGAACGATGACGAAGACTACTCGGATCTGATGTCCTATTGCGGCCAGTATGCGTTTGTATCCGGCTATCACTATCGAAAGGCGCTGAACTACCGGCTTCGACATCACCCGGCGACGAGTACGCCCGGCGTGCAGCCGTTCACGCAACCGGGCAATACGGCGCAGCGAACGCCTAGATCAGCCACCCAATCCTCCCCCATTACGCGCCGGCCAACTTCGGAATCGGACGCCGGCGGCGGCCTCGCGCTGTCCGGGCGGATCGATTCGTCCGGGGAATGGAGCCTCACGCACGCTCAGCGCACCGACAAGGGGCCCAGGGCGCCGGCTCCGGGCGGGCCGTTCACGCTGATCCTGTTTGGCGGCGACGGCGTGGAGCTCTACCGGGAACCGTTGTCCATCAGCGTTCTCAGCGACGGCGGCGAGGCGGGTTGGGCGGCCCGCACCCCGGTCCCGACGAGACCGGTTCGCCAGGCGGCGATCCTGGACGCACAGGGCGTGGAGGTTTTGCGGGAAGCGTTGCAGGTGTCGGAGTAAAGTGCCGCCTCCGCGGCAGAAACTTCTAAAGCTGCGCACCGAAGTGAATGCCGACCGAGCCGGCGCCGGGTTGTGAGGCCGCGACCAGGAAATGGATGTCAGCGTCGCAGGAGGAGACAGCGGTGATCGAGATGTCGCCGGAGATGAAGAAGTTCCTCGTACCCCCGGCCGGAATGTCGCCCAGGGAGTCTGCGCCCAGAAGCAAGCCGTTTACATACCCAACGACCCGGACGCTTGACACCGCACGATGCGCCCGAACGGTACCGCCCATTTCCACGTGAAAAGTGGAGGCATCCGTTCGCACAGGCCTGCAACTCCCGTTTTCCACCGATACCGCAACATCCGTGCCACCGCCGGTATCGCCGCCATCATCGCCCTCGTCTTCGGCTGCCTCGACAGTAATGGTGAATCTGAGCGTATTGGTGTCGCCGTCGGCATCGATCACGGTGTAGGTCATGTCGTAAATGCCTGCCGTCGACGGCGTGCCGGCAAGCTGGCGCATGCCGGCGCTGAAGCTCAACCCGGGTACATCGGGTGACAGGCTGTACGTCAGACTGCCGTTGCCGCCGGTGGCCTCCGGCAGTGTCAGCGCGTCGATGGCGGTGTCGGCCATGTAGGTCCGGTCGCCCGGATTCGCTGTCCCACCGAAGCTCGGCACCTCGGTACTGCCGCCCACCCGATCGATCCGCCATACCCCGTCACCCTGGTGCGAGGCCAGGAAGTCGTAGACACGGCCGTCGATGGTCTGGTTGTCGATCCGGATCCGAATACCGGCCAAAAACGTCAGGAACCCGCCTCGCCCACGCTCGTTGACGGTGAACTCGTCGGTCGTGCCGGGATACGTACAACTCTCCCCGATCCGCACCAACTGACCCGGATAGCAATCGCCACCCTGCCCCATCCCGGTTGGATCTTCGGGCATCGTCTCGTCACTGTCGACCATGGACCAGCTTCCACCGGACCAGAATCCGTCCGGGCTGTCGCTGCCGGTGCATCTTGACGCGAACCGGCCATCCCTCGGCGACTCGAAATACAGGTTCGCCCGACACACATCGCCGCCGTCGTCCACCAGCGTCACAAGGCCTGCATCGGGTCTGACGGCTTCATAGCGGAAGCTGCCCATGTTGGTAAACGCAACGCCTCCGGACTCGCCCATCTCCGTGAACCGGCCCGCCGCCGGTATCATGAATACGATGCGGCCGTTGCCCCGCCGGTATTCAATCCCGCTTGCACCGAAGCGCTCGCTGAACGCCTCGTGATCCACCGGCGCCGCCCCCGGCACCGCGGTCGTGGACAGGTTGTTCATGTAGCCCGAGGTCGCCGACACCACGTTGACCACCTGGATCGACCGGTCCGACGACACCGTCAAACGCCACCGACCCACACCGGCGCCCAACCGGCCCGTCAGGCCCGCCTGTCCGGTTGGTCCCATCGTTGCAGTGTCACCGGCCTCCAGTTGTTGTGCCGTCAAGGTCTGCGCGCCGCCGGCCGGCAGCGTGAGTTGCACGGTTCCCCCGGTGGCCGCCGCGCCCGTATCGTCACGGCCCTCGATCGTGATGGCCGCGACCTGATTCCCCGGATTGATCAACCGCAACCGGCTCACCTGCGTGACATCGGACGCGGAATTGAAGATCGGCACCAGGTACCGGTAACCGCCCCCGGCGGCCACGACGCCGGCACGCACGGTGTCGTGCATCGCGCTGAGCGTGCCGTCGGCGGCGCGAACATACGCCGACGGTACGACCTGCAACTCCGTCTCGATCTCCAGGCGCACATCGCCGGACAGGGTCCCGAGACCCGTGGACAACCCCTTCATGGGATTTCCGGAGGCAAGATCGGCGGCATCGAATTCCACCGCCGTCCAGGCGTTCAGTGTGACGGTAGCGGGACCGGTGCGAGTGCCGGCATCGACGATGGCGTAGATCTCGACCGACCCGGATTCCTCGGTGTCGTTGAGTATTCGCAGCACGCCCTGCGAGGCGCCGGCCGTCGTCGATGTCACGAACAGCGGTAGGGTGTAGCGCTCGGCCAGCGCGGCCGACCCACACAGGACAAGGGCCGCAAGTGCGGCAAGCCGAAGGGGGAAACGATGCATGAATGTCACGGTCGCATGCTGTATGCCTTTTATCGACACGCCTGTCAAGCCAATGGTGGCACCCCGTTAGCCCAGAGCCGTAATGTCCCCCACCGCGCAACTCGAAGCGACCGCGAGGGACCAGAACGGCAACGCCCTGTCGGCGCAGTTCAGTTGGGGCTCCTCCGACACCGCCGTCGTCACGGTGGACGGAACCGGGCTGGTCACGGCCCGGATCAGGGAAGGCTCATTCTGGTATGTGCACGTATCCGGTTCCCAGCGACCGTCCACGGCGATCCGTCTGCGGGACCTGGCTGACAGGGAACTTTCTGACGATATACTGGCCTGGATCATTCGACTTCGGTGACGAAACGCCTCGTCGATGCGCACATCGTCAGTCAGTTCCGCCGTCAGCTCGCTGTCGGCCCCATCACCGGCGGCGGCGGCGGCGGCGGCGGCTCGCAAATGAAGTAACAGAGGAAACGGTGACCGGCAAATGACAAACCGTGATCGAACGTCCGAACCGCCTCGGGAAGCGGGTGGAGAATCCGTCGCCAGCCAGGCGTTTCCCTGGTTGCTGCGCCAGAAAATCACCGTCCCCGACCGGGTGGCGGGGTATGTCCACCGTGACGAGATTGAAAGCCGGGCGATGCCGACGCGCCGCCGGCTGACGGTCCTGAAGGCGTCCGGCGGTTTCGGCAAGACCACCCTGCTTGCGGAATGCTGCCG
>JAKZVH010000281.1:0-2658 GCA_047516145.1 Gammaproteobacteria bacterium
CCGTCTCTCGTCCCCATGGTCAACGAAAAAAATCCGGCGAGATCCTTGAGGCAGGCCTCGCCCGCCTCTTCAAGGCTGGCCCCCTCGCCAAGCCGGTGGGCGAGGTAGCGCGCCGCAACTTCGGTATCGTTGTCGGTATCGAAGTGCTGCCCGCGATGCTGCAACCACCGCCGCAGAGCATGGTGGTTGCTCAGTGAACCATTGTGCACCAGGCAGATATCGGACGCCGCCGTGAACGGGTGCGACCCCTCAGTTGTTACGATGCTCTCGGTGGCCATCCGCGTGTGGCCCAATCCGTGGGTTCCCTCCATGGCGGATATGCTGTAGCGCGCCACGACATCGCGGGGCGCCCCGATATCCTTATAGACCTCCATCGTCTGGCCATATCCCATGATGCGCACGCCGCGGGCGTTGGCGATGAGCCACGCGCGGATCGCGTCACTGGCGGCGGTCACGATGAGGAGTGCATGATTGGCCTTGACGGCGACTTCGGCCTCTACGCCAAGGTGGTCGGCGAGACCGCTCACAATCTCGTCCCAGGGATAGTCCGCGTCGGGGTGAAAAAGAGTGAGTTTGCTTTGTCCATCAGACACCGGATCGTGGTAGATGGCGATTCCCGCGCTGTCCGGGCCGCGATCACTCATTCCCTCCATCATCGTCGTCAGATGGCGGCCGAGCGCCGGGCGGAGGTCCGGGTTCTTGATAAACAATCCAACGATTCCGCACATTTGATGGACTCGCGTCTAAGGGACACGCCTCGATTGAGGTTGGTGAACGGCGTCCGCCCGCCAGCGAAAGTTCAGTCTACCAAAGGTAACGTATTTTCCGATCCTCGACATCATCCCGTCTCGCCCACAAAGATCCGCGTCGCCGCCGATGCCGCCAAGGACGAGGACCTCGCTCGGGCCAGCCGAGCGACCAGCGATCGCGAGCCAGCCGCGCTCAAGCCGCGCTCATGCCGCGGCGGGTGCTGATGCCGGCGTGGCTGGCAAAATTTCGGCGGCAAGGGCAAGCAGATCGACATCGCGGGCTGATGCCGCGATTAGCGAGAGCCCGATCGGGCATCCCTCGATCTCACCAAGCGGTAGGCTCAACTGCGGCAACGAACACAAGCCTGCAACCGACAGCAGGCGTAGCGCCTTGTTCCGGAAATGATCCAATTCGTCTGCCGGCGTGTTGCGGCGAGGCGCGGCTCCTGGCGCCGTGGGCAGGCATATCAATGTGCCATCGCCGATGAAGTCTTCGACGTGGCGCTTTGCCTCCTCGCGAACGCGCAGCGCCTCTTCCACCTCCGCCGTCTCGATGCCCGAAGCAAACTCGAAGCGTTCGCGCACGCCCGGCCCAAAGCTTGGCTGGTGTTTCGTGATCCACGCGCCGTGCTGCGACCAAATCTCGGAACCCTGGATCATCCGAAAAGCCTGCAGCAGAGGGTCGAATCCGTTCGCGGCCAGCGGGCGCGTTTCCACGTGTCCGGCAAGTGCACACGCCGCCTTTACCGCACCATCAAGCGCGTGCCGGACGTCGCCGCCAGCCAAGGCAAAGGCGTCCTCGGCAACGATGATGCGGCGCACCGGGAGCGCATCGGAGTTGTCCCCGAGAAGCGCGCGGCCCACGCTTTCGAATACGCCGGCGTCGCGCGCGAACCAGCCGACGGTGTCGAGGCTTGGCGCTAGCGGCGCGCAACCTTGACCGGAAATACGACCGTGGGCGGGCCGCAATCCCAGAATACCGCCATAGCTCGCCGGAATTCGAACCGACCCGCCGCAGTCCACCGCCAGCCCAAAATCGACCGCCCCGCCCGCCACCGCGGATGCCGTACCGCTGGAAGAGCCACCCGGAACACGAGTCGGCGCCGCGGGATTGCGTGGCGTTCCGTAATGAACGTTCTCTCCGTTAAGGCTAAACTGAAGTTCATCGCATTGGGTTTTTCCAACCAAGCTCGCGCCCGCCCCAAGAAGACGTTGTACGGACCAAGCGGTCGATTGCGTGGGGTCGTGAGTGGCGAGCCAATCCGGGTGGCCGTTGCCGGTGCGATGACCCGCGACATCGAACGAATCCTTGGCGGTGAACGTCAAACCACTCAATGGCCCGCCGGGTGCGCCGTCGAGGCAAAGGCGCGGCCCGGAACAGAACGCCCCTAGGGGATCTTCAGGAACAGCAATCATTCCAGAAACCCGCCGTTCGCGGCGCGCACGGACACTAGTTCGGCCGGTGGAGCACAACGGGATCGCGCGAGAAGGTGCGCCGCCCCCGCTTGAACCCCCACAATGGCTGGATCAATTCGGCCACCGCGGCGGCGCGGTCCGTGCAGTCCAGGATGACCAGATCGGCTGACTTGCCGACTTCCAACCCATAATCGTTCAACCGCATGAGGCGAGCCGAGCGGTCGGTCACCATCTCAAAACATTCGATGATGTCGCCTCGCGCACCGACGTGACAGATGTTGGCGTAGAGGTTGGCCATGCGAATCAACGAGCAGTCGCCGAAGGGCGTGAAGGGGTTCAGCACGTTGTTCGTCGAGATCGAACAGTTGACCCCATCGTGCAGGAGTTTGTGGACGGGCGTGACACCCCGCATCGCGCTGTGGGCCTGCTCTCGCCCCATCAGGAAGAGATCGGTGGAGGGAAGAACCGTCAGGGAAACACCGGCATCGGAAAG
>JAKZVH010000282.1:0-12885 GCA_047516145.1 Gammaproteobacteria bacterium
CGTAGCAGCGTATGGCAGAACTCGTACACCACGGCCTGCTTCGGATCATCCAGTACGGGCGATTTGCCGGTGCGAATCGCCCTTACCGCGTCATTCGGGACGCCCGCCGCCAGCGCAAGGGGCTTGTGGGAGTACCATTCGAATTCCGAGCCCCAGAAGCGTGCCGCCACCAGAATCGCCAGTTCGGAAAGCTCCGCGGGCAGGCACGTGCCGTAGCGGGCGTACGCGCCCAGACGCTGCGCTCGATCCGCCAGTTCCGGGCGCCACAGCCAGACGCCCAGCGGCCCCACCACCTCTCCCCTGGGCCCGGCAACGATGGCATCGTGGACCTGGCGCTGCGCTGCATCGAGTTGTGACGGAACGGGCGGATGGATTCGCGGTTTCTTGCGTGTGTTCATGGGTCGTTACTGTCCTTGTCCGGATGCGGCTTGCGGCTTGCGGCTTGCGGCTTGCGGCTTGCGGAAAAATTGTGCCAAGAGGGATTTCGGTATCGAAACCGGCCGGGACGCTTGCAAATGGTCCGGGTCGATGTTTATTCTTTTCGCCTCCCCCTTCACCATCATCGAGGAAACCGCCATGCCAAATGTCACCCAATTCAGAGCAGCCTGTATCGCGCTCACCATGCTCATGGGAGCAGGGTGCGGTGGAGGCTCCGAAGATTCCGCGGACGCGGGCATGGCCGCCGTTGACGAAGATTCTCCGGAATACATCGCCGCCCAATACCGCCAGGGGCTGATGCAGGTGCTTTCCTTCAAGGTGGGCACGCTTCGGGACATGGCCGAGGGCGCGATCGACGCGGACGCCGCCGTTTTCGCCGAATACGCCGCGGATGCGGCGGCCGTGGCCGGGATGGTCATGGAGGGGTTCGAGGGGCTGGATGGCTCCGCCGCGGAAACCCTGGCGGGTAGCGCAGCCCTGCCCGACATCTGGGGCAACTGGGATGACTTCACCCAGAAAGCGGCCGACCTGGCCGCCGCCGCGGAGGCGGTGAGCGCTGGGGCGAACGCTCCCGGCTTTGCGGTCTCGGCGGATTCCGCCGGGCCCCTGGAGCCCGTATGCGGGAACTGTCACCGCGTGTACCGGCAACGCTAGCAACGGCGGAACTCACCAATGGGCGCCTTGGGCGGGCGCCGGGGGGTGGCGGAGGACGGCTCGTCGAATCCCGCCACCCGCTACGCGTCTTCCCACTCGGCTGCGCAGTCCCAGACATGCAGCTCGACTCCGGGTAGCCATTGTCGCGGCATCTCGAGCGTCACGGGCTCCGCGAACATGACCGGATCCGTAATGGTGAACGTATAGTCCAACCATTCCCCGTCGTCCCGGGTCGAGAAACGCTCCACATACGTCGCCTGGTCTGACTGCGGGGTCTTGCCCTCGTCGAACGTGGGGTGATTGACGTGACTCGTGGTCACGATCAGGTCGTCTCCCTCCCAGTGGCCCAGCGAGTAGCCGACATTCGAATAAGTCGGCTCAGGGGCGGTCTCGGGATTCGTGTAGATGGTGCGATGGGTGTTGTACTGCTCGACCCAGATGTGGATTCGATCGCCCTGATCCTCGATCAGCACCCTGGAGCGCTCGAACATGGCCGTCGGCATTCCCGTCCGGCACTGGAGCTCGAGGGCTTCCGACTCGTCCTGAGGCATGGTTGCGGCGATCTCGCGCCCCCTCTCCGTCAGATAGGGCTGGTACACTGACGTTCGCGGCTGTGGGGCTTGCCGTATGCTCCACGTGCGGAAGATACCGTTCGCCGTGCGCCTGGCTTCCGCGACCTTTTCGGGATCCGGTTCCAGGTTCTCGAAGGTCATCGGCTCGTTCGCCCAGCGAACCGATGCGCCCGCCATCCCGCCGACATGCTCCAACCCGTTGGGCAACAACAGGTTGCTCAGTCCCAAGGTTCTCTCGCTACGCCTCGAGACGAATCCCGCCGCCCTCACGAAATCTCCGACCTGCAGAAATTCGTCCGAAGCGATGCCCGCGCGAATAAAGCTGACCGGACTGGGGCTGAATTCGAGCTCCCACATCTCTCCGTCCGCATCCTCCATCCGGTAGCGTATATGCGGAGCGCGCCAGAAGATCTCCGTGATGACGCCCTCGACCTCGACGGGCTCGTCCGGGTTCCCGGCCAGATACAGCGCGGGATTGGTGACGCCGCCGTGGTGCGAGTTGACCCCCGTCGCAATGAATACGCCGACGACGGCACAAGCTACGAAACCATATCTCTTTATGATCGACATCGAAATGTCCCCCTTTATTTCTTGTTAACCAACAAATCGGTGAGATTTGCGGACTATAGCAGCGTGACCAGCAGATAGACGCCCGCCGCGCTGACCAGTATCGCGCCCAACGCCATTCCCAGTTTCGACCCGGAGATTCCTTCCAGGCCGTTGCCGGGCTTCTTGCCCGAGAGCATCGGCGTGATCAGATTCTCACGCTTGTAGAAGAGATAGAAGAGAATGGCAACGATGTGGATGCCGATCATGATCGCCAGCACGTCGAAGTTCAGGTAGTGAATATCGGTGATCCGGGTGCCGGTCCGGCCCGACACCAGATGGTTGAGCGGCCCCTCGTAGAAATCCCCGTCGGTGGCGAACAATCCCGTGGACACCTGGATGCCGATCAGGGCGAACATGGCGAACACCGCCAGCGACCCCAACGGGTTGTGTCCGGCGTAACCGCCCGAACTACGCGATAGCACGGATTTGGCGTATGCCACGATCGTGCCGGGCTTGAAGACGAAACTGCCGAAGCGCGCGTAGCGCGTCCCCACGAATCCCCAGATCACCCGAAAGATCAGCAGGCACAGGATGGTCTGGCCGATCAGCATGTGCCGTTCCATGTCGCCGGTCACGGTCACCGTGTACCAGGAACCGCAAAGCAGCACTGCCAGCAGCCAGTGAACGATACGAACCGGAAGGTCCCAAATCAGTTTCCTGGACATCACACCCTCCGCGTAACGCCGTCCAAATCAGGGCTCGACCCCGAACTCGCAGAATGAACCGCCCGACCGTTACCGCGTCAGGCTCTGGTACACCAGACGCGTGTAGTTCTCGGGATTCATGAACCCGCCGCCGTGGGTCTCGTCGAACTCGGCCGTGGGATTGGCGGCAACCACCTCATCCTCGGACATGCCCTGGTCGATGAGGTCCCGAATGCTCTCCCGGGTCGTTCGCAGCACCTGCAGCCAATCGCGCAGATCGTCGGCAGTCCCCAGGGGGCCGTGCCCGGGAATGATGCGGGTACCGGCGTTGGACATGGCGAGCACGCGATAGCCGGTCGCAATCATGCCGTTGATATCGCCGTTGCTGTCCACGTCAATGAAGGGATAGAAGCCATTGAAGAAATTGTCGCCCATGTGAAAGACATCGGCGTCCTGAAAATGCAGGACCACATCGCCGTCGGTATGTCCCGGCCCGGAGTGGAAGGCGTGAATGGTTTCCCCATTCCAGTGCAGCGTGAGTTCGTCATTGAAGGTGACGATCGGCAGGGCGGCGTCGGGCGACGGCGGCATTGCCTGGTTGAAGATCTCCCGCAATTGCTCCGTGCTCATGCGTACCCGGACGTTGTCGTGGGCGACGATGACCGCCCCGGCGTCGCCGAAAGCCTCGTTGCCGCCGGTGTGATCGCCGTGCCAGTGGGTGTTGGCGAGAAACTCCACGGGCGCATCGGTCAACTCCGCGACGGCGGCCATGATCTTGCCGCTGAGGGGCGCAAACTGATCGTCGATGAGAAAGGCGCCGTCGTCGCCTACCGAGAGCCCCAGATTGCCGCCTGCTCCCACCAGCATGTAGATGCCCGGAGCGACTTCGGTCGTTTGTATCTCCACCTCCGAGAAATCCTGCTGTGCCCAGCCCAGTGAAGACCCGCAGGCCGCCAGGATCGCGATCATGGTACGTCTCATGGCTCTTACTCCCTTTCTATTGATTTTCAGCCGTGAACCTTACCGGCTTTATGTTGCAATTTCAGCATCCGGCCCGCCCTTGAAGGCTTCCGCGACGACGAACAGGTCCGTCAGCAGTGCCCGCAAGTGGATCGATCCGTTGACATTGTCGATGAGCATGGAACTGATGTCTCGCTGGGCCATCACCAGCCGTATGAGGCTCAGGGCTTTGCGCGCGTCGTCATCCACGGCACCGAGGAAATCCCCGGCGGCATCCGCTACGACGCCCTGCTTGCGGGCCGCTTCGGCGACCTCCGCCCCGAGCCCCTCCAGCGCCGACTCCATCTTGTGAAGGAACTCCCGGAGCTGAAATCCGGCGCCGGAACCGCTGGCGTCGCTGTCGCTGATTCGGCCCTGGGCCGCGTAGGCGAGCATGAACTCGTAACCCGCCTCAATGGCGTCGATGCGTTCGTCCAGTTTCAACTTCTGCTCTCCTGTCCGCCTGCCGTGCCCGGACGCTACTCGGCGTCCACGGGCCAGCGGGTGCGATCATGATATCGATTGTACTCCCGCCGCGTAATCCAGCCGAGAATCATGGAGCGGGTGAAGTGCAGTTTCTCCGGCCGCAGGGCGAAATAGACGTGCGTCATCACCATCGTGATCAACAATAACGCCGCCAGATCGTGAATCACGTAGATCACGCCCCAGATGTCCTCCCCCAACCAGTAGGGATCGCGTTCCCACCAGGGGGTATCGATTTTGACCAGCATCAACCCGCCGGTGACGATGGTGGCGGTGCATACCAGGGTAAAGGCATGGTGGATCAGCTTCTGCGCCAGGGAGTACTTGCCCGGCAGCGGCGGCGGTGCGGCGGCGATCCGCAAGCTCCAGCGCGCCAGTTGCACCACGCCGCGCAGGTCCACCCTGTCCACCCACATCGACCGGAGGTTCCGCCGCAAGGATGCACGCGCAATGTGCGCAAGCACCAGCACGGTGAACACGACGCCGCCGATCCAGTGAATGGTCACCCAGGCGAACTGCCAGCCCAGGATGGGCAGAAACGCAGTGCCCAGCAGGAGCAGCGTGCACGCCGCCATTCCCCAGTGCAGCAGGCGGTCCGCAAGCGCGTGGCGTATCAGCTTGCGCGCCGGGTCCGGAGTGTCCGCTCCTTCGGCCGGCACGATCTATTTCGACTTGTTACCGGGGGCCGATAACCGGCGATAGAGCATGTGGCCGAGGATAAATGCCACGCCGGCGCCGAAAAAAAACGGCAACAGATCCCAGGACATGCCCTGGAGAATTTCCTGACCCCAGACGTTTCGGCTGACCCGCAGAATCTCCATGGAACCCGACTCCAGCTATCGGCGACAAACGTTGCGGGGGACCTGCGGACCCGGGTTACGCGTCGCGAATGGCCCGCTTGACCAGGTTCTCGAGCAGCGGAATCTTGAAGTGGTTGTAGTTGAAGGGCGTCGCGCCGCGAACCGCTGCCTGGCCCGCCAGGGCCGCGGTCTCCTCGTCCGGCGCGCTACCGGTTACGACATCCTCCACCACGGTGAGCCGCCGGGGCACGCACTGCACGGCGCCCGCGGCCATGCGGATCCGTGAAATCGCGCCGCCTTCGACGAACATCGCCGAAGCGATGTTGACCAACGGAAAGTCCCAGGTATTGCGGTCGGCGACTTTCTCGAAGTAGAACCGCGCGCCGCTCCAATCGTTGGGGATCCGGATCGCCGTCAAGAGATCGCCGGACTCGAGCACGGTCATGCGCTCGATATCGATTTCCGGGCCGATGAAGAATTCCTCGGCCGGCACCTCGCGTTCACCATCGCCGTTGACAATTACCATCCGTGCGTCGAGCACGACCAGCGCGGGCGCCGTATCCGAGGGCGTCACCGCGATGCAGCGGTCCGCGCCCCACAGGCAGTGCTCCCGGTTCTGCCCCTGGGGCGTATCCGCGTAACAGCTATTGCCGCCGGCGCGGTAGCAATCCACGCCGTAGCGGTAGTACCAGCAACGCGTGTCCTGGCAGACGTTGCCGCCGATGGTGCCGGTGTTGCGGATCTGCGGACTGGCCACGCGGCGTGCCGCGTCCGCCAGAATGCTGAATCGCGCCTGGATCAGCGGGCTGCTCTCGATCTCGGTGAGCGTCGTCATGGCGCCGATTTCCACGCCGTCCGCGGTCTCGCGAATGCCCTTGAGGGCTTCCACGCCCGACAGATCCACCACCGAGCCAGCGTACTTCACCCGGTCCTTGAACCAGTCGAGGGTGTCGTTGCCGCCCGCCATGGCCCATCCCTCGGCGCCGAATCGACCCAGAAGGTCCACGGCGTTCTCGACGCTGTCCGGTTGATAGAGTTCAAATGCGCGCATCATGTCTTTGGACATGGCTCTGCTCCTTTAGGCTGTATTGACATCCAGCGGGCCGTGGGATTGTTCGCGGCCGGCCAGGGCGTTGACGATCATGTCGGTGGTCACCGGGGTGCGCTTGAAGGTATGCCCGCCCATGGCGTCGGAAATGGCGCACAGCAACGCTGCAAGCCCCGCGCCCAAGACCGGTTCGCCCACTCCCTTGATGCCCATCGGATTCTCCGGATCGGGGATATCCACCGCGCCGGAATGCATCACCGCGGGCACGTCCAGGTAGGAAGGCGGTTTCGCCTGGTGGAACCCGATGGTGCCCGGCAACCCGTTCTGCGAATCGTAGATGTGTTTCTCATACCGGGCCATGCCGAAGCCCATGACGGCGCCGCCCTTGATCTGGGTGGCGAGGCCCATGGGATGGATGACCGTGCCGCAATCCGCCACGGCGGCGTAATCGACGATCTCCACCAACCCTGTCTCCACATCCAGCTCGACCATTGCACACCCGGCGACATGGGCCGCGGGCTGTCCGTTGAGCTCCAGGTTGTCCCTGGCGACGCCGATCAGACCGGTGCCGGACAGACCCGCAACGGCCGCCTGTGTGGTGGGATTCAGGTCCTGGGGAATCTCCTGGCCGGAGTACTTGCCGCCCAGCTCGATGGCCCGCCGGGCCGCATCCGGATAGGTGAGGAACCTCGACTCATCGGCCTTGGCGAAGACTCGATGACCGCCGATGTCGTAGTCCTCCGGCGACCCGCCGAGATCCATGGCGGCAATTTCCTTCAGCTTGGCCACCGCGTCCATGGCGGCCACGTAGTTGGTGCGGCTCATGGTAAACGACGTATTGCTGCCGAACTGACCCTGGTTGTGCGGCAGTTGCCGGCGGCTGTCGCCGCGCTCGACGATGCAGTCGGCCCAGTCGCATTTCAGGACTTCCGCGGCCACGCGGGACGTGGCGCTGTGGGAATAGGTGCCCAGATTGCCCACACCCGTGTGGATGTGGAGCTTGCCTTCCGGCGTCAGCCGCACCAGCCCGTCAAAGCCGTTGAAGCCGGCGGGATGGAACGCCTGGCCAACACCCACGCCGATCACTTTGGGGCCGTTTTTTTGCCCGCTTTGCGCCTTGCGCTCCTCCCAGTTGAACTGCTCGGCGGCCATGGACAATGCTTCGGGCATGTGCGCGCTGGTCAGCGGAATGCGCTGCGGACCGTGCACGGCGCCTTCGCCCGCCGCGTTGATCATGCGTATCTGCAGGCGGTCGAGCCCCAACTCCCGCGCCGCCTTGTCGATCAGCGGCTCCATGCTCGCGGCCATTTCGTTCTGACCCGGCCCGCGCTGAGCCGCTCGCGGGGGCGTGTTGGTGAATACGCCCAGACCGCGGAAACGCATGGATTCCGGCTGGTACATCACCGACACGCCCTGGCCGGCGCCGATGAGGTTGGGAAATCCGCTGTGAGGCCCGTTTTCCTGGATGAGGAACAGGTCGACGGCGGTCACGCGGCCGTCGGCACGGAATCCCATGCGCACGCGGCCCTGGAAGCCCACCCGGGCGTATCCCAGGTAGTATTCCTCGGCGCGAGTCAGGCGCAACATGATCGGACGGCCGATCTTGCGGGAAAGATTGGCGGGGATAGCCATGCTGGGGAACGGAACCGCCTTGGAACCGAATCCGCCGCCGCAGTATTCCGCCACAAAGACGACGTCTTCCTGCGGGATGCCCAGCATGCCCGCCAGAATCGGCATGGAAAGGCTCTGGCTCTGGCAGGAGCCGTGCACGTGGCACTTGCCGTTCTCCCAGTACGCCATGGTGCTGCGAGGTTCCATGCTGTGATGGGACAGGCCCGCCGTGACGAAGCTTTCGTCCAGCACCAGCGCCGCGTCGGCCAGCGCCTGGTCGACGTCGCCGTAGGCCCGCTCCATGCTGGGTTCCCCGGTGGGAAGCTGGCCATCGCCCGCGTCAGCGAAATCCTGTGCCGTCCAGTGCCGGACCTCGACGCCGGTGTTGCCGTAGTTGACGATGGCGGCGTTGCCGTCTTGCCGCGCGCTGGGGCCGCCCGGATACAGGGCTTCCAGCGGGTCGACGGTGAACGGCAACGCTTCGAGATCGTAGCGGATCGCGTCCAGCGCGTCCGCCGCGATGGTTTCGGTCTCGGCGGCCAGCGCCAGGATCGGCTGCCCGACGAAAAGCGGCTCCTCGGTGAGCGCGGGCTCCACCGGCGCCGGTGGCGCCCGCAGTTCGGAGGCCTGAAGGACGCCGAGGACGCCCTTCATCTCAAGCGCCGCGGAAAAATCCAGGTTGCGGATACGCGCATGGGGCGCCGGGCTCAGCAGAAGTTTGCAGAACGCCATGCCGTCGGCGCGGAAGTCCTCGGCATACTTGGCGCTTCCCGTGACCTTTGCTCGCACATCGGGCGGCGTGAAGTCCTTGCCGATGAGCGAATAGGCCATCTCAGGCGCTCTGCGCCGCTCGCATGACCGAATTCAGATAGTGATCGTAGGCCCCGCAGCGGCACAGATTGCCCGACAGCGCGAACCGCGCCTCATCGCGGGTCGGGTTCGGATTGGATTCCAGCAGCGCCACCGCCGACATCACCTGTCCCGGCGTACAGAACCCGCACTGCGGACCCAACTCATCGATCATCGCCTGCTGCACCGCATGAAGTTCACCGTTCGGCCCTTCCAGCCCCTCGACAGTGCGGATCGCGCGGTTTCGAACCGTGTGGGTGAGGGTAGAACACGAGTAGGTGGACACGCCGTCCAGAAGCACGGTGCATGCCCCGCACTCGGCCCGGTCGCAGCCAAGCTTGGTACCGGTCAGCCCCAACTTGTACCTGAGGGTCATTGCCAGCGTCTCGTACGGGAGCACATCGACACGGCGCGTCATGCCGTTCACGTCAAGGCTGATGAGCCGCTCGACACCCCCTGCGGACGTGTCCGCCGGCGCCTGATCCGTGGAGCATCCGGCCAGACCGAATACGTAGCCCGCGGAGCTGACTACCGCTCCGGAGGCGATCACCCCCTTGATGAACTGGCGCCGCGACGCGCCGGCGCGACCGATGGCGCCGAGCACCCCTCCACCTTCCATGCGCGGCGCAGGCGAAGGGATATCAATTCCTGAAACAAGCGTTTTTTCGTCTGTCATTGAAAGCCACCCGTAACTGTTGTGCGCAGCGTGTTCTTGTTTAGCCGCATCCTATGAAAATTCGCCGCGATAGACAACCGAACACCGTGTTTCTCCGCGGCGCGCGGCAGCGGAAACCAACGTCGTCAGCGTTTGCAACGACGCCGCGGGTTACGAGGAAGACGAGCAGGAGGTGCCGGTCACGCCGCCGTCGCAGTGAGCCGTGGCTTTCTCGAGAGGGCGTCCCTTTTATTCGTTCAAAAACGAAACGTGTAGTTCAGTTTCGCTGTCAGGTCGGCGTTCATGGAACGATAGGTGCCGTCCTCATCATGATCCTCGAGGTTGTGATTCAGCACCAGGTAGACTTCCCTCCCCGCTTGGGGAATCCAGTGCAGGCGGCTGTTCATCCCGAATTCGTAGGTGTCGTTGTCCCACTGCACGAGATTGACCCAGGATAACCTGGACGAGAACACGACGTCGGTGCGCAACCGACTGAGCCGCGAAATGAAGGAGCCGTGCGGAAGCTCCACGTCGTTGATCTGGTACTGGAGTTCAATGGCGAAATGCGACGATGGCCGCCATGTGAGCCCGGGCTGCAGGGTGACCTTGCGGCCGTCGTAGAAGTCTCCCGATTCGTAAGACATCCGCCCGGCCAGCTTGCGCTGATCGCCGCTGGCGGCGTCGATCCGACAGCCGCCAAAGGTATGCAGTCCCGCCGGAATCACGATGTTGTCTGCAGGGTCGGGGCCCCGGCGAATGCGGAAGGGCCGAATCAAGCCTTCCGTGTCCCGGCTGCACGACCCGAATACGCGGTCACCGCCGTGGCCGAAAATTGCCAGGCGCACACCTTCCGACTCGCTCTGCAAGCTGCCGTCAGTCAAACGCTCGCTGCGCGCGTAGGCCGGCCCGACGAAGATGTTCCGGTAGAACTTCCCCCTGGGACGGTGGGAGTAATTCAGGCTCCCGGAAATTTCGCGGATGCCGACTCGGTTGGCGAAACCCAGGGCAGGATGAAAGTGCTCACCCAATTGGGCGTAGCGCAGGTCGCCATTCCACTTGTCGATACTTCGAATGCGAAAACCGGCCCCGAACGCGGTGTCGTCGCCGTCCAATCCAGGCGTCGAGGATTTCTGGTACCAGGCATCGCCCTCCGCGTTGCGCCGGCCGGGCAAACGCGAATTAAGGTAGCGAAAGTCCACACCGACCACGGAATTATCCAGATTGGAGTGCGGATCGCCGTCGGTAACGATTACACCGAGATTGGACTCGTCGAGCACATTGGCTACCGCCCTTCCGACGAAGAGGGTGGTCGCGTCCACGCCCTCATAGCCAGCCTGGCTGATATCGATGACACCAAGATTCCAACGGCCGATCCGCCCGGTCAACTTCGCCCCGGCCTCGATATCCACAGGTTGTCTGGACGGGCTCAGTCCGATGGTACGGGAGAAAAACGGCCGGCCGTTCTGGTTGCCCGCGCCACCGCCGAAATCCCGTCCGGAGAGGCGTGCGAACTCGAATATGTCGGCGTCCTGGAGAAAGAAGTCACGTTTCTCGGGAAACAGCAGGCTGAATCGGGTGAGATTGACCTGGCGGTCGTCCACCTCGGCAGCAGAGAAATCCGTGTTCAGCGTCAGGACTCCCGTCATTGCGGGCGTGAACTTGTAGAACACATCCACGGAGGGTTCGGTCGCGGAATCCGAGCCGGACGGAATGAAATACCTGGACTCCCTGGCACTCAGGGACGTAACAATGTCCAGGCCGAGGCCTTGCTCCAATCCCGCAAAGCCCGCCACCGTGCCGGCGATGCTCGGGTTCTGCTGACGGGTCCGCGATATCCAACCAATCGACTCGTTGTTACGGGCAATCCCACGTCTGAAATTGATTCCCCAGCTATCGCTACCGGGGTCGAACGACAGAGTCTTGAACGGTATGGCCATCTCCACCGTCCACCCTTCCTCGTGAATCGCGGCCTGCGCACGCCAAATGCCCACCCAATCGAAATTCCGTTGGGTCGTATTCCTGTAGAGTGCCTCGGCACGCACGCCGTTGGGATTCAACTGAAACAGATAACCGTTGCGTCGATCCAGGAAGGGATCGAGGATGACGCCGAAGTAATCGTCATCTTCGACATCCGAACCCTGCCGGAGTATTTGCGAGGTAATTTCACCGGGCTGGCTGTCCAGAAGGCGCGCACCGATGTACAGATGGGTGTCGTCGTACAGCAGGAAAACCTGTGTAGCTTCCGACGGCTCGTCGTATTCGTTGGGATC
This sequence comes from Gammaproteobacteria bacterium, assembly GCA_047516145.1. Taxonomy (GTDB): domain Bacteria; phylum Pseudomonadota; class Gammaproteobacteria; order Steroidobacterales; family Rariloculaceae; genus UBA6522. Next base: position 11,633 of record JAKZVH010000282.1, read on the forward strand.
GACCTGGTGGAAGTCGTCGATCGGCTGGGCGAGACTCCAGATTTCCTCGTCCAATACGCCATCGATCACCGGGGCTGAGTCCGCGCGCACGATTCGCACGGTTTTTTCCGCGAGTTCGCCGCCTGTTTGCGCCAGGGCTGGCACGCACGCGCCGGCAAGCAAGAATCCAACCAGCCTACGATTCATTCGGTATAGAGTCCTGAAAACCGAAACGTGAAGCACATCATTATCCCACCAAAGCGAGTTCGTTGAACGGACCGAAATCACATCTCAAGATTTCTTTGGAACGAATCTCGCGAGTCGCCCGGCATACGGTCTGGAGTCTACTCAACCCGCTCATATTTCGGGGCCGTCATTACGAGCAAACCAAACGATATTGCGAGCGAACCGATTCGGTGGGTAGTCTGGGCCAAGTTCAGTCGCCCCTGGAAGCCACCATGTCCGCCACCGATCAATTCCTCGCCAACAACGCCGCTTACGCCGAGCAGTTCGACAAGGGAGAGGTCCCCTTGCCGCCGGCCAAACAGGCCGCCGTGGTCGCCTGCATGGATGCCCGCATCGAAGCATGCCCATACATCCCGGTGAAGGATTCGATCCGAGGCTTCGTCTACGACGTTGCGACCGGGCGATTGAATGAGGTGACCTGAGGCGCCGGTCGCGGTAAGCACCGCCGGCGGGATCGAACGCAAACAGCGTCGGGTCCCGGGGAGGCCCGACGGCACGGACGAGCGGATTTGGTGCGCACCTTCACCCGCGCCGAGCGCGTCTTCGGCGAGACTTGACCCTAAGGCAGCGTGAAAGAGTCGCTGGCAAGCGCGACCGCCGAACTGGACGCCGACTCCTCGTAGTAGCCGACGAAGCGGTTGGTCTCCGCCGCGTCATAGTCCCGCAGATTCTCGGCCCAGCGGTAACCGATGCTCTGGAACAGCAGTTCGACCGAGACCGTGACCTCACCGTCGGCACCGGCGACATCCACCCGGTAGTCGACACGGTCGCCGCCGTCCACGAAATTCCCATCTTCCGTGGCCGCACCGTGCACGGCGATCTCCCACGACGCCGAATCCTTGTCGAATCCGCTGGGCAGCAGGCGGTTGTCCTTGATGTAGCGGACACCGTACAGCAGCCCGGTGGTGACGCGGTCCCGGTAGTCAACCATCACCGACTCGTAGATCTGCACCTGGTCGGCGCTGTCGATGACCGTGTAATGGGGTTCGCAACTGCCGCCGTCCGCATCGTTGTCGTTGCCGACGTTG
>JAKZVH010000283.1:0-5368 GCA_047516145.1 Gammaproteobacteria bacterium
TACGCGCTGTCACTCGAAGCGGCACTGAAGCTGAAGGAAACCTGTGGCCTGCACGCTGAAGCGTACAGCGCGGCGGAAGTGCGCCACGGGCCGATGGCAATGATTGGGAGAGGATTCCCGGTACTGCTTTTTTCCCAGAACGACGTGGCTCAAGACAGCGTGCTGCGCTTCGCCCGCGACGCGCGCGCCGCCGGCGCCCAGGTCTTCGTCGCCGGCGCCGGCAAGCGCACCCCGGTGTACCTGCCCTGTCCCGAACCACCACACGCCCTGCTGGCGCCGCTGATCATGGCGCAGAGTTTCTATCGATTCGCAAACGCCCTCTCGATCCTGAGGGGGCACAATCCGGACTCACCGCCGAATCTCTTGAAGGTCACCGAGACCTTGTAACTGCCGTTTGCGCGGGATCGGCCATCGCCTGTTGACGGCGTCTGGAGAGTTCCCGGGCCAGCCTCGCGCGGGCCGACAAATGCTCGCGCTCGTTCACGACGTTCGTGAGTTCCCCAGGGTCCGCATCGTAGTCATAAAGTTCAACACCCAACAGTCCGCCGCCCCATTCCGTATATCGATAGCGCTCGCTCCGGACGGATTGCCCTGTTACTTCCCGGTATTGCCATTCCGGCCGGTCCCTTCCCGCCATGCTCACCGCCATCGTGTAGGCGCTCCGGCGAACGGCGATGGCCGGGTCCTCGATTATCGGAACAAGACTCCTCCCGACGATCTGCGCCGGAGGCTCAAGCCCCGCAAGTTCTGCAAGCGTGGGATAGAGGTCGACAAGTTCAACCAGCGACGACGTGTTGTCGCCCCGTGTATGGCCTCCTTCGATTTCTTCCGGCACCGATACGATTAGCGGTACACGGGCCGACCCTTCGAACAGATCGCCCTTCTGCCAAAGTCCGTGCGCGCCGAGTTGATAGCCGTGATCCGACAACAGAACGATGATCGTGCTTCGCCGTAGCGATGCCTCATCCAGTGCATTCAACAGGCGGCCCACCTGCGAATCGACAAACGAAATGGACGCGTAGTAGCCCTGTATTGCGGCAACGTTCTGCGCCTCGTTCATTTCCAGCTGACCGGGCCGGTCCGCCAGTGCGGCAGTCGGGATATCGTCGCGATCGGCGGCAAAGTCCGGCGGTGGCTCGATATCCGCCAACGGGTACCGCTCGAAATATTCGGCCGGGGCCACGAAGGGCGTATGCGGGCGGAAATAACCGACCGCGAGGAAAAACGGTTGCCCGGTATCCCGCGGATGATGCGCTTGTAGCAGGTCGATGGCCGCGTCGGTGACCAGCGCGTCCGTGTGGCGAGATCCGTCGCCCGGAACGCTGAGCCAACTCAACGTTGCGCCGATGGGTGTTCCCGGATAGATGGTGTTCACCTGGGGACCGTAGTCGACGTCGACACCCTTCGGATTACGCCGTTCTTCCCAGGATTGCGCGTCGTCGAGGCCGTCCGTGCCGATGTGCTCGGGAACATTGTAGTGAAATACCTTGCCGACGCGGGCCGTGAAGTACCCATGCTGCAGGAACAATTCCGGCAATGTGGTCACGTCCGGCACGAATTCGCGGAAATGTACGTCGTTGCTGAGCACACCGGTCTGGGGCGGATAAAGCCCGGTCAGAAAGCTGGACCGGCTCGGGGAACAAACCGGATATTGGGCATAGGCGGCATCGAACCGCAAGCCTTCGGACGCAAGCCGATCGATTGCGGGAGACTGCACGAGCGGATGACCGTAAGCCCCAAGGTCGGTATTGAGATCGTCAACCGTAATGAACAGGATGTTTGGCCGCTCTTGGCCCGATGCCGCTCCGGCGGCGAACATCAGCCACACTGCGGCGAACGCAAGATGCGACGAACAGACAAACAGAACCCGGCTCAACGTCACGCTCCAGATGGACGACGACGGGTTTACAATCGCTTGGCGCGCCCGAATTTGCAACTCAACCGCGGTCGGGAGCGGATCGTAGTCCCACGGCCTCGTAGAGTGCTGCAAACTCTGTGCCCTGCAACGCACGGGACTCCCCCCTGCGCATTGCTCCCAGCGCGATCGGGCCGTAATCCGTGCGCAGCAGCCGACTCACCGGGATTTCCAGTGCGGCGAACATGCGGCGGATCTCGCGGCTGCGACCCTCGTGGAGCCGAACGCGATACCAGGCATTGGCGCCTGCACCGGCGTGAGCTTCGATGGCGTCGAACCTGGCCAGCCCATCGTCGAGTTCGATGCCCTCGCGCAAGCGCCGAATCTGTTGCATTGACAATCGCCCGAGGATCCGCACGGCATATGACCTGACAATCTCGTAACTCGGGTGCATCAGCCGGTGAGCCAGTTCACCGTCGGTGGTGAGAAGCAACAATCCTGCCGTATTGATATCCAGGCGGCCGACGGCAATCCACCGCCCTCGACGCGGCGGTGGAAGTTTAAGGAAGACCGTGGGCCGACCCTCCGGATCCCTGCGAGTCGTTACCTCGCCCACACGCTTGTAGTATGCGGTGCACCGCGCCGGGTCTTCCGCCTTCAACCGCAACAACCGACCATCCAGGGCGATACGTTCGCCGCCGCTCAGCGTCCCGCCAAGGCGTGCCGGCGCCCCATCGATGACCAGCCTGCCCTGCCTGATCCAACGCTCCACTTCCCGGCGCGACGCCAACCCGGCGTTCGCCAGGACTTTTTGTATTCGCTCACCCATGGCGTTAGGGGTCCTCAAGCCAGTAGCTGTCGCGTACGTGCGAACCGTACTCAGGCAGGGAAACGTTGCTGGGCCCATGGAACGTCGGCAATGGCTGCGGCCTTGTTCAGTGGGGTTCCGGTTGAGGCAAGGGTACAACTTCGCCCACGCGCTCGTCGGCGGCGTTCTCCCCGGTATTCGAACCGGAATCGCCGCGCACCGCACTGCCCAACAGGTCGGAGTGCGGATCGGGCTCGGGAAACTCCAGGGCCACGTTCAGATCATCCAGATCCCTGATCTCGGACAACGGCGGGAGATCAGCCAGCTTCTGCAGCCCGAAATAGTCGAGAAACTCCCTGGTGGTCGCATACAGCGCCGGTCTTCCGGGCACGTCACGACGCCCGACCACGCGGACCCAACCGCGCTCCAGCAGCGTGCGAACGATATTCGTGCTCACCGAAACGCCGCGAACCTCTTCGATTTCACCGCGCGTGACCGGCTGACGGTATGCGATCAACGCCAGTGTCTCCAACAGTGCGCCAGAGTACCTGGGCGCGCGCTGCTCCCATAGCGGCGCGAGTTGTGCCGTCATGGAACGACGGATCTGAATCCGGTAACCGCTGGCGACCTGCTTGAGTTCGATGCCGCGGCCCGCGTAGTCCGAACTCAGCTCCTCGAGCACCGCTCTGAGGGTTCCATGCGTTGCACCTTCGGAACCCGGGGCAAACAGTATCGCCAGCTGTTCCAGGCTCAGCGGACGCCCTGCCCCGAGAAGGGCTGCCTCGACAACGTGCTTGATTTCCGCCTGCGCCACCGCGTCCTCTCAAGCGTTCTGTTCATCCGGCCCGGCACCCCGCCGGCCGGGCTTCCCGACGGCCGCACGCAGGTGAATGGGGCCGTAGAGTTCATTCTGGACGACTTCTACCGTGGCTTCCTTGATCAACTCAAGGATGGCGAGAAACGTCACGGTCAACCCGGCGCGACCTTCCGCGGGATCGAAGAGCTGATTGAATTCGGTGAAGCCATCGCCTTGCAGCGCTTCGAGGACGTGAGTCATCCGCTCGCGGACCGACAACGGTTCGCGCTGAATGTGGTGGCGCGCGTACATGTCGGCCCGTCGGATGGCCTCGTTCAAGGCCAGCACCAATTCCCGCAGATCCACATCCGGCGGCTTGGTAATCAGTCGTTTCCCGACAGCCGCCGCGCTCGCCTGCGCGAAATCCCGCTCCATGCGCTCCAATGCATCGATGTCCTCGGCGGCGGTCTTGAACCGTTCGTACTCCTGCAGGCGGCGCACCAACTCGGCGCGCGGATCATCCTCTTCGTCCCCCTCCCCGGGAGGCTTCGGCAGCAGCATCCTGGATTTGATTTCCGCCAGGGTCGCCGCCATGACCAGGTACTCGCCCGCCAACTCGAATTGCATGTCCCGCATGAGTTCGATGTAGTGCGCGTATTGGGTGGTCACTTCGGCGATGGGGATATCGAGTATGTCCAGGTTCTGGCGCTTGATGAGATAGAGCAGCAAATCCAGCGGCCCTTTGAACGCCTCGAGAAATACCTTCAGGGCATGGGGCGGGATGTAGAGGTCACGAGGCAGTTCGGTGACCGGCTCACCCGCCACGACGGCGAAGGGCATCTCGCCCTGACGCGGGTCGCCGGCTGCCCCACTCACGGGCGGCGCCGTGGGCACCAGCTTCAGCCGCGGCTTTGTTGCGGTCATTCAGGCAAGCCCCGCTACGGAGCGCTCAAAGAACCTCAGCAGCGGCAATAGCACCGGTTCCAGCAACGGCAACAGAACACCGGTAATCATCAACGCAACGATGATCAGGAATCCGAACGGCTCGACAGTGTGTACGACGCGGGCCAATCGCGGCGGAAGCAAACCCGCCAGGACCCGTCCTCCGTCCAGGGGCGGAATCGGCAACATGTTGAATACGGCTAACAGCACATTGATCGTGATACCGATATAGCACATGCGGACGATCCAGTCCGCACCCAAAACCAGATCCGGCGCCACCGCCAGCCGCTGGGAAAGGAGAATCGCCCAGCCCATGGCCATGACCAGATTGACGGCCGGCCCCGCGGCGGCCACCAGTATCATGTCGCGCCGAGGGTTGCGCAGTCTGTGGAACGCAACGGGTACCGGCTTGGCCCAGCCGAACGCCCACATGCCCGAACTCATTACAAGCATGGCAACGGGAACGATTACCGTGCCCAGGGGGTCGATGTGCTTGATCGGATTGAGTGTCAGGCGACCGGCGATTTTTGCCGTGGGATCGCCAAGGTGCAACGCCGCCCAACCGTGGGCAACCTCGTGCACCGTAATCGCGAATACGATGGGCACGGCGGCCGTCGCCACGAGGATCGCCATATTCAGGATATCCATGTCCAGCATCGTCTTAGGATATCCCGGTTGGCCGATGCGTCGCTACTCCAAACCCGCCACGGATCCCTTGCCCTGGCGCACGACGCGCAGATCGTCCCTGCTCAGGTCGAGTACGGTGGTCGGTTCGATTCCACATGCTCCGCCGTCGATGATCAGATCGACCTGATTCTCCAGGCGCGCACGAATATCGTCGGCGTCGGTGAGCGGTATCTCATCGCCAGGTAACAGGAGGGTGGAACTGATAATCGCCTCGCCAAGCGCTGCCAGCATGCCCTGGGCGATGGGGACATCCGGCACGCGGATGCCGATCGAGCGGCGT
>JAKZVH010000284.1:0-3526 GCA_047516145.1 Gammaproteobacteria bacterium
CATGAATGGCGCTCCTTGCTGTCCTGCATTTTCACAATGTCGTCGGTTTCCGGAGCACCGGATTGTCCGACGATGGCGGTCACGTCCGGTACCTGCGGCGGGCGGCGGACACGATGCAACATCACCCGGAATCCTTGCCGGATCCGGATCGGTGTGCCGGCGCCTCCCTGTTTTGATGCTCGCCGTGACAGGATTTACCCGTCAGGCGATGCAATGCCAAGTGCATTCCGACACAGGCAAGCAGGGGCACCACCAGGGCCAGATTGTCGAGCAATCCGGAGACAGTCCTCCGCTCAGAAGATAGCGGCCGACCGGCAGGAACATGACGACGCAGCATGCCGACATGACGTAACCCATGAACGGGTGTCGTCCGGCGGGAGTGCTGTTCAAGGCTGTCGCATCCTTCGAAACGAGGTCTGGCGGTGCTTTCAATGCTGCCTATTATTCGGCGCGTAGGTTCGACGCCGATCGGCGCGCTAACCCGTTGATATCTCTTGATTCTGGGGGTCAGGTTTCCGCGCGGAATAACACATGGGGCTGAGCCGGCGGAGGTTCGAGAAACCGGTGGTCTGTCGAAAGCGTAGCCCGACTCCGTCCATCCTCGCGACCGGTGCAACGGTTCTCGCCGGGTCTGCGCCCAGCGACGCCGGAACGTAACCGAGTCGCGAGTCGGTGTGCTTCCCACAAATTGGAAAGATTTGGCGTTTTTTTCGCGGTGCCTCAGGAACTTGGGGAAAGGCAGACGAGCTCAGCGCCGGCCTGCCACTTCCTTGCTCAGTGTCCGCCTGCCGCCACTTCCTCGTTCAGCGCCGCGGCTTCGGAGCGCCGGCCAGCGACAGCACCAGCCGCACCAGGTCCGCCTGCCGTGACAGGCCATGCTTGGCGAACATGTGCTTCACATGCGAGCGGATCGTGCTTTCCCCGCGGCCGGTCGCCGCGGCGACCTCGCGGACGCTCATGCCCTCGGCCAACAGCACCGCCACCCTGCTCTCCATCCCTGTGAGGCCAAGAGCCACCGCAACCACGGCTGGATCGATGCGAGTATGGCTTGCCGGGTCGACGACCAGCACGAGCGCCGCGATCGGCGAGACCCGCAAGTCCGTCTCCTGTTGGCCCACCGGGTTGACGTGCAGCACCAGCGGCGGCAGGGCCGATGAGCGTCTCAGCATCGCCGAGCCGCCGGCGCCTTGAGCCCCGAACGGCGGCAACGCCCGCGTCAACAGCCCCTGGAGGTTGGCGTTGTCCTCCGGCATGCGGGCGTACAGGAAACCGCCTTCGTCGAACAGACCGTTGCCGGTCCGCAGCAAATCCCGGGCACGGTCGTTCGCCACCACGATACGCCCGCGCCCGTCGAGCTGGACGATGCCCAACCCGGTGGTGTCGAGCAGCTTCGCGAAGGACGCGCCCAGAGCCCCGGCCCCGGCCAGCGCCTGCTGGACGCTCACGGACTGACGGATATGGGGTAGGAGACGCCGGATCGAGTCGAGCTGGGCTGACGACCAGCCGTCGCCGTCAACCGGGTCGTTGACGACCCAGACGATGCGCGAGCCATTGGGCCCATCCAGGCGCACATTGATGCTGTTCCGAGCGTGCCCGCGGGCCAGCAGCTCATTGTATGACGCGGAGGTTTTCAGTTCCTCCTCGGTGTAGAGGTCGGTGATGTGGAACAGCTGGCTGTCAGGCAGATGCCGCAGGCGCGGGACCCGTTCGTCCAGGGCGTAGTAGTTCTCGAAGTAGTCACGCTCCAATTCCCGGTTCCGTTGTCCACGGAAGAAGTACCACGCAAAGTAGATCTGGATGTCCTCTTCGGAGCGCCCGTCGCCGAACACCATGCTGCTACCATTCGCGCGGAGGGTGTCATCGATCAGCGCGGTGGCGGTCGACCAGTGGGCACGGTCGAGCGCCGCCTCGTGCAACGAGGCCAGAATGCGGTCAAACGCCTCCCGTTCGCTCATCGCCGCGCCTTCGCTTGCGGGCGTTCGGTCGGCTCTAACCCCATCGGCTCGGCCAGCAAGAACCCTCCCTTGTTCCGCATAGGATCCGTTGCAACCTTGGACACAGCTGTCGCGGGGGCGCCACTACCTGCGGCGCTGACGCGGGCTTGGAGGGTAAGGTGTCCGCGCGTTTCCGTACATCCCCAACATTGGGGAGATTTAGCGGTTTTTGGAGTGCCTCAGGAGCTTAAGGTAGGCCAGACGAAGTCAGAACCGGCCCGCTGCCCCTTCCGCCCTCAGCGCCGGGACCCCGGAGCGCCGTCCCGCGACAGGCCGTGCCTAGCGAACATGTGCTCCACATGCGAGCGGATCGTGCTTTCACAGTCGGCCATGGCAGCAATGCCTCAGGCCCTGACACACCGCACCGCCAGCGATTGAAGGCCCCGGAGCACGATGCCTTTGCGGAACCAAGGGCGCTCCCCCAGCAAGCCCATCTGCGGGAACTGTTCGAGCAGCATCTCGAGAACGATCCGCCCTTCCAGGCGTGCGAGCGGTGCACCGAGACAATGGTGGATACCGCGTCCGAACGACAGATGAGAACCTTGGCTGCGTCCGACATCGAGGCGGTCGGGATCCTCAAAGACGTCCGGATCCCGGTTCGCCGCGCCGAGAAGCAGGACGACGTTGTCGCGTTTGCGCAGTGCAAACCCGTTCACCTCGCAATCCACGAGCACGCGCCGGAAATCCGCCTGCACCGGAGAGTCGAAACGCAACAACTCCTCCACCGCCGCCGGGATCAGGCTTGGGTCGTTCCGCAGCCGCTGAAGCTGTTCGGGATGACGAAGCAAAGCCAGAATGCCGTTGCCGATGAGGTTGGCGGTAGTCTCGTTGCCGGCGGTCAGGAGCAGGCGCAGCATGTTCAGTGTCTCGCGTTCGGTCAGGCGTCCGCCGTCGTCCTCCGCCCGCGCCAGCGCGCTGACGATATCGTCCCTCGGCTCGGCCCGCCGTGCCTCGATGATCGGCCGGAAATAGGCGTCGAACGCCCGGGAGGCCGTCTCGCCTGCGTTGCGCTCGCGCGGGCCGATCATCGGTTCGAGCAAACGCGCGCGCTGGGCCGACCAGATCCTAAACCGCTCCCTGTCCTCCGGCGGTACGCCCAGCATCTCGGCCATCACGATCACCGGCAAGGGGCGGGCCACCGCCTGCATGAGATCGAAGCCGGCCGGGTCCTCAATGTCATCCAGCAGCGATCCGAGAATGCCACGGATGCGCGGTTCCAGGTCGTTGACCGCCTTGGGCGTAAACGCCTTGTTCACGAGCGCCCTGAGCCGCGTGTGGTCGGGCGGGTCGAGAAACAGCATGGTGAACTCGTCCGCCGGAGGCAGCGTGGCATGCTGCCGGGACGACAGGGTGCCCGTGCGCGGATCGTTGCCGAAGTGCCGATGGTCGCGCAGGATGGCATCGACATCGGCGTGGCGGGTGAACAGCCAGGCCTTCAGCAATCGGCTGCGATGCACCGGATCCCGGGTGCGCAGGGCCGCATAGACGGGATAGGTATCCTGGACCGTGCGCGACGACAGCGGGTTGTAACT
>JAKZVH010000285.1:0-19656 GCA_047516145.1 Gammaproteobacteria bacterium
GTGGTACGGCAACTGGCCTGCGATGCGGCCCGCCGCACGGTGCTGGAGAACGACCGCGGGGAGGTGCTGAACATCGGGCGGCGTTCGCGCACGGTGCCGAGGCACATCGCGCATGCGCTGCGGATCCGTGACGGGGGCTGCCGCTTCCCCGGCTGCGGGCAGCGCCGCTGGACCGATGCCCACCACATTCGCCACTGGGCGGACGGGGGCGAGACCAGCCTGGATAACCTGGTGACGTTATGCCGCTACCACCATCGTTCGCTGCATCGGGAGGAGTACCGGATCGAGCGGGGAGCGCGCGGCGATGGCGGCGAATTGGTCTTCATCGACGCCCGGGGCAGGCCCATGCCACCGGCGATCCATCCGCAGTTCGCGAGTGGGCCAAGCGCGGCGGACCGGGTGAAGCGGCTTCGGGCCGAGCACGGCGAGCGTGGCGTGCAAATCGACGAGACGACGGCGGTGACGGCCTGGCAGGGGGAGAGCATGGACTACTCCACGGCCGTCGAGTGGCTGCAGCGGAGGGATGGGATGGCGATCTGACCGGGAAGCCCGTCCGAGCTGACACGCCTCCGGGCTATCCCCCGCACGCCGCGGGGATTACACTCAACGTCCGTGTTCGTCTACCCGCAATTCGATCCCGTCGCCATCGCCCTCGGGCCCCTGCAGGTGCGCTGGTACGGCCTGATGTACCTGTTCGGTTTCCTGCTCGGGTGGCTGGGTCTGCGGGCTCGGGCGCGCCGCGCGGACAGCCCCGTCTCCGTCGCCCAGGTATCGGACCTGATCTTCTACGTGGCCGTGGGCATCATCGCCGGCGGGCGTCTCGGCTACATGTTCTTATATGGCTTTGCCGGACTGCTGGACAACCCGCTGTCGTTGTTCCGGGTCTGGGAGGGAGGCATGTCGTTCCACGGCGGCCTCATCGGCGTGCTGGTCGCGCTTGTCCTCTTCGCCCGGAAGGTCGGCCAGCCCCTGCCCGCGGTTGCGGATTTCATCGCCCCCTGGGTCGCGCCCGGGCTTGGGCTCGGCCGGATCGGCAACTTCATCAACGGCGAACTGTGGGGCGCGCAAGTGAGCCCGGACGCGTTCTATGCGGTCTGGGTGAACGGCATTCCGCGGCACGCCAGCCAGCTCTACGAAGCCTTTCTGGAGGGTATGGTGCTGTTCGCGATCCTCTGGTGGTTCTCGCTCAAGCCGCGGCCGATGCTGTCGGTGTCCGGCGCGTTCCTGTTCTTCTACGGTATCTTCCGCGTCGCGGTGGAATTCGTGCGGCTGCCCGACGTGCACCTGAACCCGGCCGCCGACGGCTACCTGGCGTTCGGCTGGCTCACCATGGGGCAGGTTCTGTCGGCGCCCATGATCGTGGCCGGCGCGGTCCTCGTGGCGCTGGCGTACCGGTTGAACCGGTACCCGGGGCGCAGGGCGGCATGAAGCAATACCTGGATCTCCTCCGGGCCATCAGGGAGGGCGGCGTTTGCAAGGACGACCGCACCGGCACCGGGACGCTGAGCATCTTCGGGCACCAGCTTCGCTGCGACCTCGGCGCGGGCTTTCCGGTGCTCACGACCAAGCGGCTCCACCTGCGCTCCATCATCCACGAACTGCTGTGGTTTTTGAGCGGCGATACCAACATCCGCTACCTCAAGGAAAACGGCGTGCGGATCTGGGACGAATGGGCGGACGAGTCGGGGGAGCTGGGGCCGGTCTACGGCGCCCAGTGGCGCGCCTGGCCCACGGCCCGGGGCGAGGCCATCGACCAGATTCAGCAGGCGGTGGACCAGCTTCGCACGAACCCGGATTCCCGGCGCATTATCGTCTGTGCCTGGAACGTGGGTGAGATCGAGAGAATGGCCCTGCCGCCCTGCCATGCGCTCTTCCAGTTCTACGTGGCCGCCGGGCGGTTGTCATGCCAGCTCTACCAGCGCAGTTGCGACGTCTTCCTCGGCGTGCCGTTCAACATCGCCTCCTACGCGCTTCTCACTTACATGGTGGCGCAACAGGCGGGCCACGAGCCCGGTGAATTCATCTGGACCGGCGGCGACTGCCACCTCTACCTCAATCACCTGGAACAGGCCGACCTGCAACTCGGCCGCGAACCGCTGCCGCTGCCGCGCCTCGACATCAAGCGGCGTCCGGCCACGATCTTCGATTACCGCTACGAGGACTTCGAACTTGTCGGCTACGAGGCCCACTCCCACATCCCCGCCCAGGTCGCGGTCTAGCTGTCAACGCACGGCGCCGAAACCGGCTCCCCGGGCGGGTCGAGCGGCAGCGCGGTGAGCGAACGGCCCCATACGCAGCCGTTGTCGACACAGGTGAATCCGTCGCCGCGGTAAAAACCCAGGGACGCCCAGTGCCCGAAGACGATGTGCGCCTCGCCCATGTCGCGCAACTCGTACCAGGGCTTGAGCGCCTCGGGTTGGGTGCCTGGCGGGCCGTGGTGAACGAGGTCCAGGCGGCCGTCGGCATCGCAGTAGCGCATGCGGGTCAGCGCGTTGATGGTGAAGCGGCGGCGGTCCGCCGATTCAAGGTCAGGCGACCAGGCACGCGGCTCATCGCCATAGAGGCTCTGCATCAGATCGCGCCACCCGGGACCGGCCAGCGCCGCGGAAACTTCCTCCGCATGGTCCTTCGCCTCGGCCAGCGACCAGCCCGGGGGGAGCCCGGCGTGAACCATCACGCAACCGATCTCGGCGTCGTGGTGCAGCAGCGGCTGGCGCCGTAGCCAGTCGATGAGTTTCGGCCGGTCCGCCGCCGCGAGGATATCGTCCAACGTATCGTCGGGCGCCGGCGGGCGCACCCCGGCGGCGATGGCAAGCAGGTGCAGATCGTGGTTGCCCAGTACCACGGTTGCGCGTTCCTCCAGGGCCATCGCGCGGCGCAGCACCCCGAGGGAGTCGGGCCCCCGGTTCACCAGGTCGCCCGCGATCCAGAGGCGATCCGTTGCCGGGTCGAAGGCGATCGCCTCCAGGAGCCGGTCGAAGCTCCCGGCGCAGCCCTGGATGTCGCCGACGGCGTAGGTGGTCACGGGCCCGGCTCGCCGTGTTCGGCCCACGCCCGGGCGAGCCGCTCGAACTGCTCCGGCGCCAGCCTCTCCGGACGCGTGCCCGGATCGACGCCCGTCGCGGCGATCTGCTCGCGCGACAGCCACCCGCGCAGGGACCGTGCGAGGGTCTTGCGGCGCATGGAGAAAACGCGGGCGACGAGCGCGGCGTAACGCGCCGGGTCGTGCATTGCAAACAGCCGCTCGGCGCGGGGAATCATCCGCAGCACGGTCGAACGCACCCTGGGCGGGGGCGAGAACGCGCCGGGGCCCACGTGGAAGCAGATCTGCACCTCCATCCACGGCGCGAGCATCACCGTGAGCCGGCCATATGTCTTGTTCCCTGGAGCCGCCGCGATCCGCTCGGCCACCTCCCGCTGCAGCATCAGGTGCATGTCCCTGATGGCATCGCGATGTCCCAGCAGCCGGAACAGCAGGGGCGTGGAAATGTTGTAGGGCAGGTTGCCCACCACGCGCAGGCTCCTCGGCCGCGCGGCCAGGGACGAGAAGTCGAAATCGAGCGCATCCGCCCGGTGCACGATCAGCCGCCCGGGCGCGGCAGCGCTCGCCAGGCGGTCGGCCAGTTCAGGGTCGAGCTCCACCACCTGCAACGTCGCCACCCTCTCAAGCAGCGGCAGGGTCAGGGCGCCGCGGCCGCCGCCGATCTCCACGATGCAGTCGTCTTGCGCCGGCGCGATGGCGGCGACGAGCCGGCCGATGACGGCGGGATCGTGGAGGAAGTGCTGCCCCAGTTTCTTGCGCGGGCGAACGCGCATCAGCGGCCTCGGGCCGCCAGCGTCGCGGCGAGATTGACCGCCTGCAGCAGGCTGTCGGGATTGGCCCGTCCGGAGCCTGCCAGGTCCAGTGCCGTGCCGTGATCCACCGAGGTGCGCACGATGGGCAGTCCAAGCGTGACGTTGACCGTTTCACCGAAGGCCAGGGCCTTGATGACCGGCAGCCCCTGGTCGTGGTACATGGCGAGCACCGCGTCGCAGTCCCGCAGGCGGTGCGGCGTGAACGCGGTATCCGCGGACACGGGGCCGCGCACGTCCAGGCCGCGCCGGGCCAGGTCCCGCAGCGCGGGCATCACGATGTCGAGTTCTTCCCGGCCGAGTACGCCGTTCTCGCCGGCGTGGGGGTTGAGCCCCAGCACCATGATGCGCGGCGACGCGACGCCGAATCGCGCCCGCAGGTCGTCGTGCAGCACGGTAATGACCTCGTCCAGCAGGTCCCCGGTGATGACGCCGGCCACGTGCTCCAGCGGCAGGTGGGTGGTTGCCAGCGCAACGCGCAACCCGGGCGACGCCAGCATCATCACCGCCCGCCCGGCCCCGGTGCGGTCCGCGAGCCACTCGGTATGACCGGTGAAGGGGATTCCGGCCTCGTTGATGGTGCTCTTCTGCACCGGCGCGGTCACCAGCGCCCCGTGGGGGGTCCCGGTACAGAACTCAACGCCCAGGTCCAGTTGCCCGAGGACATAGCGGGCGTTGCCCGGGTCGAGCCGGCCGGCCTCAACGGGCCGTGCCGCGGCCACCGGCACGATCTGCATGACGCCGGCCCGGTGCGGGTGGGCGGAAGCGGGATCGTCCAGCGTCTCCAGTGTCACCGGCAGCCGCAGGTCGCCGATCCGGCCCGCGAGCACATCGGGGTCGCCGAGAAAGATGAGCCGCGCCGCCACCTCCCGCATGGCGAGCATGGCGCAGATGTCCGGGCCGATGCCGGCGGGTTCGCCGGAGGTGACAACGATGGTGGGCACGGCGCCGCCGCGCCGCGGTCTACAGGCGTACTTCGACAAATGCCTCATCTCTGAGGCGGCGCAACCAGAGTTGTTGCTCTTCTTCCAGCTTGCTCGCGCGAATCTGCTCGACGCAGCGCTGTTCCTTGAGTTCGTCCGTGGTGTCGTAGGTACGCGTGCCGGTGATCTCGGCAATATGCCAACCGTAGCGAGTCTCGAACGGCTCGCTGAGCCGGGCGATCTCCAACGCGGCGAGCGCCTGCTCGAATTCCGGCACGAACACGCCGGGCTCGGTCCACCCCAGATCGCCGCCGTCCGACGCGGACACGGGGTCCTCGGATACGCTCCGGGCGATGGTCGCGAAGTCGTCGCCCCCGAGAATCTGCTCGCGGATGCCGGACAGGCGTTGCTGCACGGCGGAGGCGTCCACGATCTCGTTGGGGCGCAGCAGGATATGGCGAATGCGTTGCTGGTCGACGATCACCGGCTGCTGCGTGCCGCGCATGTCGTTGAGCCGGACGATGTGAAAACCGCTGCCGCTCTGGATGGCCTGGGAGTGCTCCCCGGGTTGCATGGACAGGATGGCGTCCACGAACAGCGTGGGTAGCTGTTCGCCCGTCCGCCAACCGAGAGCGCCGCCCTCGAGCGCGGTCTGCCCGTCGGAATAGGTGATCGCCAGCTCCGCGAAACTCTCGCCCGCGTCGAGCCGCCGAAAGATATCCTCGACCTGCTCGCGTGCCCGTACGATCTCGTCCCGGGTGGCCGTGGACGTGAGGCCGATCAGCAGGTGCGAGACGCTGTATTCCTGGCTTCGGGCGAGGTCGGTGGTGCTCTGGGCGAGGCACAGTTCCATCTCCCGCGGCGACACGACGATGGCGCTGATCACCTCCCGCTGCCTGAGCTGTTCCAGAATCAGGTTCTGCCGGGTGTCCTCGCGGTACATCGCGTAGTCGATGCCTTCCTCCGCCAGCGCCTGCGGAAACTGCTCCAGCGTAATGCCGATGCCCTGGGCGATGGATCCGATGGCCTGGTTCAGCATGTCGTCGCCGATGACGATGCCGAATCGCGCGGCGCGCTGAAGCTGTATCTGCTCGAGGATGAGTTGCTCCAGAACCTGTTGCTCCACCACCGAAATCGGGGGCAGGGTGCCGCGCTGCTCCGGCGGCAACTGCGACTGGGCGCGGAGGATGTTTTCGACCACCGTGGCGACCCGTTGATCGAATTCGCTCTTGAGCACGATCCCTTCGTCAACGAGGGCGGCAACGCCGTCGAGCAGCTCACCGGAGCTGCCGAGTTCGCGGGTCTGCGCCGTCGCGTACCCGGGTGCAACGAAAATCGCGGCCGCGGCCAGGCCGATGAGCAGGTGTTCTTTCATGGTGGGATTGGTCATGTCTGTCAGGGCAAGGCGTTGAATTGACGGTAGCCAAGAATACCACGCTCCAGCATCGACTCGGCAGAGTCGCCGTTGTCCGAAAACCCCCGCAGCAGGAACTGCACGGTGAGCGAACTGTCCGATTCGCCCGTGCGGCGGCTGATATAGCTGCGCCCGTAAACCTGCAGCCGCCAGCAGCAGGAGGCGTACTCCCAGCCGAGGAACCGTTCCAGGGATTTCCGGTCCAGGAAGGAGTAGCTGGCCCGGGCGACGACCTTCCAGGCATTGCCCAGGGGCCATGCCACCGACACGTCGCCCTGTTCCAGGTTTCGCTCCTGGTAGCGGTAGGCGATGCCCAGCACGCGGTCGTCCCTGGGGCGGTATTCGAAGCGGGCCTCGGTACGTGCCGTTACGAGGGACTCGCTGTCCCACTGGTAGTCCACGCCCAACCGCCAGGAGGGCTGCAGGCTCATGGCGACCTCGGCGATGTAGTCCGAGGCGCTGCCCAGTGCGAAGGTCTTGCCGTGCAGTGCCACCTGTTGGGGGCTCAGGTAGCGGGTCTGGCCCAACGTCCCGGTGAGCCTCTCGTGCCCGGTATCGAGGTCGATCAGGCGCGTGGTGACGCCGACGCTGAGCTGGTCCGTGTCGGCGATCCGGTCGGCGCCGAGGTACCGGTACTTGCGGAACAGTTGCACGAAATTGAAGGTCGGCTCCACCGTGTCGAACAACGGCAGGTGCGACTGCTCCTCGAAGGGGACGCGCACGTAGAGCGCCCGCGGCTCGATGGTCTGCACCCAGCCGCGCGATCCGGCGGTGCGCTCGAAGGTGAGTCCGGCGTCGATGCTGCCCACCGGCAGCGTCCTGGAATGCTCGATTGCGTCGCCGCCGAGGGGATCGTCCAGCCAGTAGTTGGTCTGCCGCACGGCGATGGCGGGGGTCAGGAACAGGCCCGGCCGGGAGAGCTCGAAACTCAGCTCCTCGTCCAGGTCCAGCCGCCAGCCGGTAACCCCCACCGGGCGGTCGAACTGCACCAGTTCGTTGCGCGACGCGAGCCGCACGGCGTTTCGCCCCCAGTCCCCGGAGAAAACGAACTGCGGCAGGCGCTGATAGGGCTCGTCCAGCACGCTGATGAAGGGATCGATGGTCTGGATGTCCTGGGTCCGCGCCAGCAGCGACCAGCGCGGCGCGTAATAGCCGAGTTCCAGCACGCGGTTGAGGTGCGTCTGGCTGGCCGCGCTCAGGCTGTTGCGCATGTCCTCGAAGTAGAAGTCGTCGGAAATGTCCTCGAGGTCGGCGAAGATCCGCCAGCCCCGGCCGAGCCACGAATCGTTGCTAAAGCTGAAATAGCTCCTGGCCAATTCGAGCCGGGTATCCTCCGGAAGGTACTCGACGCGGAGCTGTCCTTCGGTGCCGGGCAACAGGTAGCGGAACTCGGATTGTGCCTGGGCGCCGCGCTCGTGCATGTAGCGGGCGGTAACCGTCATGTCGTAGTTGGGCGCCAGGTTGAGGTAGACGGGAACGGAGATGTCGAATCCGGTGCGCTCGCGGTTGGAGAAGCTGGGCGTCAGCAGGCCGCTCTTGCGACGGTCGTCCAGCGGGAACGTCACGTAGGGCGATGCCAGGATCGGCAGGCCCTTGAAACGCAGGCGGAAGCCGCGCGCGACTCCGAAGCCGTTGTCCACATCCATCTCCAGTTCCCTGGCGATCAGTTCCCAGTCGGGCCGGTCCGACGGGCAGGTGGTGAAGTTCACCGACTCGAGCGAAATGGTGTTGTCGCCGCGGATGCGGATGGCGTCGGCCGCGCCGCGGGCGGGACGCAGCGGCAGATCGAACCCGCCGCCCGTGAACGTGATCTCGCGGTTGCGGGTATCCACTTCGGCGTCCTCGCCGTAGACGGTGACCTGCCCGTCCCGGTACGCCACGGTGCCGTGGATCTCGGCCGTCTCCGTGGTGCGGTCGAAGCTGGCGCGGTCGGCGGAAATGGTCCGGTCGCCGTACCGGAAAGACACGTCGCCATCGAATTCGATCCGCTCTTCGCCGACCATGTTCACCTGCCCGGCGGAAATCCTCAACCGCTCCTCGCCCGCTGCCGTGGCGCCGGCGGCCGCGACGGCGCCGTCCCCGGCCACGGGATCCTCCGCGGGGAGGTTGAGCTCCTGCAGCAGGCAGAGTTGCTGCGCCACGACGGGAGTGAGGGGTGCACCGGTCAGTAGCGCCGCAACGAATGTGAAGTTGGATGTGCGCACGGGCGTTTGCGGGGCAAAGGCGGCTACAATGGCACACTTGTTTTGCCGCTTCAACGAATTGGACAGGAATTGGAAGGTGTGGGCATCGGGGTCGCCGCCCGCCCGCGGGGGCGCCGATGAAGGCTATGCTGCTGGGCGCCGGACGCGGTGAGCGGATGGGGCCGTTCACCGCGGAGCAGCCCAAACCGCTTCTTTCCCTGGGTCCGGAAACCCTCATCGAGCGGCATCTGCGGCGGCTGGCTGGAGCCGGCTTCCATGAGATCGTCATCAACCTTTCCTACCGTGGCGAACAGATCCGGGCGGCCATCGGCGACACCACCCGCTGGGGCCAGACCGTGGCCTACAGCGAGGAGGGCGAGCCGCCGCTGGAGACCGCCGGCGGTATCGTCCAGGCGCTTCCGCTGCTCGGCGACGGGCCGTTCATCGTGGTGAGCACCGACGTGGTGACCGACTTCGACTTCGCCGTCCTGGCCGGTGCCGGCGGGCGGCCCCGGGGCGGCTGCCTGGTGCTCGTCCCCAATCCGCCCCATCATCCGGACGGCGATTTCGGGTTGTCGCCCCACGGCAGGCTTGACATGGCGCCGCCGCGCTACACCTACAGCGGGATCGGCGTGCTCGGGCCCGCGCTCTTTCGGGGCCTCGCACCCGGCATCAGGCCGTTGCGCACGGTGCTGCGCCCCGCGGCGCGGCGCGGCGCGCTCCAGGGCATCCTCCATGACGGTCTGTGGCGCGACGTGGGGACGCCGGCGCGGCTTGCCGGCGTGCGGGCGCTGCTGCGGGCACGCCGCTCCCGGGCCAGGGGCGGTTCGATCGGCTGATGCGCGCCCCCGTACTGAATAACCGGAACTTCCTCATCTACATGGTCGGCAGCACCTTCTCGCTGCACGGCCTGTGGATTCAGCGGGTCGCCATCGGGTGGCTGACCTGGGAACTGACCGAGTCGGAAACCTGGCTCGGTATCATCGCGCTGTCGGAGTTTCTGCCGATCATGTTATTCGGTCCGCTGTTCGGTGTGCTCGCCGACCGCCTGCACCGCAAGACCGTCGCGTTCTTCGCCAGCGTCCTCAACGGGCTGCTGGCGGCGTTGCTGTTCGCGCTGGTATTGACGGAAGCGATCGACATCTACCTGCTGTTTGCCATCACGATGCTGCTGGGGATCGTGAGCAGCGCCTTCCAGCCGGCGCGGATGTCGCTCATCCCGGCCCTGGTCCCCGCGGAGTTGCTGGCTCCCGCGGTGGCCGCGCAGTCCATCGTATTCAACGTCTCCCGGTTCCTGGGCCCGGCCATCGCGGGCATCGCCATCGCGACCGCGGGTCTCGCCTGGGCGTTCGCCATCAATGCCGTTTCCTACCTGGCGATGCTGTTGGCGCTGCTGCTGGTGCGGCTGCGTACCGCCCGGTCGGGGGGCGTGCAGAGTCATTTCCTCGCCGAGCTGAAGGACGGCATCGGCTACACGTACCGGCACGCGGACATCCGCCAGCAACTCGTCATCGTGGCGCTGTCGGCGCTCTTCGGGCGTGCCGTCATCGTCATGCTGCCGGCGTTCGCGGGCAGCGTCTTCGGCGGCGGGAGCAGCACGCTGGCATTGCTCACGTCGGTTTCCGGCGCGGGCGCGGTGTTGGCCGGACTGTGCCTGACGGTGGTCGGCGCCGGTGAGCGGCTGCTGTGGTCCACGGTCGGCGGCACGGTGGCCACGGGCGTCCTCATGATGCTGCTGGGCGCAACGTCCAGTTTCGCGCTCGGCATCGTCTTCGTGGCCACCCTCGGGTTCGCCCTGACCCTGGTGGGCGTCGGCTCCCAGGCGCGGATCCAGATGATCGTGGCGGAGACCATGCGCGGCCGCGTGCTCAGCCTGTGGGCCGCGGTGGCCTTCTCCGCGCCGGCGCTCGGCAGCGTGATCATCGGCTTCCTTGCGGACCGCTTCGGCCTGGGCGCGACAACGCTGGTCAGCGGTGCCATCTGCACGGGGCTTGCGCTGCTGCTGGCGTGGCGGGTGGCGCAACTGCCGGCGGAGGGTCAACCAAGCGGCTCGGTGCCCTGACTCAGCCGCGTATTGTCAAGAAAACCCAAGAGCCGTTGCGTACCCTCCGGCCCGCTCAGTGGGTCATCGCGTAAATGACGTAGTTGACCGCGAACCGGTAGGCCATGGCAGTCATGGGTTCCGGGTAGCCCGGCGTATCCGCGTGCTCCCAGGCGTCGCCCAGGTCCATGTTGAAGTTGATGGCGATCAGCAGCCGGCCGGCGTCGTCGTAAATACCGCGCCAATGGGGGTCGTAGCCGTCGTCCTCCCAGGTGCGCCCGCTGTACAGCGCGCGAATGCCGGGAATTTGTGTGCTCTTGTCGAGATCATATAGCACATGCATCACTTCGTCGGTTTCCGGAATCTCAATGACGGGGCGGTCGGGAAAGACCCGCTCCAGGGATTGCTGAAACCCGTACCAGCCGCGGCTGCCGTGAAAGTCGTCCACCATGAGAAAGCCGCCGCGCAGCAGGTACTCCCGCAGCCGTCCGGCTTCGAAGTCGTCCAGGTACCACTCGCCCACTTCCACGGCGTAGAGCCAGGGGTAGTCGTAGAGGGCGTCGTCGCGAAGGTTGACCATGCGGCCGCCGCCGCCGTCGTAACGGCTGACGCTGGCCCCGTCGACCCTTGTGAGCCGGTTCAGGCCCTGCATGAAGTGGTACTCGGCATCGGGCCAGTCCACCAGCGCCGAGCCGCGCCCCCAGCCGTAGCCGCTCCCGTACATGAGCCGCGAGAACTGGAATTCCGCCGCGGGCGGCTCCGTCACCAGGGGGAACTCCTGGGCGAGCGCCGCCGCGGTTCCTGCGATCCCGGCGAAAAGAAAGGCAATGCTGTTGAGGCGGCTGAACATGTCGCGGCTACTTTATCATGACGCCCGGGGCCGATTCCGGTTCCGCTGTCGGGCGTCAACAGTGATAACATCGGGCGTCCACGCCCGGATGAATAATCGTGTTTGAATTTCTGTTCAAGTACTCGCGGACCGTCTTCGAGAATGGCGAACTCGTGCTCGCCCGCGGTTGGCCGGTGTGGCTTCTCGTTGCGGCGACGATCGCGGCGGCGGCGGCGATCGCCGTCAGCCTGGCAAGGCGCCGGGAGATGCTTGCCGTGGCCCGGCTCGCGGTGCTCGGCGTGCTCCAGGTCGCCATGGTGGCGGTGATCCTGACACTGCTCTGGCGGCCGGCGCTGTCGACCCAGACCCTGCGCGCCCAGGAGAACTCGGTGGCGGTGCTGCTGGATACCTCGGCCAGCATGAGTTACGGCGAGGGCGACGCGTCGCGCCTTCAGCAGGCGGTAGCCGCGCTTGACGACGGCGTCGTGGCGGAACTCGCCGATGACTTCGAAGTGCGCCTCTACGCCTTCTCAGGCGCGTCGGAGACGATTGAGGCGCTGCACGATGTGCCCGCCCCCGGGAACGCCACGCGCATCGGCGACGCGTTGGTGGACGTGCTGCGCGAAGCGCGCTCCTCGGCGCTCGGCGCGGTGGTGCTGGTCAGCGACGGCGCCGACAACTCCGGCGAACTGGACGCCGGGCGGCTGGCGGAAATCGCCGCCTACGGGGTGCCGGTGCACACCGTCGGCGTCGGCCGCGAGGTCATACCCGAGGATGTCGAGCTGGAGAGCGTGGCCGTCTCCGACCAGGTCATGCCGGGGTCGCGGGTCAACGCCCAGGTCAGCATCCGCTACGCGGAACCCGGCGAGGCCCGGCTCCGGGTCTACGACGGCGACGCGGTGGTTGCGAACCGGATGGTGACCCTGCCCGAGGGCGCGGGCGTCACTGCCCGCTGGGTGGAATTCGATATCGGCGAGGCCGGCGTCAAGGATCTGCGCTTTACCCTCGACGCCCTGCCCGGCGAGCGCAACGTCACCAACAACACCCAGTACCGCACCCTCAACGTGCCGGAGTCCCGGCGCTCGATCCTCTACGTGGAAGGCGAGCCTCGCTGGGAATACAAGTTCATCCGCCGGGCAGTGGACGAAGACTCCGCCGTGCGTCTGGCGAGCCTGCTGCGCACGACGCCCAACAAGTTCTACCGCCAGGGCATCGACTCCCCGGAGGAGTTGGAAAACGGCTTCCCGGAGGATCGCGAATCGCTGTTCGGATACGATGGCCTGATCATCGGCAGTTTCGCCGCGGCCGGACTCACCGAAGAGCAACAGGGCTTCATCCGGGATTTCGTCAGCGAGCGCGGCGGCAGCCTGCTCATGCTCGGCGGCCGGCGCGGCCTCGCCGACGGCGGCTGGGGCAACAGTGCCGTCGCCGACGTACTGCCGGTGCAGTTGCCCAACCTCGATGCGCCGACCTTCATGCGCGTGCCGGTGCCGGTGCGGCTGGCTCCGGACGGCGAGGAGTCGCTGCTCACCCGGCTCGACGCGGACCGCGACACCAACCTGGAGCTATGGTCGGAGATGCCGGAGATCGCCGACTTCCAGTACCTGGGGGCGGTCAAGCCCGGCGCGGTGACCCTGCTCGAGGCGGACGTCCGCGGGACCGCCCAACCGCTGCTCGTGCACCAGCGCTTCGGCCGCGGGCATGCCTACGTGCTGGCCAGCGGCGGGACCTGGCGCTGGCAGATGCAATTGCCTTCCGAGGACCAGCGGCACGAGACATTCTGGCGCCAGATTCTCCACGCCCTGGTCGCGGCCACGCCGGACCGGGTGGTGCTTACCGCGGAGCGGGCGTTCTATGTCGACGCGGACGAAGTGGTGTTGCGGGCGCAGGTCCGCGATGGCGAATTCGAACCCGTGAGCAACGCCAGCGTGCAGTTGTCGACCGTGGGCGTCCCCAATGCGGACGAACCGCTCACCATGCAGCCGGTTCCCGGCGAGGTCGGCACGTACGAGGCCACCGTGGTTGCCGAGGACGCCGGACTGTACCGGTTCCGTGCCACGGCGGAGGCGGGCGAGCAGATGCTGGGAGAGGCGGACTACTCGGTGCGCCGCGCAACCGGCATTTCCGAGCACTTCCAGATCCAGCAGAACCGCCCGCTGCTGGAGCGCCTCGCCACGCTGAGCGGCGGGCGCTACTTCACCCTGGGCGAACTGGACGAGTTGCCCGAGGCCATCCAGTTCTCCGAAGCCGGCATCGTCGAACGCGAGCTGCTGGATCTCTGGAACATGCCCTTCGCCTTTCTCCTGCTCCTGCTGCTCAAGGCCGGCGAGTGGGTGCTGCGGCTTTACTGGGGACGGCTATGAAGCGTATTTGCCTGACGTTGTTGTTGAGCCTGGTCTTGCTGGCGCCGGGGGCCCGGGCGGAACTCTACTATCTGGTCGTCGGCGGGTTGGGAGGCGAGTCGGATTACGCGAATCGTTTCCTGGCGCAGACCGAGTCCCTGGCCGCGGCGGCGGCACGTTCCCTGGGCGACGATTCCCGCGTGACGCTGTTGAACGGCGAGTCCGCCACCCGGGAAGCGCTCACCGAGGAATTGCAGCGGCTGGCGCGGACCACCACCGCGGCCGACAGCCTGGCCGTCTTTCTCATCGGCCACGGAACCTATGACGGCGAGCAGTACAAGTTCAACCTGCCCGGCCGCGATCTGGACGGCGCGGACCTGGGTGAACTGCTCGGCGCGGTTCCGGCGGCGCGGCAACTGGTGGTCAACGCGACCAGCGCCAGCGGCGCGGTGCTGGAGGCCTGGACCCGCGAGGGGCGCACGCTCATCACCGCCACCAAGAGCGGCGGCGAGCGCAACGCGACCCGCTTCGCCAATTTCTGGACCGAGGCCCTTGCCAGCGAGGAGGCCGACACCAACCGCAACGGCGCGATCACCGCCCAGGAGGCCTTCGACTTCGCCGCGCGGATGGTTGCCCAGAGCTACGAGAACGAGGGTGCGCTGGCCACGGAGCATCCCGAGATCGTGGGTGAGCCGGGCGACACGTTCACCGCGGCGCGCCTGGAAGCGCGGGTGGCGCTCACCCAGCAACTGGAGCGGTTTTTTGCCGAACTCGATTCCCTGGAGGGCGAGGTTCAGGCGCTGCGTCAGCGGCGTGGCGAGATGGGCAACGATGCGTACCTGAACGAACTGCAGGAGTTGTTGCTCGCTCTCGCGCTGGTGCAGCAAGAGATCGACGATGCCCGCGCCGACGAATAGCCCATGATGCGCTGGGTCGCAGTGGCTGGTCTGGCGGCGATCGCCGCGGCGCCGCGGGCGGCCGCGCAGCCCTTCGACTACTCCGCCGACCGCGACCCGGCGCTCAGGACCTGCGACGCGCACTATCGCCGCGGCGACCGGCCGGCCGCGGGCGCCTGCTACGCGATGCTGGCTTCCGCGAGCAATAACGCCGCCGTGAGGGCCGAGACGGCGTGGCGCACGGGCGATTTGACCGCCGCCAACGCCTTCTTCCGCACCGGCGTGGAGCTCGACCCCGAGTCCGCGCCCATCCGCAATCGCTGGGGCCGGCTGTTCATCGCGACCCACCAGAACGACGAGGCGGTGAAGCTCTTCATGGAAGCCCTGGAGCTGGACCCGGACTACGCACCGGCGAAACTGGGGTTGGCGACGGTGGCGGCGGGACGTTTCGAGGACCGGGCGAATTCCCTGGTGGACGAGGTCATGGAGAGCGGCGAGCCGAATCTCGAGGCGTACCTGATCTCCGCGTGGATGAGCCTGGAACTGGGGGCGCTGGCGCCGGCCCGGGAAGCTCTCGACGAGGCGCTCGGGATTGCCGAGGCTGAAGGGCTGCCGCCGCTGGAAGTCCATGCGCTCCACGCCGCCGCCGACGTGCTCGAGGGCATTGCGGACAGCGAGTGGACCCGGCGCGCGCTGGACTACAATCCCCGCTACGGCGGCATTTACGCGACGCCGGCTCATTTCTATCTCATCAACCGGCGTTACCGCGAGGCCGTCGACCTGCTGTTCGAGGCGGTTCGCATCCAGCCGGACCTGTGGTCGGCCCACGCCGAACTGGGTGTCAATCTCCTGCGCCGGAATCGGGTCGAGGAGGCGCGGACCCACCTCGAGTTGGCATACCAGGGCGATCCCTACAGCGCCCAGACCGTCAATACGCTGCGGCTGATCGACAGCTTCGACAACTTCCGTGTACTCAGCCGCGAGTTCCCCGCGCCGGACACGGCTGACGAAACGGCCGCCGAGGCCCCCGGGATGCTCCTGCGCCTGCACGAGGACGAGGCCGAGATTCTGGGCCCCTACGTGACCGATCTCGTCGCCGACAGCGTTCGTACCTTCTCCGAGCGTTACCGGTTCGAGCTGCAGGAACCGGTGGTGGTGGAGCTGTATCCCGAGCACGACGATTTCGCCGTGCGCACGCTGGGGTTGCCCGGGATCGGCCTGCTGGGTGTGGCGTTCGGCAACCTGGTGGCCATGGACAGCCCGTCGGGCAGCCGGGCCGGGGAATTCCACTGGGGAACCACGCTGTGGCACGAGATGGCCCACGTGTTCACCCTCTCGGCCACCGCCAACCTGGTGCCGCGCTGGTACAGCGAGGGCGTTTCGGTCTTCGAGGAGTGGAGCACGGGCCCCTTGCCCGGCCGGCACATACCCCTGCGCGTGCTCGAAGCCATGGCGGAGGATCGATTCCTGCCCGTCACGGAACTGGATGGCGGCTTCATGCGCCCCACCTACGAAGGCCAGGTGATCGTCTCCTATACCCAGGGAGGGCTGATCTGCGAGTACATTCATCGCGAATGGGGCCAGCAGGGGCTGGTGGATGTGCTGGAGCGCTTCGCCGAGGGCGACGACACGGCCGAGGCGATCCGCCAGGGTCTGGGCGTGGAACCGGACGTGCTGGACAGCGGCTTCAAGGAGTTTATCGAGAGCGAGTTTCGCGCCACCCTGGACATCCTCGATGAATGGAAGGGGCATGCGCGCTCGGCCTACGAGGCGCGGGATGCAGGCGAGTGGGAGGCGGCGATCGCGGCCGCCGACGCGGCCATTGAGGCATTTCCCGACTACGTGGACGTTGGCGATGCGTACACCCCCAAGGCCCGGGCCCACGAGGAACTCGGCCAGCGGCAGACGGCGCTGGAAACCCTGGAGGCCTACTGGCAGCGGGGCGGACACTCGCCGGGGGCCCTGCGGCGCCTGGGCGATTGGCTGCACGAGGCCGGGCGAGCCGGCGCCGCCATCGACGTATACGGCGACCTGATCATGGTCACCCCCCTGGACGCCGACGTGCACGGCAAGCTCGGCGACTGGCTGCTGGCCGAGGAAATGGCGTCCGGCGCCCTGCGCGAATACCAGGCGCTGCTGGCGATGGCGCCCCACGACATGGCGGGCGTCCATTACCGGCTCGCCACCGCCTATATGGCGCTCGAAGATCGCGCCAGCACCCGGGAGCATTTATTGTATGCTCTGGAAACCGCGCCCCATTACCGTGAGGCGCAACAACTTCTACTGGAGATCGTTCGTTGAGCACCGCACTGGACACCGAAGCGGCCCGCGGCATTATCGAGACCTTCCACACGGCGCTGGACGCCATTCGCGTGGAGGTCGGCAAGGTCATCATCGGTCAGGAGGAGGTCGTCGACCACCTGCTGGTGACGCTGCTGGTGGGCGGCCACTGCCTCATTACCGGGATGCCCGGAACGGCGAAGACGCTGCTGGTGCGCACCCTGGCCACGGCGCTCGGCCTGACCTACAAGCGGATCCAGTTCACGCCCGATCTCATGCCCACGGACGTGACCGGCACCGACATCATCGAGGAAGACATGACCACGGGTCACCGCACCTGGACCTTCGTGCCCGGCCCGATCTTCGCCAACGTGCTGCTGGCGGACGAGATCAACCGCACGCCGCCCAAGACCCAGTCGGCGTTGCTGGAGGCGATGCAGGAGTTCACCGTGACCGTGCGCGGGCAGTTGCACGCCATCGATCCGCCGTTCTTCGTGCTGGCGACCCAGAATCCCATCGAACTGGAGGGCACCTACACGCTGCCCGAGGCGCAGCTCGACCGCTTCCTCTTCAACGTCATCCTCGACTACCTGGACGATGACGAGGAACTGGCCGTGGTGGATCGCTATACCACGAGGGTGGACATACCCTCGGTGTCGGCCTGCACCAACGCGGAGCAGATCCTCAAGTTCCAGGCCCTGATCCGCCAGGTCCCCGTGGCCGAATCCGTGAGCCGTTTCGCGGTCAACCTGGTGCGTGCCACGCGTCCGGGCGACCCGCTCGCGCCGGAGGTGGTGCGGCGCTACGTTCAATACGGCGCGAGCGTGCGCGCCACCATGTTCCTGACCCTGGCCGGCAAGGCCCGGGCGCTGATGAGCGGCCGCTACCACGTCACCCGGGACGACATCACCGCGATGGCGCTGCCGGTAATGCGCCACCGCGTGATCACGAACTACTTCGCGGAGTCCGACAAGGTCGACGTGGACGACGTGCTCCGCCAGTTGGTGGCAATCATGGGCGCCGAGGCGCCCGCGGCCCAGGCCGGCTGAGGCGGGTTCGTGGCCGGTGTGACCCAGGTAGCGCCGGGTGCGGCACAGCACCTGCTGCAACCGGAGGTGCTCGCCAGCCTGTCCAACCTGGAGTTGGTGGCCCGCGCCGCCGTGCACGGCTTCCTCAACGGCCTGCATCGCTCACCGCTGTTCGGCTTCAGCCAGGAGTTCGCCGAGTACCGCGCCTACGCCGAGGGCGACGATCCCCGCTTCGTCGACTGGAACGTCTACGCGCGCACCGAGCGCACCTACATCAAGCGCTACCTGGGTGAAACCAACACCCGGCTGGTGATCCTGCTCGACGCGAGCGCGTCCATGGGCTACGGCACCGGTGCGGTGAACAAGCTGCAATACGGGAAGTTTCTCGCCGCGACCCTGGCGTATCTCGCGTCGAAACAGCACGATGCCGTGGGCCTGATCGTTTTCGACGAGACCGTGCGGGAGCATCGCCCGCCGTCTTCGCGCATCGGCAAGCTGAGCGGCGTGCTCCACGCCATCGACCGTGCCGAGCCGGGCGTCGGCACGGACTTGAGGGTCCCCTTCGAGACCTTCCGCCAGTTCAAGCGGGGGCGCGGACTGGTGGTGGTGATCTCCGACTTCTACTGTTCGCCGGAAGCAATGATCAAGGGCGTGCAGCCGCTGGCCTACCAGGGGCAGGACGTGGTGCTGTTCCAGTTGCTGGACCCCCAGGAGCTGAAACCCGAATTGAAGGAGTCGGCGCTCATGGAAGACATGGAGACCGGCGAATCCCTGGAGGTTTCACCGATCTTCATGCGTTCGCGCTACCGCGAGCGGATCGGCGAACACATCGAGGCGCTGGAGAAGTGCGCCTCGGGCGCCGGCGTGGATCACGAGTTGGTGAACATCACCGACTCGCTGGAAGGCGCACTCAGAAATTACCTCCTGTTCCGGCAGCGGCGTCGCCGATGACCCTGCTGGCCCCCGCATTCCTGCTCGGACTCCTGGCGATCGGCGTGCCGCTGTGGTTGCATCGCCTGTCATCCACCAACCCCAACCGCCAGCCCGTCAGTTCGGTGATGTTCCTCGAGCCGGGGGAGCCGCGCCGCGTGCTCTCGAGGAAGTTGCAGTACCTGCTGTTGCTCGCCCTGCGCATCGGCGTGCTGGTATTGCTGGCGCTGGCCTTCGCCGGGCCGGCCCTGCTGGGCGCGGTGCAAAACCTGGTCGCTGAAACCGCCGGACTGCACGTCGTCGTCATGGATCTCTCCGCCTCCATGGGCCACGGCGAACGCTGGCAGCGTGCCGAGGCCGCCGCCGATGCGGTCCTCGACGGACTCGATGCCGGCGATGCGGCGCAACTGGTGGCCGCCGGGCGACTGGTGGAGGTCGTGGTCGAACCGACGCTGGAACGCGGCGCCATTCGCAGCGGCATCGCCACGCTCGAGCCCGGGCCCTTCGGTCTGGACTACGGCCAACTGATGCGCGCCGTGGACAGCCTGGTCCGCGGCGTGGAAATTCCGGTGACCGTGCACGTCGTCAGCGACGCCCAGCAGTCGGCGCTGCCGCCGCGCTTCGCCGATCTGGCGCCGCGTACGCCGCGCGAGCTGGTGCTGCACGATGTATCCGCCGAGGCGGAGAGCAACTGGAGCGTTGACGGGCTGGCCTGGTCGGCGGTGTCCGGCGACTTTGTCGCCAACCTGCGCGGTTACGGCGCCGAAACCGTGGAACGGACCGTGATGCTGCGGCTCAACGGCGCCGCCGCGGCCGAACGGCAGGTGTCGATCGCGCCCGGCGAGACCGCCCAGGTGCAATTCGAGGGCCTGGAACTGGCGGCGGGCGGGAACCGCATCGTGGCGGAGTTGGCGCCCGGCGACGACCTGCCCGTGGAC
>JAKZVH010000286.1:0-3591 GCA_047516145.1 Gammaproteobacteria bacterium
ATCAGCCTGAAGGTAGAGGAGGATTCATCATGCCGATCTCCTTGTCTACCTCTTGGCGGATGCCCCCGGTAAGAATTCGTATTGGCTGGTGTTGGCGACGGCGCAGTCCACCTGCGTTTGCACGAGGCCGAAGAGGCCGGAGGTGGCCGGGAAAGGTCAGGGTCCCCACCTGTGCCGAACACGTGCAGTTGCCTTCGATGAACCGGATCAATTCCGGCAACTCACACGGACAGGACTGCTCGGAAGTGAGCCCGCGGGACAGTGAGTCCCGGATCCGCGCCGAATCGCCCGGCAGCGTAGTCAGGCTATGTTGTTAGCTGAAGTCTGGCTTGTTGACCATCAGGAAGAGGGAGACCAGTGGCAACGCAATTGCTATTGCCCCCCAGAAGTACCATTTGTTGAGCGCTGAGAAAAACTGCGGCGGCGGCGAATCCGGGTAGTCCGACGGGTCTGAGAATACGGCCATGCGATGTTGGATGGGGATAAGCACTCCCACCCAAATGACGCCAGACGCAATAAACAGCGCCAGGGCGGCAGATATCCAGGAGAATTCGTGAAACGCGTCCCACCCTCCCCAGCCGGCAATCACCATGACAAACCCGTTCATTACTATCAACAGCACGCCAGGCAGGGTAAACAGGAGATCGGCGCGGATAACGGCCTTGGCGGAGAAATGTATGACGTTGATGCTGCGCGTCCGCTCCGCCATCAGCATCCATGCAGCGGTGACGATGATGTTGCCCAGGAAGACCACTGCGCCGGTGATGTGCAGGAACGTGTGCCATCTGTACGGGTACAGAGGCAGGGACACCGCCACCGCAGCAGCGACAAGCAAGCCATAAGCTAGCCATTCATTCCGGTGTATGTACCCCAATGTCAGTCCTTTGGTTGGGTTCCCAGTGGGGTTTGAGGGCATCGTTCGGCGACCTAAACCGCCACATAGTTAGCAACAGCCATCCAAATCAGCATACCCGCGCTAAATCGCCGTGTCATTGGTGGCGCCTGGTGGGACCGATGCTCTAACAGAGTGTCAAACAAATCCCTGTCAACTCAAAAACGCCGAACGTGCTGAGGTCTGCGGTACGGGCCGTTTCGCATCATAAAGAGTAGATTCTTCGGCTTTACTCAGAATCACCATGCCTTTGTGAAGGCCGCATGAGGTGATGAACACGGGGCGGCGGGCGATACAACTGGGACTGTAGTCATTGCGCCGCGAGCCCGTGAAGTGATTTACGTGACTCCGGTATTCGCGTGGCCCCGCGCACCTGGATTCCGGATCGAGTCCGGAAAGACGGATGGGCCGCCTGACCGGGCCATTTTCAGAGCGATGATAGTCCCTTTTTAGACACCCTCTAGGGCAGTCTCCCGTCATGCCAAACGATGATAGGGCTGTCAACATATAGCCTGCTCACAGTTCTGCGACGGTCTTTTTGCGGAAGTAGTCCCAGTCCCACTCTGCGCCCCAGCCGGGACTCTGCGGAGGGGTGACGTATCCACCCGACGGCAAGGGCGGATTCGTCATGCCGATCTCCTTGCCCACCTCGTCCCGGATGCCGCCGGGGAAGAATTCGTAGTAGCTGGTGTTGGCGATGGCGCAGTTCAGATGTGTGTGCACGAGGCCGAAGAGGCCGCCCGCGCCGTGCATTTCGACGTTCGTGCCATGCAATTCGGCCAGATGGGCTAGCTTCAGGACGGATGTCGAGCCGTGCCTGGCGCTGACCCGTAGCAGGTCGGTGGCGCCGGAGATCAGCCACTGCGCGCTGAGGTCGATGGCGTTGGTCATGGACTCAGGATTGAGGATCGGGATGTCGAGGGTGTCGCAGAGAGATTGGAGTTCGTGCTGCCGCACATCATTTATGGGCTCCTCTAGCCACCGAAAGTCGAGCTCTTCCAGGGCCCGCCCTATCCGGACCGCCTCGGCGAACGTGTACATACCCACCGGGTCGTGCATGAGGTCCACGTCGGCCCCCACGGCGTCTCTGACGGCGCGGAACCACTCGATGTTGTCGCCGGGCTCCTGGACGAAGTGGTCCTTCAAGGCGGGGAACCCCATCCCAACGGCCATCTCGGAGTCCTCGACGGCCTTTTCCATCGAGTCTCCTCGGATGTTGTAGTAGGCGGGCGCCCGATCCCGGACGCGGCCCATGAGTGAGCAGACCGGCATACCGGCCGCCTTTCCGGCGATGTCCCACAGGCAATTGTCGAAGGCCCCGAACCACCCGTACGGTGCGAATGCCTGCCGCGTCGCATGCTTCATCTTCTGGAACAGCCGCTCGCGGTCCAGTGGGTCTTCGTCCAGGGCGAGTATGCGGAGCTGTTCCAACGTCGGGACCGGCATGGTCATGTACCGGCCGTCGCCGACCGGGCACATCCCTTCCAGGCCCTCGTCCGTGCGGATGTGCAGCACGTGCATATGGCTCTGCTTCGGCGGACGCGGCTGGTGTCTCCACCGGCGGTGTCCCGCGCGTCCGGACTCGACGAGGTCGAACGGTGTGATGACGCTGGTCATCTCGAATACGGAGATTTTGATTTCGGTGATTTTCATGATGGTTCCGGGGGGTTGTGGCGGGTCTCCATTGTATGAGGGGGTCCAGTGTCAGGACGGAAGTTCCTCAGCCGTTCGATTAACATATCGACGCGAACCGTCGCACAAAAACGCGGCCGTCAGGGAACATGCGTCATGTGGCTAGATGAACTTAACGATCTCGTCGTCGAACTCAGCACGAAGATCGACCAACACCGCGAGATTCTCCAAAAAAGCGAATCGTCAACCAGGTACTGCCTGATCGATCCGCTTCTCACAGCGCTGGGCTGGGACCTCTCGGATCCCGCGCAAGTGCTCACCGAGTACAACTCAGGCAACGGCAGGGCCGACTACGCCATGGCGCCAGGAAGCGGCCCGCCCAGCCTTGTCGTCGAGGCGAAGTCACTATTTACCCCTACCGCGCAAGGGATCGCGCAGTCGATCAACTACTGTCTTCGGGATGGCATCAAGTATTTCGTGGTTACGAACGGTGACGATTGGAAGGTGTACGAGACTCACAGGCCGGTCCCGATGCAGGACAAACGGGTTACCGCATTCAAGATCACCGACATGAATCAAAGCGCGGTGATGGGAATGCTCTGGCTGTGGCGCGGCAACTTTAAGGGCGGCGACCCCGCGATGCCCGCTCCTCCACCACCTGCGGAGGATGTGCCGACAACGCCGCCAGACTACGACAACACCACGGTCGAACCGGTGACTCCGAGCAACAAGGGTACTGCTTTGAGTGAAATGACTGATGTCACCGGACAAGCCCCTCCGCAAATTATGTCGTTTCCTGGTGGAATTACAAAGCCCGTAGGCAAGTGGAACCGAGTTCAAATCGCAACGGTCGAGTGGCTGGTTGAGACGGGCAGATTGAACGAGTCGATGTGCCCGGTGACCGGCCCTGGCGGGAGAGTGGTTGTCGATAAATCTCCGCACAGTAGAACAGGGAAGGAATTTGTTGCTCCCCAACAATTCGGGAATTTTTGGGTAGAAGCCAACTATGTGGCATCAAATCAAGTCAGGCGCACTAAGGAGATTCTCAAGGCGGCGGGCGTGGACCC
>JAKZVH010000287.1:0-3852 GCA_047516145.1 Gammaproteobacteria bacterium
GCAGGTACGTGCCCTGCCGCGGAAAGCGGCCGACAAGCCACTGATCGACTGGCTCGATCACACCGAAATGCAGGCGATCCCGGACGCGCCGGATCCCACAACGGTTGCGGGTCTGCGAGACCGGGCAATGCTGCATCTCTGCTATGCCGCCGGCTTGCGCGTGTCCGAGCTGACAACATTGACCATGGACAGCTTATCCGGTCCCCAGCTCGAAACGATCCGCATCCTGGGCAAGGGGCGCCGCGAACGCGAACTGCCACTGTGGAAGGAAACGAGGACGGTGCTTCAAAGGTGGCTTGACGTGAGGCCATCGACCTCAAACGAGTACCTGTTCCTCAATGCGCGTGGACGAGCCATGAGTACGGACGGCTTCGCGTACCTGTTCGACAAGCATGTCGCCACGGCGACCAAGACGGTTGCGTCCATCAACGCCAAACGGGTAACGCCGCATGTGCTTCGTCACTCCGCGGCGATGGCGATCCTGCATGCCACAGGCGATATCCGGAAGGTGTCCCTGTGGCTCGGTCACGCGGACATCAGGACCACCGAAATGTACGTCCGCGCGAGCCCGGCCGAAAAGCTGGGAATCCTGGAAACCAACACGCCGCCGTCCATCAGACCTGGGTCGTTCCACGGTGTCAGGGACAGCTTGATGGCGCTGCTCGGCGGCAAGTGACTTCAGGTGTAATGCCGAGTGACAGTGCCGCAGAGGCCTTCGTTCCGAAGCCTCTCGCGCTCCACTCGGCATTACCAACCTCTCGGCATTAAGGGCGAGACGCCGAGATCGAGGTTGCTCGCGCGGTGCGCCCGGTCGGGCTGTGCGGCGAACTCGTCGATGATCGCGGCGTCGATGGCGTCCTGGCGCTTCTGCGCGCGCTCGATTGCGCGATCTTCCCGGCACCGCTTGCGGAGGAAATCGCCCTCGACGCGCTTGCGGTACGCGCAGCGCCGGCAGCCGCCGTCGGCGACCAGCGCGGCGCGGCGCCGCTTGCAGGATTTCGCCCTCCGATTCAGGGCACTTCTGACACGCTTTGGCGAGAGTCCCGTCTTTCTTGATGGTTACTGGTCTGTCGCATCTCTTGTGACAACACTCATTGGCGCGGGACGAAGCCGTCGGGGAGTTTCCCGCTCCACTGAGCGATGAGCAGTTGCAGGTCCATGTCGGTCTCCTGATCAGGTTTGTTGCCGACGCGGGAGTGCGTCGGTGCCTGGACGGGCGGCATGCGCGCGCAGGCCGGTCACCTCGCCCCGGCGAGGTCGCAGCGCCAGCGGAGAACCCTCCCGGTTGACCAGGCGAGCACGCATGGCACGCTGGGCCGCTATCCGACAACTGGGCAGCTGCGGGCGGCTGACGACGCCGTGGACCGCGATCGCGGCAACCGACGGCTGGGGCTGGCACCCACGGGGCGATTCACGGGCGGCGGAGTTTTACGGAGGCGGCGTCGCGCTCGACTTAGCGGCGAGCTAAGAGTTTTCTTCTAGCGCCGTTCGGCCGCGGTTAGGGTCGGAGCCGCTTACCGGCCGGGATTTCCTGGCGTTGCCGCCCCCGAAGGGTGGCGTGTAGGTGGCCGCTTCGGCGGTGGCTGCCCACGAGGGGCAGCACTGAGCAAGCCACTTCCGTGGCGTTGAAATCCGGGCCGTGCTCAAGCCCGATGACTCCCGCTGGGAACCGAGATTCCCGGCAGGGCTTTCGGTTCACCGGCGGGTTCCCCAAAGGAGAAAGCCTATGCAACTGGAAGCAGAGCGGGCGGCCCCGAGCTGAGACGAATCAACGCGGAAGCGGAGAAGCTGGAGGCGGAAGCGAGAAAGCTGGTGCCCGCGGCGACGAAGCTGGAGGCCGAATCGGACAAGCTGCAAGCCGAGGCGCGGAGGATCAGACGGGCGACCGTGAAGGATGCCTGGATGATCGGACTGGCCGTTTTCGCGGCGGGTGTCGCGGCGCTACAATCGGTCGACAGTGTAGGCTGGCTATAGGAGGCAACCATGTTGGAACGACATGAAGTTCTGGGTAGCGGGATCAAGGTCGACCGCGACTGGTGGTACGCCATCAAGCTCGGTGCCGTGATCGTGACCGCCCTTGTGGCAGCCTACGTGGTCCACACAAAGCTCTTGTAGAACAACGGGACGGCCATCCCTTCGGGGGAGGGCCCGACCGCCCCGACTGGCGGTTCCGCCGCGGATTCGAGACGGGCCGCATCAACCCGGCACTCAACTCCCGCAATTTTCCTCACCGTGCGGAGCACGGAAGCACCAGCGATCGTCACCCCGAATGGGCCGAGACCGCTTCTCGGGCTCGGTTGGCCGCAGGCGGAACCCGTTGGTTCCGGTTTCGCGGCAAGGTGGGCGGCGAATAGAGCGCGACCCGAAGGGAGACGCCCAACAGAGGCTGCGTGTGGGTCGGCCTAGCGTCCTCGTCGAGAAACAAGTCCCGAAGGACACCGGTGAACCGGGACACGCGCCCCGGGCGGCGGGACGCTGGCCGCCAAAAGGAACCTCCCCGGGGCTCCGCAGCGACCGTCCGTCCGACCAGGGACAAGCCGACGTTGCGCAGACCCGTGACCGGGTCCTCCGGGTGCAGCCGACTTCGGCGTGGCTATTCCTTTCGGAGCCGCACCATGAACTGGGTGGGATCCGCGAGCGCATGGCGCACGATCGTGCACGTGTGGTTGACCAACTGGCCGGCGGCGTATGAAGTCTCGACAAACCAAGCGTCCGCCTTACCCGGCGCCGAGAATGGCTGCCCATTCGGGTGCTCGGGGCTTCGTGCCAGAATGAATTTGCCGCCAACCTTAATGTTCCCGCTAAGTTCCTGTAGCAGTCCCTGCGTCTCCAGCCACCTTGCGACCTCGGTCATTAGACTCTTCCAAGTATTCACCGAAACTGTCTCGCCCGAAGGCGCTCGTAGTTCCTCGGGCTTGGAGTACGGCGCAGGCTGGAGTTCTGCCAACGATATCCAATCAGCGCCTGCTGGTACCGGCACGCCCGATGTCGCGGCGGGAGTAGGCGGCTCCGTGACTGCGGCGGTCACTGCCGGCTGGGGGCCGGGGGCGGGAGCCGGGGCTCCCCCATGCGCTGCGACGGGCGCGACGGCCTCTTGGATCATCCCCCGCGTTACCGCCGGTCGCCAAAGCGCGAGCGCCCTCAGAGAAGCCTGTTCTGGCCCATCATTGACGAGGTCGAACTGAGTGATCAGCTTTTCGTTCAATGCGCCTTGCGCCCGCGTCCGATACACGCGCCATCGCTGCCCGTCGGTTACGGCGAAGTGCTCGAACCCGTCGACAGTGCAGTAGTTGGCAGCCTGAACTGCCGCGCCGTCCATTTGCTCACCCAGTTTCTTGGCCTCGACAATGACGTCAGGCAGACGGGAACCCGAGGCCGCTCGGTCCTGTGTGAACAACGCGTAGTCAGCCCGGTGCGACGGTTTTGACGGAATGTTGTACTCCGGCACGACCAGACCGGGATCGCCGGTATCCCACCCCAGCGCGCGAAGCAACGGCTCGATCAGGGCCGATCTCGTACAAGCCTCGCTATGGGCCAACAGGTTGCGGTGGTGGTCTATGCGTTCAACCAGGCAGCTGACGACATCAAGAAGTTCCTGCATTGCGTTCCTTTGGTGTCGACGGGCTAGCGACCGATCATATACGACGCGACGAATAGGGGCTAGTTCAGTGAGGTGGTCCTGATTCTTTGGACAGCCCGAGGGCCGGAACGAGGTGTACTCCGATGGATTGGATGCCCTCGGTGAATCAAATCCGCCTTCGGGGTTGCGACGAGTCAACCGCTCTTCGAACACGGTGGGGTGCCCGTCATCGACCTCTGCGCTGCTGGGCTCGCCGTGTCACCCGAAGGGCC
>JAKZVH010000288.1:0-3098 GCA_047516145.1 Gammaproteobacteria bacterium
CGGCTGCGAATTTCGGCAATCCGGTCCGGATCCTGCCCGAGCGCCCAAGGCGCGATTAGCGTCAAGGCCAGCACGGAGACGGTAAGTGTCGTAAGTATGCTTGTTGGCCGCCGTTCCATTTCAACCTCCGATCTGCGTCACTGGGGAGTGGATTGCGGAATATTCCCCCTCTGTTCAACTACGATTATTCGAGGTGGTGCAGGTGCCTACCCGCCCACCGAAGCGCGCAACATGATTCCGTGATCGGGTGCCGTGCCGTCCGCGAACCCCACCGCGCGGCTGGCGGCGGATGCAGTCGATGGGGAAGGATGGCCACCCGGGCGGGGCGGTAGAACGTCAGGCGGTGGTGGGCAACAGGACTCGCGCACTCGAGACGCGATTACGGCCCTCGGCAATGTACGCCCAGCCGGCGCGTACTGCAATGTCAAGCCCTTGTCGGAGTGGCCAGCGACGATCATACATGCAGCCCTCATCTATAACCGAATCAGGTGCAGCCGCCGCGTGCTTCAAATAGGAGTCCGGCAGCGATGTCAGCCAGACAAAATAGTCCCGCTGCTATCGCCTGTCAATATGACGATTACATTGTCCCTATGCCGTATTTCTATTACCTCCACGCAGACCCTGATCGGCGCGTAATCGATTTAATATGAATCCCTTAAAAGCTTCTGAGCCGCCCACCGTGTCGCTATATGTATGGGTTATTATTGCGTTGCCATAGGTGTATTCGGCCGTCCGGCCGTGCCTTTCGACCTGCCGACCCGCGCGGCGCCGGGACCACTTCTCCTTCCGGCGCTTCCTCCGTAGAAATCGGCTTGCCGCCAATGCCAGAATGTGCGATGACATGATCACGTGTTGTGAAAATGTCCCGTCCGGAGGTTCTTTGCGTGCTGCTCCTGCCCCCGCTCGAAAGTCTGCGCTTCTTCGAGGCCGCCGCCCGCCAGCAGAGCTTCGCCCGCGCCGCCGAGGAGCTCGGCGTCACCCCGGACGCCGTCGCGCACCGGGCCCGGATCCTGGAGAAGCACCTCGATGTCCCGTTCTTCGACCGCAGCCATCGCGGCGTGCGCCTCAATGGGCTCGGGTAGGCCTACCTGAAGGAGGGGCAGCGCATCCTCGCCGAGGTCCACGGCGTCTCCGAGCGCCAGCGCCGCTGGCCCCGCCGCGTCCGCATCATCTCGGTCGAGGCGGTGGCCGAGAAGTGGCTCGTGCCCCGGCTGGCCACCTTCAAGGCGGCGCACCCCGGCGTCGCCATCGAGCTGGAAACCAACCACCGCGGGGTCGACCCCGACCGCCGCGCCCGGTGACCCGCCGCGAGGACACCGTGCTGGAGGAGACGCTCTACGAGGAGGATTTGCTGCCGGTGTGCAGCCCGGCCCTGATGGCGGCGCGGGGCCGGCCCCGCACGCCGGGCGAGCTGAACGGCTGGCCTCTGCTCTACGACCTGGGATGGGATGCCGACTGGTCGTACTGGTTCGCCCGTCAGGGCGAGTCCACGCCGGACCTGTCGCGAGCCTCGGGCTTCCGCCGCTACAGCATGCTGGTCCAGGCCGCGGTGCACGGCATCGGCGCCGCCATCGGACGCCCGATGCTCATCGCACGGGAGCTGGAGAGCAGGACCCTGGTCCCCCTCTTCGCCCGCCAGGCCGAGGCGCCGGAACGTTGCTGCCTCATCCATTTCATCCCACATTCTAAAACGGACTGATGCGGGACGATACCGGACTGCATTTCGAATGCAATCGGCTCACACCTTCATAGAGCGCACCTGCACCCGATCTATCTGAACAAGCGACACCTCACTACTATTCCTGATTGTTCCCTCCAGGAAACCGATCCGGACGCGTCTTTTGCACGCACGTGACCGCCTTGCAATCATCCGCAAAGTCCGAGCCCAGCTTCAGCAGGTGGTCGACGATCTCGGTATACTGCAGATTCCACTCTCGCGGACCATTTGCAAAATCCGCCACGCTGTCCCCCATGCCCTCTTCGACGTCCTCGTTCGTGTCGGCGCTCCGTCCGTAGATGTGGCTCGCCCGGGCCTTCACGTCGGCGCCCCTCGAAACCAGGTAGTCGATGAGCTCCAGGTCGTTCATCAACGCCGCACTGTGCAGCGGCGTATAGGCTTTATCGTCCTTCGAATTCACATCGGCATCGAGCTCTTCCACCAGGTACCTCAGTGTTGCCAGCCGCTCGTGCGGCGCGAAGTTGCTGGTCTGGGGCTGGTAGCCGAAGCCGGCAGCCGCCTGGAGTGGTGAACACTCACGTCCGGTCGGGATATTCGGATCGGCACCCGTCGAAACCAGGAGCCGCATCGCAGGGAGATCATTCGATTGCGCGGCCCGCCAGAAAGCGGTCGCACCGTCCGAGTCCACCCAATCTCCGTGGAACGTCCGGAACCACAGTTTCGGGCCCATTCGCGCGTTCGGATCGGCCCCCTTGGCCAGGAGGGCCGTCATCAGATCGAGATGGCTCACCGTTTCCTGGTCGGAGCTCGCCGCCGGATACCAGGTTCTGGCCGCCCACCCCTGATCGATCGTCACAAACAGAGGTGTCACGCCACCCGTGCTGGTGAGATTCGGATCGGCCCCGTTGTCGACCAAGAACTTCGCGATATCGAAATAGCCGTTGATGATGGCCGTCGTCATCGGGGGCGTTTCATCCGTCGCGGAAACGACGTTGACATCCGCTCCTGAGGCCATGAGTTCACGGATCGCGTCCATCTGGCCTTCCCGGGCCGCGAAGTGCAATGCGGTCAACCCCCCGAGCCACGGGCCACGACTATACCGCCGGTCCCTGTCGAAACTGTCCAGATTCTCACCCCGGTTGCGAGGATAGAGCATCTTCGAAACGGCGTTGAGATCCGCACCGTGCTCTGCCAGCAGCTTGATCGCTCCCGCGGAATTCGTCGCCGCCGCAAACATCGCGGCGGTCTGTCCGTTGATCGTGTCCCTCGCGTCCACGTCGGCTCCACGATCCAGCAGCAGCTTGACGGCGTCGGGCTTCCCTGCAGCTGCCGCCAGCATGAGCGCGGTGGTTCCAGCCGCGTTCGGGGCGTTCACGTCGGATCCACCGCTCAACAGCAGTTCGATTATCGCCGCACTCCC
>JAKZVH010000289.1:0-4334 GCA_047516145.1 Gammaproteobacteria bacterium
ATCCGAACCGCGGCGCCTGGCTGAGGCCTGTGCGCTGCTACGCAGCCGGCCCCCGTGTCCGCACTTGGCCGCCGCGCTAATTCCCGACCCGGAACACTGCCGATATCGCACAGTTCTCGGGATGCGCCGCGCGTTTCTGGAAGGGAATTTTCCGTGGTAATTCGCTACGTGGCGCAGCGACCGAAAGGCGCGCAGCCTTAGTGCTCTGCATCCCGCGGGGGAAAGGGGTCGCGGCCCGGCGCGATTGTATCTTTGCTTCTGATGAGCCCGTCACGGCCCTTGGTCGTGAGTTCCCCGCCGCCTAGCTTTTGGAGTATCCCTCTAGCGGCACCTATGGCTTCTCGCTGCGTGTCGTGCAAGCTGGAAGCGCGGCCAGCATCGTTGCGCTTGTTGGCCCACTTGCCGTCAGAGCGACGATAGACGATGCGGTCTCGGTCCTTGCTCATGGGTGACTCCGATGTTCGAAAGTGCGAGCAAGCCCGTCCGGGCTTGTATACGCAAAAATATAGTGCTATTTTCCTTATAACGCAAGCTGGCACCGAAGGCCATCATGACCGATCCGATTGCCCGTATCCTCGCCCACTACCCGGCCACCTTCTTCCAAGTCCTCATTGAACAGATGGACGCGTCCTTTGCCAAGGCGCAGCGCGTGACGCACCAGCACTACGCGGAGCCCGAGCGAGCCAACATGCTCGGGCAGGCGCGCCACGCCTGTTGCGAGGAAGGCTTCAGGATGGCCGCACAAGATGCGGGCTTAGTGGCGATCGCGCGCCATACCAAGCCCGCTGGTGGCCGCTACAGCTTGGTGAGCCACGGCGGCGTGCACCTAATTCGCGGCAACGTTCAAGCGCATTGCGGACCTCCCCGTCCAACGAGGTTCCGCAGCGCGTGGGCAGCGCTGAACGCCTGGCTCGACCCGGTCCAGCTCGACCTCCTGCGGGCAGTGCCCATGCCTTCCACGGACCAACTTTGCGGGATGATCGTCGTAACGGCGCACCGGAGGACTGGCGACCTTAGTATACCGGCCTTTGTGGGACTCGGAATTCCGCGCTGCGACCTGTCCGAGTGGGTGGTTCTGGAACCGATCCAGACGCTGCTGGGCCGCTATCACGATCTCGAGACGAAGATTCACACGCCGCCCGAGGCCCCGGTCACGATGAAGGACCGGGCCGTGCCGCGTCTCAAGAAGACACCGGGCGGCGATCCAGCGAACTAGGCCCCGGCACCGGGGTACAGGGAAAAGGACCATGCGCAGTGGCACACCAGGGTTCCAAGCCGAGCGACTGGTCGAGGCCCGGGATTCCCGGGGCCTCACACAGGTGGCGTTGGCCGAACTGATCAACCGAACGAGTTCCAGTATCTCGCGCTGGGAGGGTGGCGGGCAGTCCCCCGAACCGGAAGCACTGGATGCCCTAGCGCGCGCGCTCAATCTGCCGATCGCGTTCTTCCTGCGACCGTTGCCGGATCACGGCTCCGCTCCGATGTTCTTTCGGTCCATGGCAAGCACCACGCAGTCGGTGCGCAAGCGCACTCAGGCGCGGCTCCGATGGGCGCAGGATATCGCTCTTTGTCTCCAGGAATGGGTGGACCTTCCCGAAGTAAAGGTGCCGTCCCTGGACGTAACGGACCACCGGGAAATCCGGGACGAAGACATTGAGCGGATGGCGTACGAGTGCCGCGCCCTGTGGGACCTGGGCATTGGCCCGATTTCCGACGTTCTGCTCGTTCTCGAGAACGCCGGGATCGTGGTTGTCAAAGAGGAAACCGGTACCGTCAAGATGGACGGCCTATCGAACTGGTCGGCGGCGGACGGTCGCCCTTACGTGCTGATCGCACGCGACAAGGACTCATGCGTGCGTTCGCGCATGGACGCTGCACACGAGCTCGGTCACCTGGTTCTGCACCGTCGCCTCAGGTCCAAGGCCCTGAACAACAGCGCGGACTTCAAGGAAATCGAGCGTCAGGCGTTCGATTTTGGCGGGGCACTCCTGATGCCCGCAGAAAGTTTCTCGGCGGAAATCTGGTCGCCCTCGCTCAATGCATTCGTTGCGCTCAAGGAACGCTGGAAGGCCTCGATCGGCGCGATGATCATGCGCTGTGCTAAGCTCGACATGTTGAGCGAGGAACATCAGCGGCGTCTCTGGAAGTATTTCAGCGCGCGGGGCTGGCGAAAGAGCGAGCCTCTGGACGATGTGCTTGAACCGGAACAACCGCGCCTGTTGAACCGATCAGTGCGTCTGCTGGTCGACGAAAGGGTTCGCACCCGCGAGGCGCTGCTGAGCGACTTCCGGCTCCACGGGCCGGACGTGGAGGCCCTGTGTGGGCTGCCTCGAGGCTACATGACCATGGAAACCGCTGAAGTTGTGACGTTGCCGAACCTGAAACGATCGGCAGAGTCCGCCAAAGGCGGCGGCACAGTCGTCCCGTTCAGCCGTGACACTGTCTAGCCATCCGTCCACCTCCGGCGATGCATGCTGATGCTGCGCGGCGATCCCATCGATCAACTCCGGTTCGCGAAAACAGACCCGAACTTGGCCTCGTCATCGCCTTCGCAACCGTGAACACCGCCCCCTCGACTTCCGAACCCTGTCGCCTCGGCGTTTTCGCGGATTTCCACCGGCCTAGCCCCCAAGCGCCCCTGCTGCGCAGCCGACCCAACGGAAACCAAAATTGGGGAAGGCACCACGCGACAACGAACGGAGCACTGCTCGCTACGCGAGGGGTACAGCGACTCGCCATCGCCCTCATCCTTGCCAGCATTGCCTTGTCCGGCATCGTTCTCCCTTGGGCTAAC
Source organism: Gammaproteobacteria bacterium (assembly GCA_047516145.1). Lineage (GTDB taxonomy): Bacteria > Pseudomonadota > Gammaproteobacteria > Steroidobacterales > Rariloculaceae > UBA6522. The sequence continues at coordinate 2,795 of JAKZVH010000289.1, forward strand.
GCCACGGCCCAGAGTGTCGGCGACAACTGGCGCGGGCTCGCCGTCGCGTCGGAACATCGCTGCTCGCCATATGCCCGCCGCGACTATCCCTATCCGCAGTTGGTCGAGGCCGACATCGTGGCGTCGATGGGCGGGCGGATCTACGGCCCCTATACGGGGCGGCATTTTGCGAACACGCGGCAAACCGACATCGAACACATCGTCGCCGTCTCCGAGGCCCATGATAGCGGCCTCTGCGCCGCCGACCGGATAACCCGTCGGCGCTTCGCCTCCGATCCGCTCAACCTCACCCTCGCCGCGCCCGCGGTGAACCGCTGCGGCGTCTCCGGCAAGTGCGCGCTGGACGCCGCGGAATGGCTTCCACCGATAAACCGGTGCTGGTTCGCCAGCCGTGTCGTCGCCGTCAAACGGAAATACGGTCTCACGGTCGACCGCCGTGAGGCTGCGGCCCTGGAGCGCGTGCTGTCGGCTTGCAGTTCCACCGAAATGGTGTTCGCGACGGGCTGGTCCATACCGACACCCGCAAAGCCGAGAGCACCGCCACCCGCCGCGTCCCGCGACCCGGTCGATGCACTCAGTTTGTACGACGACAACCGCAACGGCCGGATTACTTGCAGCGAGGCCCGGCGACACGGCATCGCGCCTGTGCCGCGCGAGCATCCTGCCTACCGTTTCATGCGGGACGGCGACGGCGACGGCGTCGTCTGCGAATAGACGGCTATCCGCTCCGCAGGTGCGCTCATGCTGGGCACGCCTATCTTCCAGTCCGGAAAACCGCCGATACGGCGCAGTGATCCGGATGGCTTCCCCGGCACGGCCATTCCTTGAACGAGCCTTCCACCAGCGTCGCTTCGGCTCCGCCGCCGGCAATCAGATGGTCGATGAACGCCGGGAAGCGGGGATCGCAGTGGAACAGCACGCCCTCGGTCAGCAGGCGCGACGGCGCCGAGGGTGGCGACAACAGACGCCATGCCCAGTCCTCGGGCAGCGCCATCCGGCGGTTGAAGTCGCCGAGCATGACGAAGGCCGCGCCCTCCGCCCGGCGCGCGTCCGCCCAGGCCTTCAGATGCAGCATCTGCGCCCGAAGGATCGCGCAGATTTCCCGGCGCCCACGTTTCCCGTCTTCCCTCTCGCCCCAGCAGCCGGACGCCAGGTGCACCGAGAGGAAACGCAGTTCCCTGCCGCTCTCTGTCACCGTGATGTCGGCGCCCCAACTCTGGAACGCGTTTTTCCTGCCCAGCGTCTTCAGGTCGCCGTTGCGCCGATACGCAATTCCCCTGCGGATCGCGAAACCCGTCGCCAGATGGCCAAGTGCCGCCTCCGGCCGCCCCCGGCAGGGCCGGCTTCGATCCATCGGCGGGCGCCGGGACATCTCGACATGCCAGCCGGACACCGGGAACAACCGGTGCGCCGCCTCCGTATTTTCCACCTCCTGGAAGGCGACGACACCCACATCCAGCTCCTCGATCCGTCGTGCGAGCGCGGTGTAATCGGCACCGCTCCGACCGACGCAGCCCTCGCCGTCCGCATCGTCCAAATG
>JAKZVH010000290.1:0-6004 GCA_047516145.1 Gammaproteobacteria bacterium
CGCACAAGCTGTTCGCCAACCTGTATTACGACTTCCATTCCGCGTCGGCGTTCACGCCTTACGTGGGCCTGGGGATCGGCTACGGATCGGTGTCGATGGATTACTTCCAGACCTGGAAGCGCAACGATGATCCGCAATACATCCGGACGTTTCCGAACAACCCCGACGGCACGATCTCCGATCTCAACCGGCGGGTGGCCGGCACCACCACCGTGGGTGACGACGAACTGAAGGACACCCTGTTCGGATACCAGTTATTGGCCGGCGTGGACTACCGGGTCAGCGATACGCTCAGCCTGGGATTGAAGCTCCGCAAGACCTGGTTCAACGAGTTCTACGAGACGGCGGAATACCAGCAACTGCGCAGCCACGATTCCGCCCGCGGCCCAGGCGGCGCCAGGGTCGAGTACTTCGCCCGAACCGAAGACATCGGCGCCTGGGGATTGAGCCTTAACGCCAAGTACGCATTCTGAGCGGGCAGACGCAAATAGAATCCGGTACCTGCCATTGCCGCCCTTCGCGGGTTGCTGCCAGGCTGTCCGGCACTTGAGGAGGAATACCTTGCACGAAAAGCACCCGATTCACCGGACCTGGAAGGTCACGTCCATTGCGACCGTCGCGCTAACGCTCCTGGCGCCGGTCGCCATGCCTGCGCAACCCGAACCGTCGACCCTGGTGGACGCTCGAAACGACGAGGCCGTTGCCTTGGCCATGGATCTTTTCGATTATGCCGAACTCGGCTATCTCGAGACCCTAAGCACCGAACGGCTCGCGGGTTATCTCGAGAGCAGTGGCTTCAGCGTCGAGCGGGGTGTAGCCGGCATCCCCACCGCGTTCGTTGCCAATTGGGGGCACGGCGGTCCGGTCATCGGCATTCTTGCTGAATTCGATGCGCTGCCCGGACTGTCGCAGGCGCCGGTGCCGCATCGTGAGCCCGTCTTCCCCGATGGACCGGGACATGCCTGCGGGCATCACCTTTTCGGCAGCGCTTCCGCCACAGCGGCCACGGCAATCGCGGCCTGGCTTGCGAACACGGGCACTGCCGGAACCGTGCGGGTCTACGGCACGCCGGCGGAGGAGGGCGGATCCGGCAAGGTGTATCTCACCCGGGCCGGCCTTTTCGACGACGTGGATGTTGTGCTGCACTGGCATCCCTCCGACCGCAACGTCGCCGGCCCGGAGAGCACCAACGGCAACAAGTCCGGACGCTTCCGGTTTCGCGGAATCGCGGCCCACGCCGCCTCATCGCCCGAACGGGGTCGTTCCGCCCTCGACGGCGTGGAGGCGATGAACTACATGACCAACCTGATGCGCGAACATATGCCCTCCACGGCCCGGCTGCACTACGTGATTACCGACGGCGGCCAGGCGCCGAACATCGTTCCGGAGAACGCCGAGGCCTATTACTACGTTCGACATCCCCAGCCCGATATGGTGGTCGAGTTGTTCGAGCGGGTGGTGGCCGCGGCCGAGGGCGCAGCTCTTGGGACGGGCACCCGGATGGAATACGAGGTGATGCACGGCAACTTCCCGCTGCTGCGCAACGATGTCCTGGCCGAGGTGTTCCATGGCCATCTGGAGCGCCTGGGTGGAGTCGAATACGACGAAGCGGAAATGGCATTCGCGACCACGCTCCGGGAGTCACTGTTTGGTGAACTGCGACCGCTCGAGTCCAGAAACGAGATTGAGCCGTTCGAGTTCCACCAAAGAATGGGCTCCACCGACGTAGGCGACGTAAGCTGGATCGTGCCCACGGCGGGATTCGGCACCGCGACCTGGGTACCCGGCACGCCGGCCCACAGTTGGCAGGCCGTCGCGGCCGGGGGCATGAGCATTGGCCACAAGGGCATGATGCTGGCGGCCAAGGTGCTCGCCGAAACCGCCCGCGACCTGTTCACGAATGCGGAACTCGTCGCTGGGGTAAAAGCGGAATTCGAAGATCGGCGCGGCCCTGACTTCGAATACAGGCCCTTGCTCGGCGACCGCGAGCCGCCGCTCGACTACCGCAAGTAGGCGTTCTGCCGCATGCGCGCCGTGACAGGGGGCGGCGAACCGCTCTTAAGGACTAGTCCGAGTCGTCCTCCGGGGGCGGATAGGCGAGGATGAAGTTGTCGCGATTGGGCATGCGCACTTCGGGCAGCGTCTCGGCATCCATGACCTCGTCCTCTTCGATGATTCCGTTGAGGAAGAGCAGGTACGCCGTCAGCGCGTAGACCTCGTCATCACTGAGCGATTGCGGCTGCTGATAGGGCATGGCGCGGCGAATGTAGTCGAATACCGTGGTCGCATAGGGCCAGAAGCTGCCCACGGTCTTGCGCGGCGCCGGCCCTTCAAGCGTGCCGTGCCCGCCGACCAGCACGTCATTCAACTGCCCGCCGCCCTCCGCGCCGTGGCAGGAAAAGCAATGCAGCGTATAGACCGGCGCCCCGTCGACCGCCGTCCCGGAACCAAGCGGAAGCCCCTCGCCGTCCGGCTCGATGCTGATGTCCCATTCCGCGACTTCCTCCGGCGTAGCTTCGACGCCCAGATCAGGGCCTTCCTGGGCGAATGCGCCCAGGGCCAGAACCGTGCCGATAACCGCTGCCAGGCTACGCATAAACATTGCTCACCTGCCCCCGGCTGTCGACTTTCCACGCCTGGATGCCGTTGTAGTGGTAGGCGAACTTCCTGCCCTTCGCGGCGATGATCGCGTCGCGCGTAGGCTGCACGGCGCCGGTTTCATCCACGGCCCGGCTCATGATCACGGACGGGGAACCGTCCCAGCGCCACGCCATGCGAAATCGCGTCACGGCCTTGTCGAGCGCCGGCTCGGACAAAGCCGCCTCGCCCCAGGTCGCGCCGCTGTCCGCGGACACTTCGACTCCGGTGATCCGGCCCACACCCGACCAGGCCATGCCGGAAATCTGGTAGAGCCCCGGCCCGGCAAGTTCCAATCCGGGCGACGGCGACGTGATGACCGACTTCACTTCCATGGGAAAGGTAAAGATCAGCGACCGGCCGTCGGGCAGCAGATCCGAGTACTTGGAGGTCTCGTCCTTGGTCATCGTGGGCGCCGCGGTCACCTTGATGCGCCTCAGCCACTTGACGCTCATGTTGCCTTCATAGCCCGGCAGGAAGAGCCGCACGGGGTAGCCGTTGTCGGGCCTCAAGCGTTCCCCGTTCTGGTAAATCGCAAGCAGCGCATCGTCCAGGGCCTTGGCCAGGGGAACGCTGCGGGACATCGCGGCGGCATCGGCGCCTTCCGCCATGATCCAGCGCGCGTCCGGGTGGACCCCGGCTTCGTCCAGCAGGATCGAGAGCGGCACGCCGGTCCACTCGCTGCACGACACCAGGCCGTGAAGCGCTCCGCAGGTATCGTTGACGGGCCGTGGAGGAAGTCCCGCCAGGTAGCTGTTGCCCGAACACTCGATGAACTGTATGCGCGAAACCATCGGGTAGCGCGACAGCGCGTCCATGTCGAAGAACAAGTCGCGGTCCACCATCCCGTGAATGAGCAGCCGATGCCGGTCCGGATCGATATCCGGAATGCCGCTGTGGTGGCGCTCGAAGTGCAGGGGATTCGGCGTGATGATGCCCTCAAGCGCCTCCAGCGGGGTCCATGAACCCCCCGCTCCGCCGGTGCCCTTGGCTGCCAAGGGGCGGCGCCGGACGTGATCTTCGTACGGGGAACGGCTGCCGTAACCGCTCAAGGGCCGGCCCGGCGCGCGCATCCAGGGCGGCAACTCCTTCGCCGGCGCTGCCGTCATCAGCCCCAGCGAACCCGCGCCCAGCGCTGCGGCGCCCCGCTTGAGAAACAGGCGCCGGTGCAACAGGCCATTACCGGCTACGAATTCGTGGTCTTCTCGTTTCCTATTGGGCACCTATGCCTTCCCTATTCCGGATATTTCAGCACGTTCCACGCTTGCGCTACAGGTCAGCCCGTACAGCGGGCTTTCGTGTAGCTAGTGTAAGCCGCACATGATCGCGCGCGGCCGGCCGCGAACGGGAGAACCCGCTGTCGGGCCACCAGCCAAGTGTGGCGCACAAGGACCTCAAATCGATTGGTCCCCAAGTTACGTGATGAAGAAAGACCTTTAATCAGGTGCTATTATCTGGTCATCAAAAATCAAGAGGCCGCAATTATGGACATGAAATTCTCCGAGGATGTCGTTCCGATAACCGATTTGAAGGTCAATCCGGGACGGGTAATCAAGCACGCAGGGGACGCCCACCGGCCAGTGCTGTTGACCCGCCGCGGCCGAGGCGTGGCTGTGGTCCAATCACTTGGCGATTACGAAATGGCTGTAGACGAGCGTGCATTCATGCGGGCCGTCGTTGCCGGGCTGGCGGATCTCGAGGAAGGCCGCGAGCTGTCATTCGCCGAAGCCAGGGCGCGGCTCGCGTAAGAATAGCCAAGTGCCCAGGGTTTCCATTCGTTTCGCCGAGTCGGCGGCGGAAGATCTGGAAGCGATAAGGAGTTGGTATGAAGAACAAGACGCAGCCCATATCGGCGACAGACTCGTCTCGGAAATCTTCGTTCGCGTTCAAGCCTTGAGCGACAACCCGGAGATGGGTCGGATTGTGCCCGAGTTTCAGCAACGCTTCCTGCGGGAACTGATACATCCTCCCTTTCGCATCGTCTATCGTCGCGACCCCGGATCCGTCAGGATCGTACGAGTGTGGCGTAGTGAAAGGCTCCTCAAGCTACCCGATGAATAGTCAACCAGTCGCCTCAGTCTGGTTACCGCCCCCGATGCGCACAAGCTTTGGAGCAAAGGACGGCTGCGCGGCATGACGATCGATATATGCCATTAGCAAACCGGAAACTCACGACGGAGGTCGAGGCGTTTTTTACTGAGTTGCGCCGTATTCGGCAGTCGGGGGCGGCTACCGATGAACGTTCCACTTACACGCCGCTGGCGAACCTGCTGAACGCCGTTGGCGCGGCGCTGAAGCCCAAGGTGCGTTGCCTCGTCGAGCCATCGGACCAGGGCGCCGGTCATCCCGATCTGTATCTCTACACGGAGAAGCAGATGAAGAAAGGCCGGCCGCGCAAGGGCCAGACGCCGGATCGTGGCGTGGTGGAGGTCAAGGCGCCGGACCAAAACACCAAAGCGCAGGCTGTCCGGGATCAGGTAAGCCGCTATTGGCAACGCTATCGCCTGGTGCTGGTAACCAACCTGCGTGAGTTTGAGCTTGTGGGCCAGGACCCTTCAGGCGAAGAGGTCACGCTTGAGACTTTCCACTTGGCCGATAACGAAGAAGCGCTGGATCTCGCCCTGGAGAAACCAAGGGCCTTCGCCAACAAAGTCGGCGCCGGATTGAGCGAGTACCTGTGCCGCGCTCTGTCCCACAAAGCCGCGCTCACCGAACCGAAGGACCTGGCCTGGCTGCTCGCATCCTATGCCCGCGACGGCCTCGCCCGCGTTGAGCAGGCCGGCGACTCAGGATCGCTCAAGGACGTCCGTTCCGCATTGGAAGAAGCCCTGGGCGTGCGCTTTGAAGGCAAGCGCGGGGCGCATTTCTTTCACTCCACCCTTGTGCAAACGCTGTTCTACGGAGTGTTCTCTGCCTGGGTGCTGTGGACACGTTCCAAACCGCCGTCCGGTGAAATTTTCCGATGGCGCGATGCCGTCTGGCATTTGCGCGCACCGGTACTTCAGGCTCTGTTTCACCAGCTTTCCAACCCGGCTCGCCTGCAGCCGCTGGGTCTGGTCGAAGTGCTGGACTGGACGGCGGACGCGCTCAACCGAGTGGATCGTGGCGCCTTCTTCAACCGCTTCAACGAAGGTGAGGCGGTGCCTTATTTCTACGAACCGTTCCTCCAAGCCTTCGACCCGCAGCTCCGCAAGCAGTTGGGCGTGTGGTACACACCGGCCGAAGTCGTCCGCTACATGGTGGCCCGCGTAGATCGGGCGTTGAAGGACGATCTCGATATCGCGGACGGGCTGGCGGCGGAGAACGTCTATGTGCTCGACCCCTGCTGCGGCACCGGGGCCTATCTGGCCGAAGTGCTGCGCCGCAT